>JAEIOG010000003.1 GCA_016342495.1 Phycisphaerae bacterium
CTACAGTGTAACTCATATCCCGCTATTTTGAAATATTTAGTTTTAGCCCCACCTCATATGGGATGGCTGTGATTCTTATTGTAATTCTGACAAAGAATGGAAACTGCAAGTAAACAGCTAAATCACTTAATGTTTTTCAAGTAAAGTTCAATTAAAGCCGCACAAGCCTGGTCGGATACTTCCTTGATATTATCACCACCCTGATTGATACAAACCAAAACCGCAAAATTTTGATTGGGAGATAACCAGGTCTCAGCAAAATTCATATTGTTGGTGCCTCTATGAGTTAGGACATTACCTTTTGCCCAGTCTCGCTGGTAGACAACCCACCCTAACGCAAATCGGCTATCACTGAATTTATGATGCAGAATCTGATAAGTTTCTTTTTGCAAAAGAGCTTTATTCCCCCGGGAACCCTTAAGATGGTCGGCAACAAACTTTCCCCAGTCTTCAATGCTGCAATGCACACATCCCGCCGGAGCCATCACCAAAGGATTATCCCTATTTAACCCATTAGTAGGCGTTGGCCTGCCATTGGCAAAATGAGGCCAGGGCTGATCAATTTCACCAACTGTACCGGTTCCACCAAAGCCTGCAGACTTCATCTTTAATGGTCTAAAAATATGTTTAGCAATCAATTTTTCCCAGCTTGAATTGGTAGCTTTTTCCAGCATAATCGAAGCCAGAACATATCCCATGTTTGAATATTGAGTGTTGGTATCTGGTTGAAAATCCAGTTTCTGCGAGCAGAATTGTTTGAGAACTTCCTGACGCTGCTGAGCTATGGTGCCAGAACGGGATATCGCAGCCCAGTCAAGATTAGAGGTCAAACCGGTGCGATGGGCTAAAAATTGTTTTAGTGTGATATTACGATGAGTTTCCGGCATCATACCAGAAAGCTCAGGAAACATTTCTGATATGGTAGTGTCCCAATCAATTAACCCCTCTTGAACAATCACCCCAGCCAGAGAAGCGGTCATTGCTTTGGTTTCAGAACCCAGATGCCAGAGATCATTGACCGTAACTTTAATATCTGTATCTTTTTTCCGAACACCAACAACACCAACACCCCACAATCCATCACTTGTGATGATAGCGCCGGCGACCGCTGGCAGGTTATATTTTTGCCTTATAACATCAATACAATCTTCAATTTTTTTATTAACCGACAATTTAGTTTCACTGGAAACCGGTTTACACCCGACAATAACTGAAAGCAAACAAAAGATGATAATTAGTTTTTTTATGTTCATCATAATTCCTTAAAAGTGCCAGCGCAATAAACTAATACGCTGGCACAAAAAAACAAATCTAATTAACTTTGGATTTTTCAATATTTTTCATTTGTTTGATCCCATACATCTTCGGCAGATACATGGTGTCAATTTCTTTTGCCTGCGCAACTGGAATAACCAGGTCAGGATAATTACCTTCAAACTGAATAACATGAAATTCTTCCTTATTTTCAGCAAGCAATTGATCCATCTGGGCAATATTGGAAATCTTGGTACCATTAACATTTTTGACCACCAGTTGGCTATAATTCTGGTAACCGCGATTTGTTGGCAATGGAATAGTGAAGGTAAGCACGACAATATCCTGACGATCTTTAGTTGCCTTGTAAGATTCATCATTTAGATAGCCTTCAATACGCGGCAATGCACGCCCAGCGCCTTGAGCAGTCACATAAGGCCTGGTAAGTTTATGGAATACAAAACCATTGGTAATAATATATTCCGGCTGCTTGCCATAGGTATAATAATCAATCAGCATTTCTTCGACTTTGAAATTGGCAGCTGTGACATCAAGTTCCATTTTTTTGCCATCGCGATAAATTTCAAATTTAATATTGTCGCCGATTTGCTTATCGGTAATCAGCGGATAATAGCTCATTTCCTTAAAAATCGGATCCATATAGCGGCCATAAGCATCAAGTTCTTTGCCATCGATGGCTAAAATAACATCGCCCTTTTTCAGAACATCAGCACCGGTTCCGATTGGATTGACATTAGTTACATAGCAACCATTTTTGATTTCAGCGGGCACACCCAGATAGCGACGCATGGTAGGATCGATCAGGCGGGTAGTGCTGAAAGCCGGGGTTGGAAAACCTTTATAAACCCCGTCTTTGTTATCTTCGAGAAAATGATTGATAACTTTAGCGACAACAATCCCACCCGAATTAGACCCGCTGGACCAGGAACCCATACCAATTGGTTTACCATCTAAGGTAATAATTTCACCGGAAGACAAAGCCTGGGAAACATTAGCCAACTTGAAATAAAGATGTCTGGTATAAGAAATTGATATCCCTGAAACCTGATGGTCATCAATAAAAGCGCGGCCAGAATCGACAACACCATTGCTTTTGAGTTTGAAGAATTCCACTTCAGCGCCTTTTTTATAAATATCATAAAATTCAACCGGGACCATCGGCTGAGCCATTTTTTCAGTTTCAAGTTTCAGTAATGCAAGATTGGATTCATAGTCAGTAATCTTAACTGAGGCTTTGACAAAATCATCCTGGCCAAAAGGTTTAACTTTGATATCAGTGGCATCAATAACTTTATTAGCCGGATAAATAATTTCATCTTTAGCAACTGCTATACCATAGCCGCCGCTGGTGCCAGGATCCCCTTGTTTCCAGGACTGAAAGGTCTCCCAGGGATAAGTTGTAACCTCGACATAAGCCATCGAAACCTTAAACTTATCGGAAAGATCAACCGAGGCATTTTCTATTTTAGCCACCGGCTGACAAGCAGACAAAGTCAACATACAAACAGCCAGCAAAGCCAAACCGTATTTATTTATATTTCTCATTTTATTATTTCCTGTTTTTCAAAATCGATTATTATCAACAGTTTTCAACTTTTAGTCTTGAACTTTTACGTTTGTTTCTGCCGGCACATTATATTTTTCCATAATAGCTCTATGGCTGTCACGAGCTTTTTGGGCATCCAGAACCAATGGCTTGTTTTGACCTTTGAACTCGACAACAAAGAAACCATCTACATCTTTTTCAAATGCTTTGAGTACATCAGCTAATGACCAGATTTGTACACCATTGATTTTTTCAACCAGTTCATTGGTAAAGCCATCGGTATAAGTATTAACCTCATCAGATAATACCGCACTTAAAACTACAAACTCTTCGCGTTTAGGATCAAATTTTGTTTCCATGGAATGGTTCAACAGATAACGCAACTGGAAGGTTGGGGCTCCACCAATCGCCTCGAGGTAATTCCTGGATAAATTAGTGAAAACCAATCCTGAATAAAGACAATATTTCGGTTCAATATCATATTGCTTGGTCAAGGAAAGCAAAGGCATATTAGGCAGAACCTCAACGGTCATCTGTTTTTCTTGCCCATCTCGATAGAAAGTATAAGTTACCTCTTCGCCGATTTGTTTTTGTTCGATTGCCTCATCCATAAGCAAACGCATACCATAAATATTAATCATGCCGTCATTGTCAACATTATATTCATCAATAGCGGTGATAACATCATTAGCCAGCAAAACGCCATCGACGGTGCTGTTGGCCTGAGTATCAACAACCACAGCGCCATCCTGGTCGGCTGGAAGCTTGATATATTTTTTGAAAGCATCACAATGCAAAACATTAGCAGTAACAAAACCACTATTGCCAAAATCATTTACTGTGCCATCTTCGATATCTTTTAAGAAATGATTGATAACCGGGGTGGGAATCATATAGCCAATATTATCGCCACTGGTTAAGCCCTGAAAAGCCACACCCACAACTTTGCCATCCTGAATAACCGGGCCGCCGGAATTACCCGGATTAATCGCCGCATCAGTCTGAACCACCAGGTGCGAATCGGCACGGGGATGAGAATATACACTCATCTGAACACGCGAAACCACACCTTCGGTAACCGAAAGCAGCTGGCCGCCCATCGGATAGCCGCAGGTCTGCACGGTACTGTTTACTTTTGGTATCCCACCGATTTCCAAAGGCTCGGTACCAAAAAAGAACATCGGATCTTCAGGCTCCAGGATAGCTAAATCACAAGAATGAGAAACAAATACAACTTTAGCGGTGAATCGCTGGGCGGTATTTTGTTTGCGGAGCTCGATTTCCCGCCCATTAGCGACATTATGGGCATTAGTCAAAATTCGATTGCCAGCAATAACAAATCCAGTGCCGACACCACTTGCACGGTTACCCTGCTTCCAGGGCATCTGGAAATTAAAATCCTGATTGGTTGCCCGAATCATTATAACAGATTTTTCCAGTTCACTCAGCTCAATGGCATTGGCCGAACTGCCAACCAGCGATAAAACAATCGCCGTGATAATTATTAATGACAAGCCTCTAAAATGTTTCATTGCGAAACTCCCAAAAAAGGTTAGTAAAATATATTTTTAATATCCAATGTTATAATAGGTAATATACTAATAATACCTATTAATATATAAGTTGCAAGCGGTAAATAACAAAGGTTTAGCATTATCAATGTGTATGCGATAAGCCTGTTTCTTACACAAAATAATCATGGTTATGCCAAAAACACCCTCTGTTTTTGTATAAAGAAACAGAGGGCACTGGGCAGTTAAGTATCATTTAGATTAATAATCTCGAAATATGGGAGAATATTTGATATTATTATTTTGAAGCATTTGAAAAATATGATACACAAATTGACTTAGCACCAATGCTCAGAAACTCAATACTATATAGCTAGAATCATTTTAAGTGATACCTCGTTGAAAGGAAATGATATTATGCTCAAAAAAAAACTGGCGAAACTATTATTGCCGGTGATATTAATTATTTTCGCAAGTCAGGTCGGTGCCACCGATAAAATGGTAGCAACCGGCCAGAGCATCCAACAGGCAATTGATGATGTTTCAGTCAGTGGGGGCGGTGCCGTTACCCTAAGTTCAGGCGTGCATATTATTGATAAACCAATAAAAATCAAAAGCAATATCACCCTCTGTGGACAGGGCAAAAACACTTCGATAATCAAAACCACCAAAGATATCAAAATAATTATTCAGGCTGACAGTGGCTTAGAGAATGTTACAATTGAAAACCTTGAACTCTTTGGCTGTCCAACTAAAAACGCCGGCGGAATCCATATCACTTCTCGTACTAAAAACCACGAAAACATAAAGTTATCCAGAGTCAATGTTTACGAAACCGGATGGGGAGTACATATCAAAGGTGCGAAAAATGTAATTATTGAAAATTGCAATTTCAGTCGCAACGGCAACCTTGACAGTCTTAAATATGCCCATAATCTTTATCTTCGGCGTTGCTATACGGTGTATGTAAGCAATTCTATTTTTGACAACTCGATCTCAGCGAACGGTATAAATATTTCCTATAGCACTGATATAAACATAGATAAATGCCAGATGCAGGGAAATTATTTCAGAGGAATCCGGGCCGCTGATACCAAGGGCTTTACGGTAAAAAACTGCATCATTACCGGCAATGGCGATGTCGGCCTGTTGGCCAATAGCGAAAAAACTGTTACAACCGACATCAATTGGCAAAATAACCGTGTCGCCAACAACAAAAACAAAGGTATCTACGCCCGCCCGGGGGCAACCGGCACCTGCACAAATAATAATTCCTATGGCAACTCGAACGACTATAACCTTTCCAAAGGCATTACCAGTTCAAACAATATCAGTGATTCCACTAAAGATATCTGCTGCATAGGCAAAAACGCTCAATCGAAAATCGAAGCAGAAGACTGCTGCAGACACTCTGGTATCAAAATCGAAAAATGTAGCGAAAACGGCCAGAATACCACCGACATTAATAACGGTGATTATTGTGTTTATCATAAAATTGATTTTGGGACGCTCACAAACAGTTTTCAGGCTCGTCTGGCCAGCAATGCTACAGGGGCAAATATCGAAATCCGTCTGGATAGTATCAAAGGGAAATTAATAGGAACCTGCCCGGTAACCAATACTGGCGGTTGGCAAAAATGGGGGACAAAGTCAATAAACATCACCGATACCAGCGGCACTCATGACCTGTACCTGGTCTTTACCGGTAGCGATACTGGCTCTCTGCTCAAACTAAACTGGTTTTCATTTGCAGGTTAAACCTGTAGGCTATCATAGGGCAAATAAATTGTGAAGCTATTGCCCTTAGATTTTAACGGATTATCAAGGTTTTATGACCTTTCAGTTAGAAAAAACAGCTAAAAACTTGCATATTTACCGATTAAAGGCGATAATACCCGTTTAAATAGGTATAGTTTGGATTTATCTGGCTAATCAACTGTATAAATTCTGCAAAGCTACCTAAATTAATAATAAGTAGATTTTTATACATAGGAGATCGTAGATGTTTAAACAGGTTGACTCTACCTGCAAGCATATTGAACTGGAACATGAAATGCTCAAGTTCTGGACAGATACCGATGCGTTTGAAAAATTGCGTAAGCAAAACAAAGGCAATAAAAAATGGTCTTTTTTGGACGGCCCTATTACCGCCAATAACCCGATGGGCGTTCATCATGCCTGGGGCAGAACCTTAAAAGACTGCTACCAGCGTTACCATGCTATGCTGGGCTGCGAACAGCGTTATCAAAATGGCTTTGACTGCCAGGGTCTCTGGGTCGAAGTTGAAGTCGAAAAGGAAATGGGTTTTGAAACCAAAGCCGACATCGAACGCAATGGCCTGGAAGAATTTACCAATCGCTGTAAGGCTCGGGTAGAAAAATATTCGGAGATCCAGACCGAACAATCCAAAAGGCTGGGCTACTGGATGGATTGGGATAACAGTTATTATACCATGAGCGATGAAAACAATTATACCATCTGGTCATTCCTGAAAAAATGCCATAATCGTGGATATGTGTATAAAGGCCTGGATGCCATGCCATGGTGTCCGCGGTGCGAAACCGGAATTTCTGAACAAGAAAAAAAAGAAGGCTACAAAACCGTCGAAGACACTGCTTTGTATGTCGAGTTCCCCTTAGTTGGCCGTGATAATGAAGCATTAATCATCTGGACAACGACTCCATGGACACTGGCTGCTAATGTGGCCGCTGCTGTCAATCCGGAATTGACCTATGTCAAAGTCAAACAAGGTGATAAATTCTATTATGTAGCTGAGGCTCTGGTTTCGGTCCTGAAAGAAAAAGGCGAGCATACTGTTATCGAAAAAATTCTTGGTAAAGATATGATCGGCTGGGAATATACCGGACCTTTCGATGAATTTCCGATAGTCAAAGAAACTTTCGATGAAGTTGGCTATACCCATAGAGTTATCCCCTGGCAAGATGTTTCTGACACCAGTGGTGTTGGTATCGTCCATATCGCACCGGGCTGTGGCAAAGAAGATTTCGACCTTGGCAAAGAACTGAAACTGCCAATGCTGATGCCTATTGATGATACCGGCGCTTATGTCGAAGGTTTTGGCTTCTTAGAAGGTAAAAATGCTGGCGAAGTTGCCGACGTGGTCATGGAAAATCTGCGTGAGAAAAAAATCTATTATAAGAAAGAACGCTTCAGTCATGAATACCCCCATTGCTGGCGCTGCAAGACTCCTTTGCTGTTCCGCTCGGTTGATGAATGGTATATCAATATGGATTGGCGCGACGAAATCAAAGATGTGGTCAAGCAAATCAAATGGATTCCCGAATGGGGCCATGACCAGGAACTAAACTGGCTGGAAAACATGGGCGACTGGATGATCAGCAAAAAACGCTTCTGGGGTTTGGCACTGCCAATCTTTGAATGCGAATGCGGCTGGCACGATGTCATTGGCTCAAAAGAAGAATTGAAAGAAAAGACTATCGAAGGCTGGGACAAATTTGAAGGTAATTCACCTCATCGGCCCTGGGTCGATCATCTGCGAATTAAATGCGAAAAGTGCGGCAAGCCCGTTAAACGCATCGCCGATGTTGGCAACCCGTGGCTGGATGCCGGTATAGTGCCTTATTCTACAACTGGGTATAATACAGATCGTAAATATTGGGAAGAATGGATGCCAGCGGATCTGGTGCTGGAATGTTTTCCCGGGCAGTTTAGAAACTGGTTCTATGCATTATTGTCAATGAGCACCATGATGGAAAACATACCGCCATTTAAAACTTTGCTGGGCCATGCACTGGTTCGTGATGAACATGGTCAGGAAATGCACAAGTCAACTGGCAATGCCATCTGGTTCGATGAAGCAGCTGAAAAAATGGGTGCTGATGTAATGCGCTGGATGTATTGTGGCCAGAACCCGACCAATAATATGAACTTTGGTTATACTCCCGGCGATCAGGTTCGCCGTCGGGTATTTAGCACATGGTGGAATGTTTACAGCTTCTTTGTAAACTATGCAAGGCTGGATGGCTTTGATCCTAATAAAGAAGCTGTCCCTTATGAACAATTGCAGGATATCGATAAATGGCTGTTGAGTAAATTGCAGGAACTTATCGAAGTCGGCCACAAGGCCATGACTGATTTTGCGGTTATGCAACTGGTGCAAAAGGCAGAAGAGTTTATCGAAAGATTATCAAACTGGTATGTACGTCGCAATCGCAGGCGATTCTGGCGTGCCAAAAATGATTCCGATGTCGATAAACTTGCAGCCTATCAGACGCTTTATAAAGTGTTGACTGAACTTTGCAAGATTGTCGCTCCGATCAGTCCATTTATGACTGAAAATATGTATCAGAATCTGGTTAGACCCTTTGATGCTAATGCACCTGAGAGTATTCATCATTGTAAATATCCAGAAGTTGATCAACAGCTTCGCAATCCAAAGTTAGCTGCGGATATGGATATGATTGCTGACGTTGTAAGTCGTGGCTTGAGTATTCGTGAAACGAAAAAATTGCGTGTAAGACAACCATTGGCCAAATTGGTCGCCGTTGGAAATAAGGATGATGCTGCGGTGCTTGAGCAATTTAAGAGCCATGTTCTGGAAGAATTAAATATCAAGGAACTGGAAACAGTGCCAAGCCTGGATGAATTTGTAACTTATACCTTAAAGCCTGATCGTCGCCTGCTGGGGCCAAAACTGGGTAAAGATATGAAGACAGTCATGGACATCCTAAAAACTGCTGATGCTGGCGCGATAGCTGCTAAAGTTAATGCTGGCCAGGGTGTAACCATCGAAGGCGATGGCAAGAGTTTTGAACTTGAAGCCAATGAACTGATCGTCGAATGTCAATACCCTGATACATTGGTGGTAAGTAATAATGTTCAGCCACATTTAGTGCTGGATGTTGACATTACCCATGAGCTGATGCTGGAAGGTTTGGCCCGCGATCTGGTTCGCCATATTCAGCAAACCCGTAAGGATAGCGGTTTTGAAATCCAGGATCATATCTCTGTTGGCTGGGATACCACTGATAAAAATCTCAAAGAAGCTTTCGATGCTCACAAAGACTATATCTGTGGCGAAACGCTTTGCGATAAAATCCAAGATGTCATCAGCGATGGCCAACCAGTTGAAATCACCATCGGCAAAGCCACACTGTCGCTTTCAGTTAAAAAGATTTAGATCCCAATTTGATTAAAAACATAGCCCTCAGGTTTAAAACCTGAGGGCTTTTTTATTTTTAAGTTGCCTTTATCTGATATGGAACGGCTCTTATTAATCTCAAAGTGCTTCGCACAGAGTAATTATCCGTTCATCGCATTAAAATCGACCACTTTCCATATCTATTATTTTAAGTTCCCATTTTTTTATAGGGCTATTTTTCTCTATTAAGATTGAAAGCATACTTGAATCGTTTGGTTGCACTACCCACCGATACTCTTGTTCCGATTTCACTTTCATTACCTGCCCTTTTTCATCCGTGCCAACATATTGATAGGAAATTGATTCCCATTTATATTTGGTGTTATTTTTAATATTGTATGTATGAATAATGTTGCTATCATCTGAAGAAGTGCTTAATTTTTCAAAAGTAATTTGTTCTTTGTAGTCCGTATAGACTTTTTTATTGAACAATCCCGAAGAACCGAAAATAAAGTAAAAAACCACCAACATTGGCAAAAGGGTGGTCACCTGAGGGTCTTTATACCAGTTCTGAACTCCTTGACAATATGGACATTTACTAGCTAACTGTTCAATTTCTTTTTTGCAATGCTTACACGTTTTCATATTTTCATCCTCTATCTTTCTTATTTTATTCCCAATACTCAGCAAACGTCGTCGGAGTTTCCCAAACCTTAATCTTATGCAACTCCACACCATCGAATTTATCTTTTAATATATTCCAGAACACCATCGACATATTTTCGACCGTTGGCCTGATAGAATCGAACTCACAATTATCGGCATTCATATTTTTATGATCGAAAGGCTCGACAATATTATCATTAACAATTTTTTCGATCTGGCTGATATTAGCGACCTGGCCAGTTGTAGGATCAGGATTACCAGCTATCGTGACTTCGACAATATAATTATGCCCATGGCCAGCGGGGTTGGCACATTTCCCAAACTCATCATAATTCTTCTCATCGGACCATTGTGGATTATAAAGTCTGTGAGCCACCGCTAATTCATATTTTGTCGTAACCAGAACCATATCCGGCTCCTTATAATTTATTTCCAGCTGAAAATTATCATTAATCATTAACTGAGCTTTCGTCAAGTCGCAAGCCTGGAATTTATCAGCCATCATCTTATACGCCCAGTCGAGCAAATCAGGCCAGTTCTTACAGCTATGGGCACCCTGGCTCAATATCTCACGCATCGCTTTTTTGATGTGACTGACATTAACCACCAAACCCGAACAAGCCGACGCGGCCCCTTGAAAAGTCAGCCATAGCCAAACAGTATTAGCAGAATTATCCCAGCTATAGGCCGGTCCCATCGCAATTGTACCTTGTCGGTCGATATTAAGTTGTATCCCTTTGGTTATCTTTAACATCTATCACCAATTCTATTTTCCTAGCGGAACAAAATCAAGCTCTATACGATCAGTTAAAATTCTTATATCTTTTACCGAAAAAAAAGCATCATCAGATTTGAATCGATTATCAAAACTGAAACTTCTATCTTTAATTATCTTAATAACATCGTCGGCCAGCTGTTCATCTGAATTTTGTAGTTTGATCCGCCTTATAGCCTCATTGATCATACTTTGGGCGACAGGCAAAGCTCCAAGCTTAAATGGCAAAATATCCAGCTTAACTTGCGAACCGCCATCAACAATCGCGGGCTTACACCCCATTGACAGCACCATTGTCTGCTCGCCAAAAAATTTATTCTCAACAGTATATTTACCCAGAAGGTAAACCGCACCATCATCAAAAACAACCTGTGGCTCTACTAAAATACTACCAAGTTCAAAATTAAAAATACTTTGCTGCACATCTGCTAAAAACTTATCATCTTTAGTATCAATCAATAATAATTCATTCAGTGCATCTTTTCCCAAAGTAAAAGTAAATGCTTTAGCGGCGCCCAACTGATTATGCATATTGGTAACAATCCGGGTCATCTTATCATTGGCAGCTTTCTGCTGAGCGGCAGTTAACTTTATCGGACTATAGCCCGCTGGCCGATGCACTATCATCATATAGCAAACAAATACCAATAACACCGACAATATCAGCGAAACTAATAAGCTTCGCAGAATACGGCGGGGCCAACTTCTTTTTTTCTTTTTGAACATAAACACTGTTTCTTGCATCTGGTATTTTGATAATCTTTAATTCCAACTTCAAGTTATATCTTAAAACCGACCATAAGTCAATAATTTCAACCAGTTATGTTTATAACGATTATGCTGATTGTAGCAAATAGCTCAAAGGTATAATCGATACAATCGCTACGACCGATTTGCACCCTGTAAAAAAAATGTAAAAACAGGTAAGATTGGCTAAAGTCTGCTTAACCTGACCATATGGTTTCTGTTAGCATTGCTTATGTAAAGATACAGGAGATATTCAAAAAGCAATGGCTACCACCGAAACCAATATCAATAATAGCTATCTGAAAAGCCAGACCGTTTTACAGTTAACTCAGGGCTTCAGTACCACCGAACTGGAGAAAGCTTATAAACTTGCCCAAAACCGGTTAAAACATTTAACGGCCAAAGGCCCCTTGCAATATTATCGCGATGCTCTACTAGCCGATGCCTACAATGCTTATCGTCAGCTCAAGGGCTTTATGATGCCCGAAGCTGATAATACTATTTCAAAACCCATCAGCAAATCAATCGTCGCACGCCATGCGGCAACTCTTGAAATTAATAAAATAAAAAACACTGGGGCTGACTCTGTCCTAAGGAGGCAACAGGCAACCCCTATCATTGATCATCCCGGCAGAAAAGCAAAAGCAGAAGATGCTTTCTGCCGGGATGTGATCCACAGACTTGAAGGCGATCTGATTCGATTCGATAGTCGACGCCAATTATTACAAATAGCTGACCAGCTCGAAATCGGAACCTTTAGGGCAAACTTCCTCATGGCTCAAATCGTCGAAGCAGTGAGAACTAATAAATTGTATATAACAGCAAAACACAAACAAGCGATAAAACATAAATTATATAAATGGCTTATTGTCGGTACTACTGTGCTGTCTGCTCTGGCAGGCGAACTGTGGCTCATAAACCACCTGCGAAAATAAGCATAAAAAAAGCTGGCGATAACCAGCTTTTCTCTGTTAGACAGAAATTTTATTTTATTGTTTCACATTCGGCTTCCTGCGATTCAAATTTTCCGGAACATTATACTGTTTCTTCAATCGAGCCAACTCCACTAACAGCATATTTCGAATCGGGACATATGCTTTTTCATTATAAACACTTTTCATTTCCTTTGGATCTTTTTCCAGATCAAAAAGTTCCCACTGATTAGTATCATAGAAACTAATCAGTTTATAACGATCGGTGCGAACACCTTCGTGAGCGGGGACGTGATGTTCACCACGCTCATAATAATGATAGTATAAACCCTTACGCCAGTCTTTTGGCGCTTTGCCATCGAGAATAGGGCGCAGGCTGACACCTTGAATCTCATCTGGTATCTCAGCACCTGCTGCATCAAGGAAAGTCGGGGCAAAATCAATATTTTGTGCCAGAGAACTGATAGTCTTGCCAGCTTTGGTAACGCCAGGCCATTGGATAAGGAAAGGCATACGGAAAGACTCTTCGTACATCCAGCGTTTGTCATACCAGCCGTGATCACCGACATAAAAACCCTGGTCGGAACTGTAAATCACAATAGTATTATCTGCCAAATCATTTTCTTCGAGATAATCCAAAACGCGACCGACATTCTCATCAACCGCTTTGATCGTTCGCAGATAGTCTTTGGCATAACGCTGATATTTCCAGCGAACCAGGTCCTTGCCCTTAAGTTTGCCAGATTCATAGTCAGCCATAAACTTCTCATTTTTCGGACCATATGCCGCCCGCCACTGTTTGAGTTGGTCAGGAGTCATGCGGCTAAGTTCACCATTGCCAAAATTACGGCCCAGAGCATCTTTGATCTTACAGCCTTCGACCTTAAGGTCATAGCCATAAACCATATGATTTTCGATACTCATCTCATTATCTTTAAGAGCATCAATACGACCACTATAGTCATCAAAAAGATTGTCCGGCTCAGGAATATCGATATCGTCATAAAGGTGAAGATGCCTGATCGCCGGTGCCCAGGTTCGATGCGGAGCTTTATGCTGGCACATCAGCATAAAAGGTTTATTTTTGTCTCGTTTATCCATCCATTGCAAAGCAAAATCAGTAGTAATATCAGTAGCATAACCTTCGTAACGCTTCTGGCCCTCGGCACTTATGAAATCAGGACTATAATAACATCCCTGCCCTGGCAGGATTTGCCAATAGTCAAAGCCGGTCGGGTCACTTCTAAGATGCCATTTTCCTATCAGAGCGGTCTGATACCCGGCTTTTTGCATCAGTTTAGGCATTGTTACCTGCTCACCATCAAAGACAACTCCATTTGTCATCTGACCATTGACGTGGCTATGTTTGCCAGTTAAAATAGCCGCTCTACTAGGAGCACATATTGAATTACAGCAGAAAAACCGATCCAATGCAACCCCGTTTTTCGCAATCCGATCGATATTAGGAGTAGTGTTAACCTTTGACCCGTAAGCACTTATGGTCTGAACAGCATGGTCATCGCTAAAAATAAAAACGATATTGGGCTTTTTCTTACTAACAGCTTTGCCCAATGCTGCACAGCCACCTAAAGACATAGCCGCCATTGAGGCGGAACTAATTTTCAAAAATTGACGACGATCCATATTATTAAAACTCCTAAATTGGGGAAAAAGTATTCAATATATAATGCCACAAATATCAAAACTGTAGCAATATTTTTCTATTAATTAATGGCTTTTTTATTATTCCGTCTTTTGCATCTGAATATTGGGCCAATTCCAACGGTTTTCCTCAGGATCAAAATTAAGTGCAGGCCAGATATTATGATAATGATCGGCTGACATTACCATATCGCCATAGGGGAAAATAATACGCACAGGCCGATACCTCTGGGCATCAATTCTGATAGCAGATGTATTTGCAAACGCTGATTTTGTGGCACCAACTACTATACTACGGCGAAATTCTTTCTTTGGCCCAAAGCTAAAAGTTCCATCCTTACCAGTTCTGGTATGCCCACTAGATCTATCAGAATAACTAATCCACACATAAGCATCACTAATGGGTTGACCACTTTGTATATCAACCACTCTGCCAGAAACCTGGCCACAAATCTTGTGAAAATGAGGAAAAGGTACAGCACAACCTGAAAACAGCAAAACCATTGTAATTAAAACAAAAAGTTGTCTCATGAAATTATCCTTTCATAAATAACTTAATTCACAATCCTCATAAAAAAAGTGATTTACTTGTACTTTTCATAACAAAACAGTATGTATTACACTTTTATAAGTTCTGTTCATCAATAATAGTTGCAAAATTCAATGCAAACCATAATGCCCACATTAACGTCAACTATTAATAAGATAAAACCCCTGACTTAGCCAGAGGTTTTGAGGAAGAAAATTCTTGTTTTTAAATTTCTATTCTAATATCAAGCTGGGTTCAGTAAACATCGACCAGTCACAGCCATTGCCATTGCCGCCATCGGTTGCTACTAAAGTCAAAAATCTGGCGCCTTTAGCCAATTCAATATCAACCGTCTCGCTACCATCTTTATCGGTCATGCCCGGTCTGCAAAACTTCAGCTCTCCATCTACCAGCACCCAGAAGTCCGCCGGATATCCAAACTTAACTTTTTGGGCACGCAAGCCGATGCCAAGTTTACTACTAAACCTGACAATATCCTTGTTGGCTAACTTGCGAATCGCGTCGAGATCAAAAGTCACACCCAGATTTGCATGCATCATTATGCAGGACTGAACAACTTCTTTTCTTTCTTTACCGGGCAAAATGACACGGGTAACTTTTCCTTCGGTACTCATAGCCATCAGATTACAATTGCTCATTTCACTCCAGTACATCCCTTGGGTATCCGGGCAATTTGCAAAAATTAATCCTGTTGAGGATATTTTTGTTTGACCTTCCCCCCCATCAGGAACAAAAATACAATCAACATAAGGATTATCTTTTACCTGGGACAAATGATTGGGAAGATAACGATTGCCATAACGCATCTCGACTGTGTACTCACCTTTTACCGGGCTGATCCATCTTTCCGGAGCGGCATCGCCGAGCCCATTACCACCAGCAAAAATATCCGCCAAATCCAGCCGTTTGCCCGGAATTGCGACCAACCGGTCACGAATATCAAAATCATAGCGGCGATATTGACAATCTATCTCTGCAACCTTGCCATCAATAGCAACATTCATCGCCTGATCAGTCGTTAACATTTCAGGTTTATTTTTTGTCCCTGCTGACTGCACCGAAACTCTACCTTCTAATACATGCGTCGAAGTTTTTCCGTCAGCATTGGCTGTAACACCAAAACGCGTACCATAATCAACAATCTCAGTGGTCTTGCTTCGAAGCTTAAAGCCATAAGCCGCTGGCGGGCAATTTACCGCCACTGAACCATCTATCAAAAATACTTCACTTTCATTTATCAGCTCCAACTGAGCCGGAGCCTCAACTGTAATTTCCGCTCCGCAAACCATACGCAAGCGGGCATAACCTTCGCTCATTCGATAAATGCCTTTGTGTAATGGTTGACCTGCATTAATCGCTGTCTCATGGTCGCCATCAACTAAAAGCCATTGACAATTATCCTGATCGACCAATTGAGCCAGAGGTTTTTCATTTGACTGCTTATTCAAAACCATAAAACTCAAAATAATCGCGAACATTGCCACAGCCGCAACGGACCATCGCATTAAGCTATAAAAACTAATTTGCCCCCCCTGACAATCACATTGAAGCTGCTCTATTGAATATCGATTGATTATCGTATCCATCGAAACATCACTATAGCTATCCAAACCAATACATATCGCAATCATTTCACAATAAAACTGCAGCTTAACCGGATCACTTCCCAATTCATTCTGAAAAACATCAAATTTCTCTTTTGATACTCGCCCTTCCAGGCACTCCAGCAATGTCTCCCATAAGTCAAGCGACTGGTCCAAAGGCAAAAACTCGACAGAAGCACCAGCAAAATCAATATCATACTCACCAGTATCAGAACTTTTGTTGCCATACAGTTTCTTTAATGCCCTCTGCACACAACGCTGCAATTGAGTATGAATGCGGGACATATCTTTGTATATGCTATGGATACTTCGATTAACCGCTTTGGAAATTTCCTCTGCCTTAATTTTTTCCTCATAACGCAAACGCAAAATTTCACGGTCACGCTGTTCGAGCTTACGCCGACATCCCTGCAAAATTTCCAAACGCCAATCCAGTTCATCATTCATCATTACGGCCTGGTCAACCAATGCTTCCAGTAATGACTCATCGAAATTCATTGGCGCATGATATTTCTTCTTGCGGAAATTCATGATCTTATTACGAGCTATCTGAATACCCCAGGCCGCAAAGTGCGTGCCGGGTTCATAATGCTCAAATTTATTCCACATTACCGAAATAGTATCCTGGAGAATATCTTCGGCATCAGAAAAATTTGGTACCAACATCAATATAAATGTCTGGATACGCTTCTGATTTTCCATCAGCAATCGCAAAAACTGCTCTGTATGTGATTTATCCATTTTATCATCTTCCAATGTAGCACCTCTTCAAAATATGCTCAAAATATCAAATAAAGATCCAATAATAGCCTTTTAAGCCATTATTTCCTCTGCTATAAGCTATATTTCCGCACCAGGAAAATTTAGCATATTTTAAATAGGTGTAATGTGACACCGCAACTTTCAATTTATTTTTATTTCTTTCGACACCATTTCCGCACCGGCCAGAATAATCTTTACATTCAGCTTTGTTTCGCTGACATCCACCACTGTTACCGTACATCTTTCCATACTCGGTGCCCCGCCAATCGCTACCGGAGCGGCATTGCCCACACTGTTTGCTTCCACATAATCAGGACGATGGGTATGGCCAGCTAAATATAAATCAATTCCCAAATCATCTAACATAGTCCCCCATTTAACCACTCCATCTTTACAGGTGTTGGCATCGCCATTGGCATATAGTGGTATGTGACTTACGAAAATCTTAACTTTGGCATCCTTAACTTCTGTTTTTTTAACCTCGCTGGTAAGCCAGTACATTTGTTCGGTTCGATAATTATCAAAATCTACCAAACCGGAATATGCCCAATGGTCGTCGGCTTTATCTTCGCCGCCATCCATCACCAGAAAACTCGCTGGGCCATGTGTGAAACTATAATAATATTTTCCCTCTGGCCTGAGATAATCTTTGATGTTGCGAGCATAGCCACCACGAGTTTCATGATTTCCACGAGCATAAACAATTGGTATCGAACCAGCGAAACTGCTGCACGCTTGCAAAAAACCAATCACAGCGACATCGCTTTGCGGATCTTGAATTATGTCACCATTGAAAACCACAAAATCATAATTAATATCTTTTACAAAATTCAAATTATGATCAATCAAATTCCACCGTCCGTGTAAATCATTCAGCATTACAAAAGAATATTTTTTCTTGTCCGGCGATAAAGTCGTAAATTGATTTTCCTTAGTTATGATTGTTTTGCCGAAAGTAACCTTATAAGGCTCGAACTTCTGAATTTCTTTGGTCACTACCCGATATGAATATTTTGTGCCGGGTTTAAGATTTTTCAATATCACACTATGCAAACTCTTATTAGCATCGACCAAACCATCACTGCTACTAAAAGCCTTCTGGTCCAACTTGCCATCAATACCATATTCTACCCAGCCTGATGAAGCAGATTCTGTCATCCAGACAACAGTCATCGTATCTGTCTCAGGAGAAATCAAAACCGGGTCAATCTTTAACACCCCTGTCTCAATTTCCATTGGCTTATCCTGAGCCGTCAGAACTTCATTAAAAGCAAGTGTTGCACCCATGGCAAGGGTCGACAATTTAATAAATTCACGTCTTTGCATAATATTCTCCTGTTTTCTCTTTTATATTTCTCTTAGGGGCCAATGAATGATAACACCACAAAAACCAGATTGTCAACCTTTATTTTACCCAATCAAATCCATACAATCCGCTAAAAGCTGTATCATGTTCTTATTTCAAAAATTCTTTGAGTTTTTCAAGGTGATCTGAGATGCTTGCTTCATACCCACGATCAGACGGACTATAATATTGTTTGGCAAAATCTTCAGGCAAATAATTTTGTTTCACAAAAGCACCGGGGTAGCTGTGGGGGTATTTGTATTGAATGCCTCGTCCCATTTTTTTCGCTCCGGGGTAATGGGAATCTTTTAGATGCTGTGGAACCTGGGCGGTCTGGTCATTATTGACATCAGAAAGTGCAGACATTATTGCTTTGGTTGACCGGTTTGATTTTGGTGCGCAGGCAATATAAATAGCTGCCTGAGCAAGTGGAAGCTGGGCTTCGGGAAAACCTACAAATTCGGCGATTTGCATAGCTGAGGCTGCCAGTATCGTCGCCATCGGGTCGGCATTGCCCACATCTTCAGCAGCTGTTACACAAATACGGCGAGCGATAAAACGGGGATCTTCACCGCCAGCAATCAAACGCGCCAACCAGTAAACTGTAGCATCAGGGTCAGAGCCGCGCATTGATTTTTGCAAAGCTGATGCCAGGTCATAATGACTATCACCTTTAGAATCAGAAACTAAAGATTTCTTCTGAATGGATTCCTGGGCAAGCTCTAAATCAAAAATAATTTCTACTGAATCAGTTTTGACCGGCCCGGCTGGCTTTGAGCCATCACCCGGCAATTGCTGACTATGCAATTGCGACAACACCCCGACTTCAAGAGCAGTCAACGCCTTACGGGCATCACCATTAGACATAATCGCCAGGTAATCCAACGCCTGGGCAGTCATGGTAATATCATATTGACCAAGCCCTCGTTTCGCGTCATCAATTGCAAGTGTAATAATTTTTTTTATGTGTTCAAGAGTCAGATACTCAAACTCAAAAATTGTACTACGGGAAACCAAAGCAGAGTTTACCGAGAAAAAAGGATTTTCAGTAGTGGCCCCTATAAGAATAACAGTACCGTTTTCAACATCATCAAGCAATACATCCTGCTGGGATTTACTGAAACGGTGAATTTCATCTAAAAATAATACGGTGCGTTTACGGTTGACTGCTAAGCGGTCGCGGGCATTTTTAATTATCTCCCGGATTTTAGCCACGCCAACAATAGCGGCATTAGTCGGGTCAAAATACGCCGAACATTGATTAGCGATCACATTAGCTAAAGTGGTTTTACCCGTTCCAGGAGGGCCATAAAAAATCAGGCTGGTAACCCGGTCAGCCTGGAGCATACGCCACAGAAGCTTGCCCGGGGCAATAAATGATTCCTGGCCAATAAACTGCTCAAGATTATGGGGCCTCATGCGTACCGCCAGCGGTGCCGCAGAGGCGATGTTTTTTTGTTCGGTTTCACTAAATAAATCCATGACTGAAATTTTATCATTTTCAGGATAAAATTACAATGAGTTTAATTTAGAATTTTCGTTGCAAAACACCTCTACCTGAGCTTCATGCTTTTTAAAAATAAAAAGCCCCCAACATAAAAGCCGGGGGCATGGTGTGTTTTTAAGTTATGCTACAATCTTGCAACGTTTGCGTCTTAAAGTCAGCGAACCCAAAGCCAAAAGAGCTATGGTAGCAGGCTCTGGAATTGCACTTTTATGTACAGCAGCATTGTCAGCACAAGTGATATTATTAAAGCTATCTGTAACTGGGGCTTTATTGGCCAAATAAATCGAAGGACTTCTCTCCATTGCGATTTCAAAATTAGTCACAGCGCCATCAACTTTTTTAGCAGACATAAGATCAGCACTATTGCTCATGATAAAATTGTCATAAGCCATGATGTCGATTTCGTCCATATTAAGATCAGGAGCAGCCGAAGCATTGCTAGTAGATCGGTAGTGTTTGGCGATATCGAAAGCGTTCATGGTTTTGTCAAAATCATTGCTATGAGCGGCATCTTTAACTGTTGTCTCAGCAAAAATAACACAAGTAATAGCTAAAACGATAAAACAAATTAACAACATCTTCTTCATCGGTTAACTCTCTACTCCTAAGTAGGTTTGGGCAGCACCCAGAGTAGGGTTTGCCTTTATTTTTGAACTGAGCATTTGCAGTGCTCAGGCTTAATTGGCTAGCCAGTAATAAGATACAATATAAAAAAACTGATGGCAAATGAAGTTGTGTAAAAAAAAACGGAACAACCATGGTCCGATAAAACCAATTTTTTGTAAAAGTCGAAACTAAGGTATTACCATATTTATTTTCTGCTCAGTTTGTGCTAAAATATGGCCGATATTAATAACACTGAATATGTCCCCAACTTATTTATACAAAAAAAAGGAATTTGCATTATGTGTGGAATTGTTGCTTATCTCGGAAATAAAAAAGCTCAAAACATTCTGTTAGAAGGCTTAAAAAGACTCGAATATCGTGGCTATGACTCATCTGGCGTTGCCATCGCCCAAAACTATCAACTGGAAGTTATTCGATCTGCGGGAAGAATTTCCTGTCTGGAAGAAAAATTAATAGAACTAAATTTATTTGGCAGCGCCGGAATTGCCCATACCCGCTGGGCCACCCATGGCGCACCAACAGAAAAAAATGCTCATCCGCATCAAGACTATACCGGCAAAATCGCTATCGTACATAACGGTATAATCGAAAATTACACAACACTTAAAAAATGGCTTATCAAAAAAGGTGCCGAATTTAAGAGCGATACTGATTCAGAAGTTGTCGCTAATATGATAGGCTTATTTTATGATAAACAAAATGCTACCGACACTCAGGAGTTAAGCGATGCTGAACGATTGGAAAAAGCTCTCCGACTAACCCTGGCCAAATTAGCTGGAACGTTTGGCATTGCGGTGATTTGCAAAGATTTACCCGATACGCTCATGGTTGCTCGACGAGGCAGTCCGCTGGTAATAGGCATTGGCGATGATGAATTCATCATAGCCTCTGATGCCGCGGCAATCGTCAAACATACCACCCAGGCCGTCTACCTCGGCGATAATGAAATGGCTGTTATCTCACGCGATGGCTATGTCACCAGTACAATCGATAACCAACCCGTTAATAATAAAATTGAAGAAATTGAATATTCCCTCGAAGAAATCGAGCTGGCTGATTATACCCATTATATGCAGAAAGAAATTTTTGAACAGCCCGAAACACTCCGGGCATGTATGTCCGGCAGACTGGACCTGCAAAACAAAAACATCAAACTGGGTGGCATTGCCGATATGAGCCGCAAACTGGTCAAAGCTCGCAAAATCAATATCGCCGGCTGTGGCACCGCTTTACATTCGGCTATGGTAGCTAAATATCTTTTAGAAGAATTAGCATCGCTACCTGTTGAAACTGATTTCGCTTCAGAGTTCCGCTATCGTAATCCAATTATCAACGAAGGGACCATGCAAATCGTCGTGAGTCAATCCGGTGAAACCATTGATACCTTAGCAGCCTTACGCGAAGCCCATGACCGCGGAGCTCACACCTTAGGTATTGTCAATTCCGTTGGAAGCACCATTGCTCGAGAAACCGATTGCGGGATTTATTTACATGTTGGCCCTGAAATCGGGGTGGCTTCAACCAAAGCTTTTACCGGACAGGTTGCCGTCTTTACTATGCTGGCACTTTATATTGCCCGTCGCCGACACATGTCCCAATATCAGCTGGAACGCTACATTGACGCGATGGCTAAAATCCCTGACCAGATCGAAACTATATTATTACTTAGCGAAATGATTAAAGAAGTGACGGCTCAATATTGCGACAGAGAAAACTGGCTGTTCCTGGGCAGAGGCTATCAATATCCCGTTGCCCTGGAAGGCGCTTTGAAGCTCAAAGAAATTTCTTATATACATGCCGAAGGCCTGCCAGCAGCAGAAATGAAACACGGGCCAATCGCTTTGATTACCCCAGAAATGCCGGTTGTTTTCATTGCGACCAAATGCGATCAATATGATAAAGTCATTGGCAATATGGAAGAAGTAAAAGCCCGTGGCGGACAAATAATCGCCGTCGCTACCGAAGGCGATCAACAGATCAAAAATTATGCCGACCATGTTTTTTATGTTCCCGATACTTTAGATGAATTACAACCTTTGCTAACTGTTGTGCCACTGCAATTGCTGGCCTATCATGCCGCCGTATTAAGAGGCATGGACGTCGATAAACCCAGAAATCTGGCAAAAAGCGTTACCGTCGAATAAGTTAATTTTTCTTACATCAATTAAAAGGTCATGCCCATAAGGTCATGGCCTTTTTTCATACCTGTTAAAATAGTTAATTACAATAGAATAGAGAACTTTCCATACGTAAAATAGGCAATTATCAATTATGGTTTCAACATACTCACATGCTTTTATCCTAGTGAAAATGTTAGTATCATTGTGGATAACTTGTGTTTTCCCTGAATAATTTGTGGATTAAGTGTTTATGACAAGTTGTCTGCTATTTGCTTTAAACAAAAGCTAATCCAATCAAAATATCACATAAGACTTTCATATACAACAACTTACCTGATTTAATCAGTAGTTTTAACTATAATCCCAATTATAATTTAAGTAAGTTGTGCCGATTGTATTAATAAGCTTTAGTTTCAAGGTTGCTTTTTATAAGCCATATTTATTGTGGATAACTTGTGTGTAAAATATGGCCGTCCAAAAAACATCAGGTTAAAACTATAAATATTGTGAAATCCGTAAGTTATGGGACGACTTAAAAATAAATGATATATAAATATGAATTATTCTCGGCTTAAATGACCTGATAAAAGTTACAATCGACACCAACGTCATATCCTCCTTTTAATATTTCACAATCTCCCAATAAAAGCATTTATCAACTAAATCAGCTTTTGCAAATGCCGATATTAACATTGGCAACGCAATCAAGGCGTTTAGATTTTTACCGAAACCTAAAATAACCCACTCAATCTGCGCGCAGATTGACGCTAAAGCAAACTCACAACAAAATTAAGCAGCACCGTAGGAGGCAGGCAATGACAAGTGGCAAAAAATGGATTTTTTCAGTTTATTTACTCTTCATGCTATTAAGCATAAATTCAAATCTATACGCGGTATTAAAAGCTGAGGATGTTTTACTGGTCATAAATCAGAATAGTCCAACCAGTATCGCTATCGCTAATATGTATCGTCAATACTATCCTAGCATAACCAATGACCAGGTCGTATACTTAAATGGTATCCCCGACAGCAGCGGCCCTTCTAGCACTGCCGCCAACGAAATTATCTCCCGAACCGATTTCAATAATATGATAGCAACACCAATACGCAGCCATCTCCAGGCCAACAATGCGGTCAACAGCACCAAGGTGATTATCACAACAGCTGGCTTGCCCTATCGGATCGAAGATACCAATAACCCTAATATTGTTAATCCAGGTTCTGGCTCGGTGTATTCAGCTGATGACATCAATAAAATTAACGCTGCCTCGGTTGAATCTGAATTGTCCGTTCTGTTCCAGCTCGACCCATCATTAAATAATACTTTAAATACCGCCAACCGGGTTGCAAACCCATATCAGGCATACCGCAGTGGCATGGATAAATTCGCAAGGGATATCGAAACTAATCTCCAAAATATTCAGTGGACCGAAACCAGGTCTGTTGGTAGCTATTATGGCCCAACCAGCGATGGGACTACCACAAACTGGGGGACCAGCGACAGAAAATTCTCAGCTGGCGATATTTACATAACATCCAGACTCGATGCCGGCAAAGACCAAGGCAAGGACCCAACAACAGCAGTCTGGCAAATGCTCGAAAGTTCTCGACGTGCTTCAGATATAAATTTTGGTGTCAATGGCAATAAAGCTATTGTGGTCCTGGACGATTCTCATGGCATCAACGACTATGATCTTAACCGTGTATACAACTTGGATGGCAGCAGTGGCTATAATGTATTTGAAGATGGTCAAAATCCACCGAATACTGCAAATATGCTATATCGTGATGACTATAAAAGCGCTTACACTGCTATGACCGGAGAAAAATCGATAGACCAAAGCACTAACTCTGCCAAAATGATCGCTGGCAATGGCGTAACTGTAATCCTTGATACTCAAAGTGATTATGAAATAACTAGCAAAGACGTTACCGGAAATATGATTGCCTGGGCCAGCTTTGGCACCAATGGCGACGATGGGAAATATGGCACTTATATCACAAATGCCTTAACCGGTGACGATGCTTTCAACCTGGCCAACGGCGCTGTTTTCACATCTATAGAAAGCTTTAATGGCGTAACGATGTTCAATGACGTTTACGGTAGCCAAGGTAAAGTCATAAATTTCCTCTCCAATGGGGGAGCCGGTGCTATTGGCCATACTTTTGAGCCTTTTTCAGATGCTGTCGTCGATAATGAATATCTATTTTACAATTTATTAGCTGACCATGATGGCGATGGCTTCGCGGATATGAGCTTTGGCGAAGCGGCTTTCACGGCCCTGCCATACCTTAGCTGGTCTGAAGTTGTACTGGGCGACCCTTTGATGACCATAGCTTATGGCAATGGCGGCTCTGGAACAACACTTTTAATCGGTGATGTTAATCTGGATAATATTGTCAGCCAACTTGATATTTCAATTATTGAATCATTATTAGGTAATGCCAATGGTGATGCTAAATTTAATCCACTAGGGGATTTAGACTTCAATAGCGAAATCAATGGTATTGACTTACAAATTGCACAAAGCATGTTAGGCAACTACCTGACATTAAACGATAGTGGTGTTTATCAAGTTGTACCAGAACCAACAACTATTATACTGTTAATCAGCGGAGCTTTTATAACTCTTAAAAGACGTAAAAAATAAATCTTGCTCAAAGACTTGAGGAAATGAGGCTATCGAACTTTTCGATAGCTTTTTTTATACCCTAATCATCATAGTTTCACCTGATTGAAAAATAGCTTTGGCTTGGGCTTTGCCAGCTGAAAAACCACAAAACCAGTAAGTAATCATTAGCTCTTGCCCATTCAAATCCGGCAAAATCCGTGTGCTATTCTTATATTATTTCCCCGCCACTAAATAATCTCACTCATGATATCCTGATGTTATTAGAATTGATGTTGAGGAAATTTAAGATCGGTGGTATGATAATGCTTCAGAGATAAATAATATCAATTCGATTAGAGATAGAAGCATAACTTATGATAGATCAACAGTTTACGCATTTACATGTACATTCGGAATATTCCCTCTTAGACGGTGCCGCCTCGGTAAAAGGCCTGGTCAAACAGGCCGCGGCTATCGGTATGGATTCCTTAGCAATCAGCGACCATGGCAATATGTATGGGGCGGCGGCTTTCTTCAGCCATGCAAAAGCTGCTAATATCAAACCTATTATTGGTATCGAAGCTTACATCGCACCGGGTAGCCGTTTTCAAAAAGAAGGCTTGACCATTGGTACTGCCAGTTACCACCTGCTGCTGCTTGCTGAAAATAATGTGGGCTATCAAAACCTGTTGAAACTATCAACACTTGGTTATACCGAAGGGTTTTACTATCGCCCCCGAATTGACAAAGAATTATTGACCGAGCTTCACGAAGGCCTTATTTGCACATCAGCTTGTCTGGGTGGGGAAATACCTCAGCTTCTAATGGAAGGCAAAGAAAAAGAAGCTAAAGAAGCAGTCGAATGGTACCTAAAGCTTTTCGGACCCGAAAGATACTTTGTCGAAATTCAATGGCATTGCGAAGACCAGAATCGGGTTACACCTATGCTGGTGGACTTGGCCAACAGATGCGGGGCCCCGATTGTCGCTACTAATGATGTCCATTTTCTGACCGCTGCTGATTATAAAGCCCATGACGCTCTTACCTGCTTGAGCACCGGTAAATTGATTAACGATGAAAGACGCATGAAATATCCGCCAGAGCTTTATTTGCGACCGGCATCGGAAATGAACAAATTATTCATGCGTTGGCCTGAAGCCTGCAAAAATACCCGATGGATTGCTGACCGCTGTAATGTTGATATTGATTTTTCGACCCAGCATGCCCCAGTATATCAGCCACCGGAAAATAAAACTGCCGATGAATATCTCCGTGAATTATGTATTGAAGGATTGCATGACCACTTAGGTGAAGAAATCCCCGATCATTATATGAAAAGACTGGACCGTGAACTTGAAGTTATCTCCAGTAAAGATTTCTCCAGTTACTTTTTGATTGTCTGGGATTTCGTTAATTATGCCCGACAAAATAACATACCCGCTAATCCGCGTGGCTCTGGTGTTGGCACACTCGTTGGTTATGCCCTGAAAATAGCTTTTGTTGATCCACTGGAATATGGCCTCCTGTTTGAACGTTTCATGGACCCTGAACGAAATGAAATGCCTGATATTGATATTGATATCTGTCAGGATGGTCGCCAGCGAGTCATTGATTACATGCGCGAAAAATATGGGCATGTCGCCCAGATCACTACCTTTGGAACATTAAAAGCTAAAGGTGTTATTCGTGACGTATGTCGAGTGTTAAATATTCCATTGGATGAAGCCGACAAAATGGCCAAACTCATCCCCGATGGCCTTAAAATCACTCTCCAAGATGCATTAGACCAGGAGCCTAGATTAAAAGAATGGTATGACGCTGACGAACGGGTTCGGGAAGTTTTCGAAATAGCTCAAAGACTCGAAGGCTTAACGCGGCATTGCTCGGTGCATGCCTGTGCTGTGGTTATTGCCGATGAACCTCTGACAAACTTTCTGCCTTTGTATAAACAAACCGGTAGCGATGATTTAATTACTCAATTTGAAGGGCCGCTGGTCGAAAAAGTTGGTCTGCTGAAAATGGATTGTCTGGGTCTGCGAACTTTGAGTATTATCCAGAAAACCCGTGATTTGGTCAAAGTGGGTAAAGGTCTGGATATCGACCAGAACAAAATCGATCTCAAAGATAAAGCGACCTTGCAAACTTTCTGTGATGGCCGCACCAAAGGCGTATTCCAGTTTGAATCCGGTGGCATGCGCGATTTGTTGCAAAGCATGAAACCTGACCGAATACAGGATTTGATTGCCGCAAATGCATTATATCGTCCGGGACCTATGGCTCTTATCCCGGATTACAATGCACGTAAACACGGCACTCCTTATGAAAATCCTCATCCGATTATGGATCCTATCCTGGAAGAAACTTATGGTATCATGATCTATCAGGAACAGGTCATGCAGATTTTGAACCAGTTGGGTTCACTGCCACTGGCCCGTGCTTACAAGCTTATTAAAGCTATTGGTAAAAAGAAACTTGACATCATTAACGCCGAGTCCAGTGCTTTCATGGATGGCTGCGTTGAAAATGGTATTGACCGTAAGCAAGCCGAAGAACTCTTTGCTTTGATTATGAAATTTGCTGGTTATGGCTTTAATAAAAGTCATTCAACTCAGTACGCAATCCTGGCATTCCAAACCGCTTATTTTAAAACTCATTATCCAACTGAGTTCATGGCTGCTTTGCTAACCTATGAAATGGGCACTACCGAGAAGGTCGCCGAATACATCGATGATTGTCGTTCAATCGGCATCAATGTCTTACCCCCGGATATCAATGAAAGCTTCACCGATTTTACCGTTATTTATAATGAAAAAACTGATACAGAAAAGTCAGAAAAAACCGATGATGGCAAGCCTGACCTATCAGGTGAAAGCATCCGTTTTGGCTTAGCCGCCGTCAAAGGCGTTGGCACCAAGGCTGTAGAAAATCTTATCCTCGTCCGCCAGGAACAAGGCGCATTTACCAGTATTTATGACCTCTGTCAAAAAATTGACAGTCGCGCAGTAAATCGCGGTGCCCTGGAAGCTTTAATTAAAGCTGGCGCCATGGATTCATTCAGCGGCAGTCGCCCACAACTTATAGCAGCCTTGGATGACGCTACCAAAATTGCTTCCAAACTTCAAAAAGACAAAGCTATGGGCCAAATGAATTTGTTTGGAGCTTTTGATGAACATGAAGAAGATGACAAAGTAATAAATAAATTGCCAGATGTTGCCCCATGGACCGAATCGGAAATGCTTAAGCAGGAAAAATCTGTTTTAGGTTTATACGTAACCAGCCACCCACTGGCACAATATGCGCCGGTTATCTATCGCCATAGCACGGCAAACACTGAAACAATAAAAGATATGTCCGCCGACACCGAAGTTCTTATCGGCGGAATCCTGACTCGGGTGCGTCAGTGCGTCACCAAAAAAGGTAAAGGCGCCGGATCAAGGATGGCTATGATAACCCTGGAAGATCTCCATGGCACAATTGATGGCGTCGCGTTCCCTTCGGTCTTTGCTCTCAATGAAGACATGCTCCATGTCGATGCAATGGTATTTATAAAAGGCACAATTGACCGGCGACGTGAAGAACCGTCAATTTGTGTAAATGATATTTATAATATGACTCGTGCTGATGAAGAATTAACTAATGCCGTTAATATAAAATTAGAACCCCAGCACATCACGGACAACACTTTAAGTGAGCTTAATCGCATCTGTCAGGATCATCGCGGCAAAACCGTTGTCTATGCCGCGGTCAATACCAGTAATGATGAAATGAAAGCTATAATCAAACTTAAATCTTCAGTCCGACCCGATGCTGATTTTTGCCGTAAAATCGAAAATATCTTAGGTAAGAATAATGTTATACTCAAAGGTTACAATGAAAAAACGCCCGCATAATCAGCATAATCTAACCAGGTGATACATCTAGTCAAGTTAAAATAGATTGATTATGAAAATTATTACGGGCATAAAGCCATGATGCTTTTTTGCCCGTATTTTTTCATCCATTCTCCCGGTTAATCCTATTACCATAACTCTCCTTAAGTTAAAATATATTTACATGAAAATCGTGCGATAAATGTTATCGATAAATATTATCAAAACAAAGGAGAATAGAAATGTTGAAAAAATTATTATTAACTGCGTTAATGCTAATGATAACCGTCAGCTTTGCATCTGCAGGAATTGGCCCGGTACGCGAATGGTCTTCTGATACCCCCGTTGTTCCCGGCTCATGGTCGCCGATTGGCGGGTCAGGTCAGGTAAATGGCAACTTCATGATTCAGGAAGAATATGGAATCCAAATCGGCATACGTGCCAGCAGGCGTTTCAGCCCTGATCCATTGGTAATTCTCAATGATTATAAATACCAGATTGAAACCGGCGAATCAGCCCCAGGCCAACCGCTTTGGAATTATGAAATCAATGTTGACATGCGCGGCAGTGGCTACAGCTTCAAAGATTTTGATATTGCATTGATTACCAATGTACCAAACCATAGTTTTTATAATGGCCAGCAAGCGATTGAAACAAATTTCAATCTTCCAGCGGGATCTTTAGACAACCTTGAACTTGTCCAGATGTCTATGAACCCTGGCTTTTTTGATTCTGGTATCGACCCGTTTGCTCAGGGCCGCTATGATTTTGAATTAATTCTGGAAATGAAAGATAATAATCTGCCCGCTCCATCAAAATCATCAAAGGTTGGCTTGCCCCCGTTTGCAACCGCGATGACTGTCGAAGTTGTGCCCGAACCAACCACCATGGCATTACTAAGCATTGGCGGATTAATGTTCGTTAAACGAAAAAGAAAATAAATCAGCAAAATAAAATTTAATCCAAAAAAAGTCCAGGTCTAAAAGCCTGGTTTTTTTTATATCAATAATCAATTTCACTCCCGCATATTTTTCCGTTTTTCCCATTGCTGCAGAGCATATTTTCGCATATCTTCAACAGTATCAAACTCATCAACAATCTCAACTCCTAACAAAGTTTCGACAGCATCTTCCAGCGTAATGATACCGGCGGTCCCACCATATTCGTCGACCACCAAAAAAAGCTGTTGACGCATTTTAATCAATTCACTCATAGTATCCGCTACATTTTTAGTTTCCGGAATAGCATGAATTTCCTTGGCCAATGTACTGAGCTTATTAAATCCCTGATCTTTTGAATACGCTTGGAGAACTTGATATCGCAGTACAAAACCTTTTATATCATCAAGGTCTTTGCCGTAAACCGGGATGCGACTAAAACGAATAGGCGAATTGTTCTCGACTATTTCATCAATTGTCATATCTTCCTGAAAAGCAACCAGCACCGACCGTGGCGTGAGAATATCCTTAACTCGGATAGACTGTAAACCCAACAGGTTTTTAATAACCTGGGTCTCGTGAACTTCAAGTGTGCCGGTATGGTGACCAATATCAGCGGTCGCCATCATTTCTTCCCTTGATACAATGTGATGACTGTGGCCATTACTCAGCTTATTAGATATAAATTCCAAAGCCAGCACTACTGGATATAAAATCTTAATCAGCCCCATAATTATATAAGCCGAGACCGGAGCAAGCTTCTTCCAATATACCGCACCTAATGTCTTCGGTATTATCTCAGAAAAAACCAGGATCAATACCGTCAGTATTGCCGAAGCGACCGCTAAATATTTCTTATCCCAGATATCGGCAACACAAGCTCCAACGCCCGCCGCTCCGATAGTGTGAGCAACAGTATTAAGCGTCAAAATCGCCGACAAAGGCCTGTCAATATTTGACTTTAGACTTTTCAGTAACTTACCTGAAGCTGGTTTGGTTTGGGCAATAATATTGATATAGGCCGGGGAAACACAAAGAATAACCGCTTCCAATAATGAACATAAAAAAGATGCGAAAAGAGCCAGAAAAAAATATAAAAACAATGCTAACATTAATTAAACTCGTTTAGGTTTGGGACTCAAATAAAATTGATTTACTCTATTAAAACACCATCAGCTTTGGCATCTAATGAAGCGGTCTTTTAAGATATTTAATTGCACCAAAAGCGGCCGCGGCACGGATTATCGGTTCCTCACTATCCATCGCCTTATACAAAGTCTTCTTATCTGCCGCCGTTCCTATTTGGCCCAAGGCTATCAGGGCCAATGCCCGGACTCGCTCTGTTGCCCCCTGACCGTCAACACTGTTATGTTTAACTGCTTTGCGAACAATTGAAAGATATTTCGAATTATTATAAACCGCATAAGCAGAAATAGCGACAAGTTGCACTTCTATTTGCGGATCCGTGCATAAAGCATCAAGTTGACCTAAAGCCTGCGGTGTCCCAAGCAATTTCAAAGCCTGAATCACTACCATCCGATCATCAGCAAAACCACTAACGGCATAGCTTGAAAGCTTCTCCATAATTGTCTTATCACCCAGCCGGGCCAAGGCCTCTGCTGCCTGGAGTTTTACCGCTGGACTCTGATTGAATTTCTTCAGTACCGCCCAAAGCTTATCTCTGCTGCCTGCACGATGATCTTCATTGCCGAGTTTGCCAATCAGCATACATGCCGTGCAGGCCCATTCAGAATTATCACTTAGCAACGCCGAATCGAACCATTTCTCAAATCTACTATCGCCCATCCGCTCTAAAGCATAACCAACCGCCAGACGAACCTTAGGATTTTTATCAACTTTCATCTCGTCCAGTCTGGCCATCGTTGCGGTATCTTTACTATCACCAGCGGCAATAGCGGCGGCCATCCGCACCGCAGGAATCGGATCAGATAAACCTGCTAAGATATCTTTACGTGACTGAACATTGTCAATCAATGCATGAATTTCCATTGCATGGCAACGCAATTGTGGCTTGCCAAATTCAAATAAATCATGGGTGACTTTTTCAAGCCTGTTTTGGAGAAGTTGATTATCGACTGAGCCACAGCCCGCCAAAATTGTTAAAACAAACAACAAAATTATTATAGATACGTTTTTCATACATAACACCCACAAGTAGCACAAGCATCCTGCCTGTGATTAATTACGTTTTTATATAAGGAAAACTTATTACTTACTAATCATCATTACTTAATCCAAAACCGCATCACCTCACACTTTTTTCTTCTTATCTTCTTCTGGCTTAGGTAAATCTTTAATAGAATTTAATCCAAATATTTCCAAAAACTTTCGCGTTGTCCCATACAGCAATGGCCTGCCAAGCTCTTCTGCCCGGCCCGTAATCTTAACCATACCTTTATCAACTAACTGCCTGATCATTTCACCAGCTGCCACGCCACGAATTCTTTCGATATCAACACGCATTATCGGTTGCTTATAGGCAATAATCGCCAGGGTTTCCATACCCGCCGGGGTCAGCTTCGTTTCACTGCGTACTTTTACCAGTTTGCTCAACCACGGATTATAAGCCGATAGCGTCAGCAGCTGATAGCCGCCAGCTATTTGCTCAACGCGAAAAACCCGTCCCGATTTCTCATATTCTTCGTTGAGATTAGCTATGCACTGTTTAACTTTTCTGACATCACCAACACCTAAAATCTCCACCAGCTTTCTGGCCGGCACCGCTTCATCGGCGGCAAAAAGAACCGCCTCAACCACCGAACTGATAGTAATGCCCTCTTCAAGTTCATCGGGCAGTTCTTCGACCTCGACTTTTTCAGCATCTGATTTTGATTCCAAATCGGCCTGATTGTCCTGCTCCGGCTCAACTTCACCAGTTAATTCCGGGCTGTTTGCCGAACTGGCTGGCTCAACTTCGGTATCGACAACCTCATTTTCCGGCTGTTCGAGGGCATCTTGCCCTTTTTCTACCGTTTCCAACGCAACTTGCAACTCCTGGGCTTCCATTGGAGCTTCTAAATCGAGGTCCTTAGCCTGCTCCACTTCAATATCCTGAGATTCTTCCAGCTGCGCTGGCTGGGCTCCAGCTGGGGCTTCAATGGCATCATCTACTCTAAGTTCTTGATCACCAACAACTTGCGCATCTTTTTGTTCATTTTCGTTTGTCATAAATATTTATATGCTTAGACTGTAACTTTGGCACAAATATGCCATAAAGACTTATTATAGAGGCATTTAAACGCTAAACCTCCAAAACAATCGGTATTATCTACTATTTACGCGACAATTTCAAAGAAAATATACCTCCTAATAAATAATGCCCTCAACAAAAGCTACGACAAACTAAATCGCATAAGAATTACCTGCTCAAGTTCACCTATAAACTACCTCTTCGGCCAGGTGCTAAGCCTGCGGCCCCCTCGCTCAAGTCCACTTAGAAACCACCGCTTCCGCTGGGCGATGCCCCCGGCTGCACCATATCATGCGGGGTTTAGATGTTTATGAATGAGTTATCATGCCGGAATGAATTTATTGACACTTGTTCCGCCCGTTCGACATCCAGCTCGCCCGCCGGACATCCAGCCCGAAGTGAATTTACAATGGTCTATTGTAAGTTTACAATGCTCTGATGTGAATTTACATTGGTCTAGATAAAGTTTACATTGGTCTATTGTAAATTTACATTGGTTTAGATAAAGTTTACATCAGAGCAGATAAAGTTTACAATGGAGCAAATCAAATTTACATCAGAGTAATGTAAGCTTACAATGGACCAATGTAAATTTACATCAGAGCAATGTAAATTCACATTTGGCCTCTGCAGACTTGCAATAAACCAGCCGGTGGCCATTATCAGCATTGCCACTGCAATTAATATCGGACAAAGCCCCGTTTAAGTCCGATAGCTGCTGATGTGTCTCAATAAGGGGGACGTGTATCATTAAGGAAATTCCGCCAGAATTAAATATTTTTTGGTTAATTTTAGATTAATTTTATCCGAGAAAGAATAGGTCACGGATTTAAACGGATCAAAACGGATTGGTCGCAGATTCAGAAGATGACTATTAACGCAAGAGCCGCTAGAGACGCAAAAGGTCTTGCTATTACTTTTGCCTTTTGTCTATTTAAAAAAATCCAGTTAATCCAGTTAATCCTGTCTAAAAAAATATTAGAAATCGCCCACAGACCGGCAATGCCGGTTTTACAAAAAACGAATTCAAAAGAATTAGTCGCGGATTCAGATTCAGAAGATGAATTTTTAACGCTAAAGTCGCTAGAGACGCAAAGAGTCTTGCTATTACTTTTGCCTTATGCTTGAATTGGTATGAAAGTACGAAAGTGCCAAGGTGTGAAAGACAGTTTTAATACTTTCATGCTTTCGCACCTTTTACCTCTTAACTTTTGTCACGGGCGACCGGCCCACTTATTTGAATGAGTCATCACGCTGGAATAAATTCCATAATATCTAGCCCGCCTGACAATCAGCCAAGCAGGATAAGCATCTTGCTTGTCATTATATTCCAGTTTGGTGGCAATGAAACCAATGTCAAGCAAGATGCTCGACCTACTTAATAACATTTGCCTTCCGCTTATGACATCCAGCCCGATGCAGGCGGCAACGACGCCGGAAAAATTCACCGACCAGTGATCCTTATGTTATTTGTGTGCAGGTTCAACCTGCCTTCTTTGAATGTTTCTTTTAACGCAAGAGCCGCTAAAGACGCTATGGCTTTATATCCCATTGCGACTATTGCGGCTCTTGCGTTTGAATAATTCCTGTTTTATTTTACTCCTGCCAATGCAATATCGGATAGCCGCCAGCGGGGGGCATTTGCCAGATATCTTCGCTGCCATTGGCGGTTTCACCGAGGAAATCCCAGCCGGCGTTGAGGTAGGTTTCTATATTCTGCATCGCTGCGGTGTCTAAGCCGGTGCCGCCATCGCTGGTGGATTGACCGGAAGTTTCGGTGTCCCAGAAGCATGCTGTAATTGTTATACTGTCATTATTATCGCCGCATAAGCCGCCCAGATAATCATTAGCATTAACTGCACCGCTGGCATAGCAATTGATTAGACTGCCATTGCTGAGATATCCGCATAAGCCGCCAACAAAATAATCACCACTGACTGTGCCAATTGCATAACTATTTGACATGCTGCTAGTGGCAAAATTACCACATAAACCGCCAAGATAATAATAGCCATTTACGTTACAGCTGGCATAACACGCGGTGATCCCTGCATCTGAAATGCCTCCGCATAAACCACCAAGATATTTATAACCACTGATCGCTCCGCTGGTATAACAATTAGTTACACTGCCATTGCTGAGCTTTCCGCATAAGCCGCCAAGATACCGTGAGCCAGATCCGCCAGTGATATTGGCTATTATACCCAGATTTTCAATTTTGGCGGTTGGCCCTGATATGCTGCCAAACAAACCCAGATAATCATTGCCTGCTCCAGCGGTGTCAATTGTCAGATTGCTGATAATATGGCCATCGCCATTGAAAACGCCGCTAAAGGATATGCCAGCAAATGTGTCTGTTGAATTATCTGTGTCTCTGGCGATGATTGCATTGTCAAAAGTATAGCCGGCCAGATCAATATCAGCTGTAAGGATGAAATGCTTATCCAGCAGCGTGACATCGGTGCCGATAGAGATCAGTTGCCCGGCGGTGCTAACTTGATAAGGATCAGCTGTGGTGCCCAGACCAGCAAATGGCTTTGTAACTTTTTTATTCATCCAGCATTCCAGTAATTGCTGGAGGTCAGCAATGTTAATCTGGCCATCAGTAATTAAATCTATTTCTTTGCCTGGATGATTTGGGTCGCTACAATCTGTTAACCAGTATTCACTCAGTAAGGCAAATTCTTCCAGATTCACACTATTAATAACATTTAGAATAATTGCTACTGTTTTGTCTTCCAGTATGCCATTAATTTCTTTGATTGCTAAAACAGTTGAATTGTATCCAAAATCTAGAAGGCTCACATCTATTATTGCTGTTACTGTTGTCTGGTCATTGGGATCACTGGAAACACCATTATCAGGTGATACCGAAATGATCCATGGGCAATCATAAACTATTTCCCAATCCAGAATATTTCCACCTTCATTAAAAATTTTAAAACTAATGGTCTCTTGGACGCTGGCATCGGAAATATCTAAAACAAAATTTTGTTGTGACAGGCCGATGCCCGGTGTCTTACCTAAACTGATAATCATATCAACAGCATCGCCGCGTTTGGCATAAGTATTAGCTGATGGGCTTTGACTCATAATTGCCCCAGATGGAATTGTTGGGCTGTAGCCATAGGAAATCTCGCCTACAACTAGTTCGGCATCGGCGATAGCAGTTCTCGCCTGTACTTGTATCATTGATAAAATTTCAGGGACAATTGTTTCATAAATATAAAAACTGAAAGGAACTTCTACATCTGCTAAAATGCCATCGACATCGCTGATAATTAAAAAATCTTCATAACCGCCAGTTTCCAGCATGCTGATATCAAATGTTGCCGTGACAGTTGTCCGGTCCGCAGGATTAAGCGAGCTGCCTGATTCTGGTGTGATTATTACATCTAAGGAAGATGGACCTGATACCTGCCAGTTTAAGGCATTCTCCCCTGCATTAAATACTTCAAAACTGAGAATTAATGTTGCGGTGGTATCGGGCATATCAGGGTCATAGACCAGATTCCCAAAGCCAATTGCCGGTGACTGGCCTAAGCTCACAACTATATTTATTGCATCGCCAGTTTCAGCAAAACTACCAAATGGGTTTTGGCTTATAACCAGACCGCTGGCAATATCTTCACTGTAAGCATAAGAAATATCACCAACAATCAAACCAGAGTTGACAATGGTTGCTTCAGCCTGAGCCTGGGTCATGAAAATTACATTTGGAATCATTATAATATCAAGATTCTGCCAACGCAAAATTGGATAGTCGTCAATCGGCATGTACCAGATATCAGCAGTGCCGTTTATCGACAAACCTGCAAAGTCCCAGCCAGCATCAAGATAGGTGCTTATGTTTTGCATTTGAGCGGTTGTTAAACCAATGCCACCTGCACTGGTTGTTGTACCTGAAATTTCAGTATCCCAAAAGCAATTATTTATGATACCCGTTATATCAACAAAATGCTCAATGTACGGGCCTTGATACCACAGGTAGTCACGTTGTTCAAAAGTTCGAGTCAGATTATCTCGACAAATTCCATTAGATACGATTCCAGAAGCATAGCAGTTTTCAATGATACCTATATCATTGATTTCACATATTCCGCAAGAAGCAATACAGTTCGTGTAGCAGTCATTTATAATTCCACCACTACCTACATCAATGCTGTAAGCATAAAAATACCCGATTTTCCGATACTCAGTAAGTTTTCTTTTATTGTAACCACAAATGCCGCCGGAGCTATCGCCTGACATATTACCTGTTACAAAAGATTGATGAATTTCACCGCAATTATAACCACAAATGCCGCCGATATATTCTGAATTTTTTCCGGAAATAATATTAACATTTTCCAGACCGAGATTCTTTATAACAGCATCATAACCGGTTTTGCCAAATAAACCCAGATAGCTATTATTTGGATCTGCATTAGCTGTGCAAATAGTGAGATTTTGGATAATATAACCATTACCGTTGAAAGTTCCATCAAAATCATACCCCTGATGACCATCAGAGAAACTGTCAGTATCTGGAACAATGACAGCGGTGGCGAAAGTATAATCTGCTAAATCAATGTCGGTATTCAAAATAAAACATCTATTTAATACTCTTTGATTTGAGCCGATGGCTATCAACTGCTTAGCTGAAGAAATCTGATATGGATTAACTGAAGAACCATCACCTCCATCAAACTTATGAAGGTAAACCGTGACAATTTGGTCATCAGCGATTCCATCAATATCACTGATTACTAAATCTGTCACGAAATCCCCAAATTCTGCTTGAGAGGAATCAATTGTTACATTAACAATACATATGTCATTAGGATCAACATCGCTAACTGTCTCAGGAGAAATAGCAACTATCCAGGGGCACTCATAGGAAATCTGCCAATCGAGCAAATTTCCGCCAGAATTATAAACTTCAAAGCTAAATGTTTGAAGTTCGGCATCGTTTGTAGATAAAAATTCAATTTCTTCCTGAGAAATACCAATTGATGGGGCTTGCCCTAAGCTGATAACCAGATCGATAGCTATTCCAGTCGAATCCACAGGCCCATAAATACTTTGTTGGATTACAAATCCCGAATTAATTGTAGAATTATATTTAAAAGTAATATCACCAATAGTAAAACCAGCATTGATTAAAGTAGTTTGGGCATCGGTTTTTTCCATTGCTACAACAACTGGCGGGTAAAAAGCATCGAAGTCCTGCCATGCAAGTGCAGGGTATCCATCCATTATCCATATATCTTCTGATCCATTGGTAGTTTCATTAACAAAATCCCAATTTACATCCAGAAAAGTATTGATGTCTTGCATTTGGACTGTACTACGCCCTAACCAGTCCCCCAAACTTCCATCTAATCGAGCTGTATCCATATCCCAAAAACCGTTAATAGATTGACTACTATATGATTCCCCAAAAACACCACCTATTTCAATTGAATCCCTACCTGCCTGAACATAACCGGCCGAATAATAATTAGCAATAGTACCACGATAGAAATAACCACAAAAACCACCAATTTCACTAGAATCAATGCCCGCAATGACAGTTGCTTGCGAATAGCAATTATCTATAGTGCATAATCTAGAATCTCCACAAAATCCGCCAATTCCACTTGAACCATCATTGCCAATCACTGTTCCTTTTGAATAGCAACAATCTACATTAGTATACTGCTTATAACCAAACAGGCAGCCAATGTACTGATTACCAATGACATTACAGCTTGCATAGCACTTGCTTATATTGTTTTCTCTACTACTTCCACATAGCCCTCCTACACTCAGCCTTCCTTTTACATTACCAATTACAAAACAATTATATGCAGCAGTATATTTTATATATCCACATAAACCACCAACATAATAAGAATCATCTCCTCCCACAATATTTACACTTTTTAAGCCAAGATTTTTGATTTCTGAACCCTCGCCTTCACAATGACCAAATAAACCCAGATAGTCATTATTTGTCTGCGAGGCATCAATAATTAAATTTGAAATAGAATGGCCATTACCATTAAATATACCGCTAAAACTTGTTCCTTGGAAACCATAATCTGTCGAGGGATCCGGGGCAATAACCGCCTTATCAAAAATATAACCCAAAAAATCAATATCAGCAGTCAGAATGAAATGCTTATCATAATCTGCTATAGTCTGGCCCAGATTTATCAGGTCGGCGGCGGTTGCTATCTGGTAGGGATCCGCTTCGCTGCCGTTACCGCCATCAAAAGCGGTGGCTGTAGCGGAAAAAACGACTAGCAATGTTGAAATAGCTAAACCCAGCGACAATATTCTTCTCATAACAATTCTCCTGTTAAATCTGGCCCCCAAACTTACCATATAAGTACTGTACCCTTTTAGCTACCGTTTTTCAAGGAAAAAGTAAGTTTATTAAGTCTTTTTTGCTCATAAGGATATTATTGCCAATTAAAGCTATTGTCCCTGCCAATACAATATCGGATAGCCACCGGCGGGGGGCATTTGCCAGATATCTTCGCTGCCATTGGCGGTTTCACCGAGGAAATCCCAGCCGGCGTTGAGGTAGGTTTCTATATTCTGCATCGCTGCGGTAGTTAAGCCAGTGCCGCCGGCACTGGTTGTCTGACCGGAAGTTTCGGTGTCCCAGAAGCAGGAATAAAACACACCTTCAAAATTATAGCCACAAAATCCACCAATATCAGTTGAGCCATTGCCCGATACAATCGCCCCGATGGAATAGCAATAATTAATATGATCCTGATAATTTTCGCCGCAGAAGCCACCAATTTTTGTTGAATTCAAACCTGAACTTACAGTTGCTAAAGAGTAACAATTATCCGTGGAAGATCTGGTTGAAATGCCACAGAAACCGCCGATAGATTCAGAATTATCATTGCCTGTAACAGTTCCCAAACAATAACAACTTTTAACACTCCCTGTGTGTTTTTCGCCTATAAAGCCTCCAACTGCATAATTGCCGGTCAAACTGCAATTAGCATAACTGTCAATAATATTGCCAGTATTGCTATAGCCGCACAGACCGCCTACATAGCTATTGCCGCTGATATTGCCGGTAACATAACAATTATCGATGGTTCCCAGCAAAATTCCACCGCATAGCCCGCCAACACAATTGGAATCTTGACCAACAGTAATATTAATATTAACCAGACCCAGATTCTTAATTTCAGTATTCTGTCCCATTGGACCGGTAAACAGCCCGATATAATCTTCGTTATTTGATGAAGCATCTATCGTTAAATTAGAAATAATATGGCCATCACCATTGAAAGTTCCATAAAAAGCATAGCCTTCGAAAGTTATATTGGAACTATCGGTATCTTGGCCGATAACCGCGTGGTCAAAAGTATAGCCGGCCAGATCAATATCAGCTGTCATAATGAAATTCTTATCTAGCAGATTATCATTTGTGCCGATGGAAATCAGTTGATAAGCAGTGCTAACTTGATAAGGATCGGCCGTAGTGCCCTGGCCAAGAAATGGCTTTGTGACTTTTTTATTCATCCAGCATTCCAGTAATTGCTGGAGGTCAGCAATGTTAATCTGGCCATCAGTAATTAAATCTATTTCTTTGCATGAATCATTTGGGTCGCTACAATCTGTTAACCAGTATTCACTCAGTAAGGCAAATTCATCTAAATTCACAGGATTAAAAAAAGTGAGATTGATCGTTACTGGAACCGAGCCTATTATTCCATTGACATCACTAACCATTAATGTTGTTGCATAGTTGCCAACATTCAACGTGCTGGTATCTATTATTACCGAAACTGTTGCCTGATCATTAGTATTATTGGGATCACTGGAAACACCGGTATCAGGCGATACCGATATGACCCATGGACAATCATGATTTATCTGCCAGTTTAAGGTATTGCCACCACTATTGAATACTTCAAAGCTAATGGTTTCCTGAGTTTTAGTATCAGGGATATTTAAGGTGAAGTATTGCTGTGATAAACCGATACCCGGTGCTTCGCCTAAACTGATAACCATATCAACAGCATCACCGCGTTTGGCATAAGTATCAACCGATGGGCTTTGACTTATAACTGACCCGGATGGAATTGTTGGGCTGTAGCCATAGGAGATGTTGCCTGCGACCAGTTCGGCATCGGCGATAGCGGTTTGGGCCCGCACTTGAGTCATTGATATAATATTAGGGACAATTGCTTCATAAATATAAAAACTGAAAGTTACAGCTACATCATCTAAAATACCATCGGTATCGCTGATAATTAATGACACCTCATGGCTGCCAGCTTCCAGCATACTGATATCAAATGTTGCGGTGACAGTTGTCCGGTCCGTAGGATAAAGCGAGTTGCCTGATTCAGGTGCGATTATTGCATTCAAATAATTTGGGTCAGATACCTGCCAGTTTAGAGTATTTTCACCGGCATTGAATACTTCAAAACTGACAATTAATGTTGCGGTGGTATCGGGCATATCATTAGCATAAACCAGATTACCAAAGCCAATTGCCGGGGATTTCCCTAAACTAACAACTAAATCTACAGCATCGCCAACAATAGCAGCTTGACCGGCTGCTGGATATTGACTAATTATCATACCAGCCTGTACCGTCTCGCTATAGACATAATTAATATCACCAATAACCAGTCCCACTGCAGTTAATGCAGTTTGCCACTGAACTTCAGTCAGAGCCACAATATCAGGAACCGCGATAAAATTCATATCAGCATCTGGGTCCTGCCAACGCAAAATTGGATAGTCATTAATCGGCATATACCAGATATCAGCAGTGCCGTTTATCGACAAACCTGCAAAGTCCCAGCCAGCATCAAGATAGGTGCTTATGTTTTGCATTTGAGCAGTTGGCAAGCCAGTGCCACCTGCACTGGTTGTGGCCTCTGAGCTTTCGGTATCCCAAAAGCAACTAGATATTTCACTGTCAATATTTACAGTCACATCACGTGGACGTAAAAAAAATCCTAAATCCTCATACCAGGTATGACGAAAAATGTATGCAGGATTTGCCTCACATATCGCATAATCCTTAGCCCCGATAGTATAACAATTATTAATTATCCCTAAATCATTGAATTTGCATATACCATTTGATACATCACATTCAGAATAGCAATTACTTATAATACCCTGCTCAAATATGCTGCTTGGAGGTGAATAGTTAGAATTAACTGCGATAAAAGCAAAGTAACCATAGTTTATCCCGCAAATACCACCGGAGTTATCTCCTTCTATGTTACCTGTAACGAAGGAATTATGAATTTCACCACAATTATAGCCACAGATACCTCCGATATATTCAGAATTTTCTCCGGCGATGATATTGACATTTTCCAGGCCTAGATTCTTTATAATGGCATCATAACCAGTTTTGCCAAATAAGCCCAGGTAGTCATTGCTATCATTGTTTGGATCAGCGTCAGTTAAGGTGTTAATGTTGAGATTGCGGATTATGTGGTCATTGCCATTAAAACTGCCGTTAAAAGCTATATACTGATCATTGTCATTGGTATAGAAAATATTTGGTGCGATTATTGCCGTTGTGAAGGTATAAGCGGATAAATCGATATCAGCGACAAGGATAAAATGCTTATCAAAAACAGATTCATACGAGCCCATAGCTATTAATTGCTCAGCTGATGAAATTTGATAAGGATTGGCCTCTGAGCCATTTCCTGTTGGGCCAAGATTTAGAACAATATTAATCGGCAACCCCAGCTGATCAACAATTCCAGAGGGATCTTGCCTGATAACTGAACCAGTTGGCACGGTAAAGCTATAGCCTGGCACGGTATAGCTATAGCCATAGGTGATATCACCAAGAATAAAGCCTGCATCAGTAATAGCTGTTTGGGCATCAGCTTGAGTCATATTTATTACATTAGGAGTAATGATAGCATCAGGATATTGCCATAAAAACTCAGGATATCCACTTTCTCCCATCACCCAGATATCATCGGTGCCATTGGCGATTTCACTGACAAAATCCCAGCCGGCATAAAGGAAAGTGCTATAATCCTGCATTTGAGCAGTAGTTAAACCTGTGCCGCCATCGCTGGTATTGATTCCAGATGTTTCTATATCCCAGAAACAGTTAACAATACTTCCATAATAATTGTATTTGCATATACCACCATAATAGTTTCCGATAACAGTCCCGAGTGCATAGCAATTAGTTATACTGCCATGGTTATTGCTTCCACATAGGCCACCGAGATTATTATACCCGGCAACATCGACCTTTGCATAAGAATTAATCACACTACCATAATAATTGTATCCGCATATACCCCCCATAAAATTATCTCCGAAAATTGAACCGTAAACATAGCAATTAATGATACTGCCAGAATTATTTGTGCCACATATACCTCCAAGATAGTCTGAATCAGTTCCGCCAAGGATAACGACATTTGTCATACCAAGATTTTTAATTATGGTTGCTGTCCCTGAAATTTGACCGAATAAACCAAGATAATCATTGTCTGCATCTGCTGTGTCGATTGTCAGATTGTTGATGATGTGACCATTGCCATCGAAAACGCCATCAAAAGAACGAATAACTGCCTCATCAAAAGTATATCCCGCCAGATCAATATCAGCGGTGAGGATGAAATGCTTATCATAATCTGCTGTGGTCTGGCCCAGATTTATCAGCTGCTCGGCGGTAGCTATCTGGTAGGGATCTGCTTCGCTGCCATTTCCGCCATCAAAAGCGGTGGCTGTAGCGGAAAAAACGACTAGCAATGTCAAAATAGCTAAACCCAGCGACAATATCCTTCTCATAACAATTCTCCTGTTAAATCTGGCCCCCAAACTTGCCATATAAGTACTGTACGCTTTTAGCCACCGTTTTTCAAGGGAAAAGTGCTAATTATCTTCCTTTTACTCTATATTGGCTGGGATCTGGAGAAATGGTTTATATAGTGCAGGACGAAATAGTGCCAGATAATATTCTGGGTATAAATATTTAAAAAAAGTGACTAATTCTTATATATTTGCGTCTCTTGCAGCTTTAGCGACTTTTGCGTTGAAATATTAGAATTCGCATATTAACAGGCTTAACTGGTTTTATGTTTAAGTTGACTAACTTTTACCTTTAATTTAACATTTTACCGATAATCTGGATATAATTTGAACTATTGTCACTTTTGATTTATACTCTGGATTATATAACTATTGAAGAATCATCATATAACAGGTAAAAAAATGAAAAAAACTATCGTTATTATCCTATTATTAAATATCTTCTGCTTCGCTGCTGATAATGCCACTGAGACCAATGTCGCTGAAGAAACCAAACCGGCAAATATAGTAACCCTTGGCATTACCTTAAATATCAATAATGATGCCATTCACTCTGGCCATGTCATTGACCCCTTACTACCCCAGCTAAAGCAAATCGCAATCAGCACCGACCAGCGTAGCTTCGAAACCCAGGCCAGCCAGATAATCTATCAGGAAACCATGAGACAAATTTCTGAAATACTGCTCTATCAGAAAGCCAAAAAACAATTAGCCAAAAATGGCGAAGTTGATGACATAATCGCCAGAATCCGCCTGTCAAAAATGCAGACTCTAATCAAAAACTATGGCGGCAATGAAGCATTGGCCCGGGCTGAACTGTCCAAAAAAGCGATCGATATTGATGAAGTACTCGACTCTGCCGTCCGGGCCGTTCTGGTAAGTAATTACCGCGATACCTATTTCCAGACAACCAAAAGCATCAGCCGGGCAGATATGATAAAATATTATCAGGAACACTTAGAGGAATTCACTCTCGAAAGAAAAATACAGTTTCAGCTGATCGATATTCGTTTTGACCAGGTCGGCGGCAAAGACCAGGCTAATGAGTTGGCTAATGAATTAATGGCCCAGTTGTCCAATAATGCTGATTTTTCCGCTATGGTTCAAAAATATTCCAATGGCTTCCTGCAAAGTAAAAATGGAATATGGCCCGAAATGAAAATTGACAATAATGGTAATGCCGAAGGGCTTAAAGAACTTTATCAACCTGTTATTGCGGCATTATCCAAAACTAAACCAAACCAACATAGCGGAATCATTGAATGTGCGGACAGATTTTTTGTCGCTAAACTCTTGAAAAAACAAGATGCCGGCACAATATCTTTCACCAAGGCACAATTGACAATCAAAAACAAACTACACGATCTGGAATGGGCCAAAATAGGGCAAAAACTCCAAAAACAAATGGAAAATGAAGCTGTTTTTGGTTATTTACCCACATTTTGCAGCAATACAACCAGGTTGGCATATCAAAAAATCATGAAAGAAGAGTTGGCTAATGCTAAACAATAATAATTTATGGGCCCCCTGGCGCAGCCAATATCTTCAGGATCTGGGCAAAGATGAACAACAAGGCATAGCTGGCAATACCTGTTTCATTTGCGATTATGTCAAAAACCCTGAAAAAGACCGGAAAAACCTGGTGCTGTGGCGAAGTAAAAACACAATTATGATGTTTAATCGCTACCCATACACCGCCGGGCATCTGCTGATAGCACCACAAAACCATATTGCCAATTTTGTTAATTTAGAAGAAACTGTCTTGCTGGAATTGATGACAATGTGCCGGGATGGACAAAAGATTTTGCAGCAAGTACTCCAGCCACAAGGATTTAACGTTGGTTTCAATGTTGGCAAATGCAGTGGTGCCGGCCTGCCGGGCCATATTCACATGCATGTAGTGCCGCGCTGGGAAGGTGATACCAATTTTATGACAACTTTAGCCGGGGCAAGACTGGCAAGCCAGGCATTAGATGACCTTTTTGACCATGTATTTCGGGCAGGAACGGGCATGAAATTACCAGAAAATGCACAAAAATGACATTAAATGTACTTTAAAGGGTCAATTTTCCCAGCATCTTTGAAACCTTTTAACCTCAAAAGGCATGAATCGCAATGGCCACAGGACGTACCATCTGCCGCCGGATCATAGCAACTATGCGAAATTGAATAATCCAGATTCAATTCATAACCCTTCTGGACAATCTGAGCTTTAGTCATATCAAGTAATGGAGCATGGATCTTGAACTTATTTGGCCCCTCCACGCCAGCTTTGGTCGCAAGGTTAGCCAAATTTTCAAAAGCATTAAGAAATTCAGCTCTGCAATCAGGATAACCGCTAAAATCAACAGCATTAGCGCCGATAAAAATGTCAAAAGCACCAAGAACCTCAGCCCAACCCAAAGCCATACTTAACAGGATAGTATTTCGCGCAGGCACATAAGTAACTGGTATTTCAAGACTTGTATCAGCACCAATATCACTTTTAGGGACATCAATGTCAGCGGTCAAAGCTGATCCACCAAAACTGCGTAAATCTATAGAAATTATTTTATGATCTTTCACGGCGAGGCTAGCAGCAATTTGCTTTGCGGCAGTAAGTTCATAAGTATCGCGTTGGCCATAGTTTACCGAAAGAGCATAAATATCGAAACCCTGACTTTTGGCGATCGCCGCTGAGGTATATGAGTCTAAGCCACCACTTAAGAGGACGACTGCTTTAAGGTTTTTTTCGCTTACACTTGTCATGACACACCTTTATATGTAGAATAAGGAACTAATAATATACATAAAACATAATTTTACTGTCTAACAGGAGAATAAACAAGTGAGCAATGAAACAAATAAGCTCGAAATTTTCGATAATCCATATCCAGACCGCGACTATGAAATCCGCACCGACTGCCCGGAGTTTACCAGCTTGTGCCCGGTAACAGGTCAACCGGACTATGGAACAATAACCATAATTTATACGCCCGATAATTCTTGTATCGAGCTGAAAAGTTTAAAATTCTATATTCAGCAATATCGCAATATGGGTATTTTTTATGAAGCATTGACCAATAAGATACTGGATGACCTGGTTCAGGCAAGTCAGCCACGGCAAATGAAAGTAATTGCGTCATTTACGCCACGCGGCGGGATTAATTCGATAGTCACCGTTGAATATAAAAAATAGTGTAAATGGTTGTTTAATAAGAATTTGCGTAAAACAAGCCTTCTGTTTCAAAACGGAAGGTTTTTTTCTTTAAATGTTCATAAAACCTCATAATGGAATAAAGTTAATTGCAGAAATAGACGATTTTTGTAATTATGGGCATGCCTGTGACGCATTAGCAAAAGATTATGCTGAAATAATGACGCCAACAGAAAAACATGGTTGCCAGTCAGAACAGAGTGATTTATAATCTGGGTTCTTAAAAACAGGAGTTACAATGGCTAAACGCTTTTTTATATTAATTTCAATATTGCTGTTTACAGGCTTTGGCTGTCAGGAGAAATCCAAGATAGCCACCACTGGTGCAGATCCGACAAAAGAAAGTGCCGTTTCAGCTAAAAAGGTGCCCATTGAGCCTAGCTGGTATAAAACCGGGCAAAATTTCAAGGCCAAAGTGAGTCTTACCTCAGATTTAATTATGATGGCTCCGCTGCGGATGGATAAAACCGACCTTAAAAAGACAGTTATGGTTCTGAACTATAAAGTCATCGAGGCTGATCAACAGCAGGCAACTATTGAAATTACCGTTGAGTCGATCCATGCCACTATGGTAACTATCGGAAGAAAATTCGGCTATGACAGTGAAGATGTCAAAGTTGCCAAAAGCATTAGTAATCCAGAGAATAAAAAAGGGGCAAAGCAGCAACAGGATAAATTTGCTAATAGCTTCAGTGAAGTCAAAGGCCAAAAATATATAGCCAGGATTAATCGAGATGGCCAGGTGATAAGCCTCGATATTCAAGGCAATATTTTGAAAAAAGAAGCTTCCGGCCAACCACGCGGGGAAATGATAGGCGGCGATCAGCTAACGATGCTGTTTAATGAATATGCTCTTAAGGCATATGCCTCCCCTTTACTATGGTCCGGGGCGAAAGATTTTGATGCTGACAAAAATCAGGAACTCGGATTAAAAACGACAGTGGTTTTGCCATTTATGAAACCTTTCCAACTCAATCGAAAAGTATCGACTGTCAGTGAAGATTCGCAAACAAAGATTGACTATACGCTGGCTTTAACTGAAAGTGAATATTCAACAGTCAAAGAAGGTAAGGTATATTATACCCCCAAAGAAATTTCTCCTGATGCCAAAGGAAACGCGATTTACTCGAAAACACATTTAAGAGTGAACTATTTAAATGATAGTTTCAAGCTGAAAATTAATTCGTTAAATCTTCCCGCGCAAAGTAAGGGCAAAAATAATGTGGTTATGCTCTATACATATGATCGGACAATAGAACCGATAGAAACTATAATCAAGGATAAACTGAATAATTAACTGTAGAAGGAGTTCAAGAATGAAAAAACTAGCATTTGCAATGATAGCTGTTATGGTCGCGTTGATCACTGGCTGTGCAACTGGTCCTAAACCAACCTTAAGATGTAATTATGAGGTAGGCCAGGAAGATGTATTAACATATAAATCCAGCACAAGTTATAAAACCTGGATTGAAATGCCCAAGAAAGATCCATCGACACCTGATACCCGCACAACCACCAGAGAGCTGGTCTTAAATCGCAAAGTTACAGAAGTAGCTGAAGACGGCACCGCTACCATGCTGGTTTCATATCAGAAAGCAGACCTGGGCCTGGAAATAGATGTAAGAGATGCATCCAATGCCAATAAAAAAGATGCCCGTAAGAAATCCAGTAAGACATATGCCAATGAAGGTGATAAATTCAAAACTGATTTCCCCGGCGAACCTAAGCTGGTCGGCAAGACATTTACCGTTAAAATATCTCCATCTACAAAAGTCCTGGAAGTTCAGGGGCTGGATGCTTTGCTAAAAGAATTAAAGCTGACCGAAGACAGCGAAGGTATTGTACCAGAATTTGTCAGCGAAAAATTTATCAAAGAAATGCTTGAGTGCAATTTTGTCACCTATGCCTCTGACGAAACAGCGGCAAATATCGCAGACTACCTGAGCAAAGGCGAAGATGTCAAAACTTATGACAAAATCATTCAGACACCCAACAGCATGATCAAAGGCCAGGCTTTAATGAATAAATATTCTGTTGATTCAATTGAAGCGGTCAACAATGACCAGCTGATTAATATCGGCACAGCAGTTGAAGTGCTTTATCAGCCTCAGGATGGTATCGAAGAACAAGTCCCTGATAATTTCATGCAAAAGGTAATCAAAGACAATAGCGAAATGAATGAATTAACTGTTATCGGTGATTGCCAATTTATGGGTCTAAGCGGAAGACCGGTTAAATGGAGTTATGACATTGACTGCATGTTGATTCTGGATGGCGCAAAAGTCAAAATGGGTGGCGGCGACAATGCTAAGAAGAAAAAAGCTGAACCCGGCTCAGAAGGTTATATGTACACCAAGACCACCATCACGAATTCCTGTGAATATAAAATTGTGAAATAACAGTTTTAGATATTGAATATTATAAAGCTCGCCATAAATAGTTGGCGGGCTTTTTTTATGCGCTAAAATCTATACCTAAGCGCATTGGGTGGCCAGACAAAATACAACCTGCTTATATGGTTTGGTCCTATAAAACAGTAAATGATTATGATTATACGATTTTTGTCTTTTTTTTATGCGGTTTGGGCCGGTTATAACGGTTTTGCTAAAGTAAAAGTTATCTTGGGTATTAATTATACCGAAATATAGATTAGTGGATCATGGTATTTTGATACCATTATTAAAACTAATAGCTAGATGAGGACAGTAAAATGCTTCGTAGCGAACGAATCGAAAATGTAGCAGCTGACTGCGTATATTTCAAAGGTGACCAGCCATGTCAGCCCCATGCCCATGGCGGCCATACCTGCCGATGCGCTTTGTACCGACCATTAAGTAAAAGGGTTCTTTTTGTTCAGCTTAGCTCACCAGCGGAAGTCATTGCCAGCAGTGCGATTTTATTCCGCATGAAAGATGATGATCCAAATATAAAGATAACATATTTGACCGCCTGGCCCGAGCTTTTGCCAACGATTGTCGATGAACCATTGAAATTCAATGCGGCAAATTTGAAACGGGTTGAATTCAATGCATTTGATAATGCTTATAATCTGGATATGTCGCTGGAAGCTTGTGCGATATTTAACGGGATAAACGCAGAAAATAAAAATGGATTCTTTTTCCAGAACAATCGCAGTGCTCCTTTAGATGATGCAGCTCAAGGTATTTATCTTAACAAATTGTTTCCTAAGCTATCGAATAAAAATGTCTCCCTTGTCCGTAATATATTCCAGCTTTGCAATGTCGAATATAATATGGAAATGCCATTTTTGAAAAAGACCATAGCAGGTGATGCCAAAGATATAGCAATCACCACGGCTACTGACCCTGACAATCCAACGATGAAAAGCTGGACACCAGCATTGTTTGCCAGACTTACCGACATTTTATATAATAATGGCTATAACCCAACAATCTTAGGAACCGCTGAAACATATATAAAAGATTCATATATCGCCAGCAATAGCCAGGGCAGCTATCCAGGGCCTTTGACGATAAGAGAAATGATGGATCAAATCAAAAGTGCATCAACAGTGATAAGTTTTGCTCAATGGACCACGCAGCTTAGCTGGGCAATGGGTAAAGAAGTAATACATGTCCAGGGACAAATTCAAAAAGGCCAAACAGAAAAAATCCGCCGCTTAACTATTGTTACGCCTTTGATAGACATCAGCAAAAGCGATGCAATCGATACGATTTTGCCGGAGAATGTCGCTGATATTATCCTTGCTGGTGAAAGAAATAAAATTGAAAATAAAAATCCCAATGAGGTGTCTATACACTAAGAATTGTTTCGCCCAGTCCAAATGGAGGAAGCCCTTGATTTGATATCGAGGGTTTTTTTTATGATTTATTTTAGATTAAAATATTTTAGGGTGGCTTTTTCGATTAGTTTAGCTGGAAGAATGGCTTTAATTATTGGCATGATTTTGCTTTCACGCCCTATGCGGTACCGGAGTTTTGGGGTTTTCTTTTGGGCTACTTTGGCGATGAGCTTAGCGACGTTGGCTGGGTTGCCGCCATCGCGGACGCCTTTGGTGAAATAATTGTGGACCTTATTTCGATGTTTATCATAATCGGCAATAGGGGTGGTAGCTAATATTGAGGCATTATCGATATTAGTTTTGAAGAAACCCGGCTCAATTAATGAAACATAAATATTGAAATGCAGCAGTTCAGTGCGGAGCGATTCGCTATAGCCTTCGACGGCAAACTTGGAAGCGGCATAAAATCCGCGGTAGGGAACACCCATCAGCCCAGCGATAGAACTAATATTGATAATTTTGCCACAGCGTTGGGATCGCATGGTTGGCAAAATTGCATTGGTAAGCCGGACCAGGCCTACAAAATTGGTTTGAAAAATTGACTCGACCTGATCGATATCGGTTTCTTCAGCAAAACCATTGACGACGAAACCGGCATTATTAACAAGTACATCGCAGCGGCCAGCTTTATTCAATAATGTGGCGACGCAATCTTTAACTGATTGCTCATCGCCGACATCAAGGGTGAGCATTTCCATGCCATCGACAGGTGAGGGGATAGCCTTACGTGAAGTGCCAAAGACGCGATAGCCTTCGTTAATAAAAGCTTTAGCGGTTTCCAGGCCAAAGCCAGAGGAGGCGCCGGAAATTAAGATTGTTGGTTGGTTTGACATTAATAATTTTCACTTAAATAAATATTCATCAGGTTGATATATTATTTTACACTTCTTGTACTCTCCCATTTTAATTCCCACATAATCTTCGCATATCCCTCACATCAACACAGCAGGTTTCGACTATACGCTGAGTGAATTGGCGAGCGGAGCCGAACAGGCAGCTGTAGGCTATGAGAAAAAGCCCGATTGTAACAGTCAGGATTTTAAGAGTTAGTTTTAACATGATTTTGCCTTTCATAATTTTAGTGACATTACTCGGCTTGTTCCAGGGTGACAGGTTTGGTTTTGAGAAGCTGGTTAACAGTTTTAAGTTGTTTTTCGTTTAAGTTGAATATTGCGACAACTTTATCAGTTACGTCGATAGCGGTTTTTCCATCATAAGTATTATCAGGGACGACAATATCGACGCCAGCTTCTTTGGCAATTATAGCCAAATTATCTTTGATATCTGCAACAACATTATCAATTTTATCATTACTAAATACCTGGCGATGAATTTGTTTTTGTTTGGCTTGCATGGCGCCGCTTATTTTGTTGTAAGTTTCGGTATCGCCATCTTTTTTTGCGGTCTGGGCTTTATTATACATTTCTTTGAGCTGGTTTTGATTTGCCTCGGTCCAAAAATGCCCATAGGCCACTATCCGACTGTTGAAGGTAGCTACCTTTTCAACAGTTGCACAGCCAAACATATAGCAACTGGTAAAAGCTAACAAAAAAATTGCACATGTATTTTTCATTTTTACATCTCCGTTTTTAGAATAAATAACTCAACGAGGAAAACCTCGTGTCGATCACGAGGTTATCTAACAACTGCTCACAGCTGTTTATATAGAGTGAATACCTGCTTCTCCCAGGTTCCTATGAACCTCTATATCACGACTTATTTTTATTTTTCCAGGTGGAAATTTCATTTTTAATTCTCTGCCAGTTTCGATGCATTGGCTCTTACCGTTTCCATCATTTGTATCAGGTTTTTTTGTTGATCTTCGTTGAGATCAGCCATCACCAATTGGATTCGCTGGGCATATAGCACTTCGACTTCATCTAAAAGTTTTTCACCCTTTTCTGTCATAATTACGATATTGCTACGGCGGTCGCCAGGGGCAGCGGTGCGGGTTACCAGATCACCCTTTTCCATGCGGTCAACCAACATGGTGATGTTGGCACGGTTGACCAGCATCATTTTGCTGATGGTGGCCTGAGTCATGCCTTTGTTGTCAGAAGTCTGATATTTCAAAAGCATCAGCAAATTAAACTGGACATCGGTCAGGCCAAAAGCCTTGAAAAATTCATCGCCCGCCTTTTTCAGACAAGAAACCGTATGATAAATGTTCAGGATAGCTTCGTGAGCCAACATCTCTATATCGCGATTAAAACCAAGTTCATCTTTTAGAGCCATCTTATTCAATCCTTATGTTTGTCAATTCTCTTATTGTTTACATATTAACTATACACCAAGAAACCAGATTGTCAAATGGAAATGGGATAATTATTTGATAATTATTTAGTGATTTCATATAAACACCTGTAAATAAGCACCTTACAACTTGTTAATTTGTTAACATTTATTTTTACCCATAAAAAAACCTTTGCCATTTGGCACTACCAAACAGGCAAAGGGAAAATTTTAGGTTAAAACTAATACTAAAATCAAGCAGCCACAGGCATCATTGCGGTACCAATACCCCAAACGATTACACCAGCCATTTTTAATACAATTGGCCGCCAAGTTTCACGGATATTCATAAAGAAGTAAATCAGAGCCACAATAGGAAGTAATATACATCCAATTCCCCAGCCAACTGAATCATCAAAAACTGTAATAAGAAACCATATACCGCCAGAGGCCATCATAATAATTCCAATTATTGCTATTGCTAAACCCATACCATAATCTCCTTAAATAATTATTAAAATCTTATTTTACCCTTGTCACCTTCAGAATACACCTATAAGATACAGTAATACTATTATGGTGTCAAATAAAAAAGGCAAACAATTAGATATTGAGTCTGCCCTTGGTGATTTCAAGATTTTGTAATTATCTTATTTCAATTTATCATCCAGAAGTTTATTAACAACCTGAGGGTTAGCCTGGCCTTTGGATTTTTGCATTACCTGGCCCATGAGGAAGCCGCGGGATTTTCCGGCTTTTTTGGAACCAGACAAAGCTTCTTCGACGGCGGCAGGGTTATCGGCTAAGACCTGGTCAACTATACTTTCGATTGCGGAGGTATCAGATACCTGAATAAGATTATTTTCTTTGGCAATGGTTTCAGGGTCACGGTCATCTTCTAATAAGATTTTGAAGATTTTGGCACCGGCTGAGGCATTGATTTTATTGCCATCAATCATGGCAGCCAACTGGCCCAGCTGATTGGCGCTTATGCCAATTTGATCGACGGTGGTATTGGATTCATTAGCGATGCTAAGTCCAAGCTGAGTAACTAAATTGGCAACACGTTTAGCTGATCCACCAGCTTTTACTGCCGCATCGAAAAATTTAGCGGTAGCGGCATCAGCAGTTAATACTGATGCATCATAATCATTTAGACCTAATTTTTCTATGAAACGTTTTTTCATTGCACCAGGCATTTCTGGCATGGACGCACGCAGTTCGGCCAACCATTCTTGGTCAACTTCAACTGGGACCAAATCAGGATCCGGAAAGTAGCGATAGTCGTGGCTTTCTTCTTTTTCACGTTGGAAAACGGTCTGCTGTTTTTCATCGTCCCAGCCACGATTTTGTTTGCCACGGTGTTCGATGGTGAAAGTTTTATCCTTTTTCCATTCTTCCAACTGACGCCATTGTTCATAAGCGACGGCACCTTCGACGGCACGGAAACTGTTTAGATTTTTAATTTCACAAATTGGGGTTTTGTAAACCTTGCCATCGTCATCGGTGATCTTTAGATTAATATTAGGTTCAAAACGCATTTGGCCCAGCTGCATGTTGGCATCGGATACACCCAGAAACTGAATTATCTTTTGCAGTTGTTGGCAAAGTATTCGGCATTGCTCAGCTGATTCGATATCGGGTTCGGTAACAATCTCCAAAAGTGCGGTACCGGTTCGATTGAGGTCAACGCGCGAGTAGCTAAGGCCTTCATGTTGATTTTTGCCGGCATCTTCTTCCAAGTGAGCACGGATTAAACCGATGCGTTTGGTGTTGCCATCTTCAAGGGGAATGTCAATATAGCCATCATAGCTCATGGGCAGGTCATATTGGCTGATCTGATAATTTTTCGGCAGATCCGGGTAATAATAACACTTGCGATCCCATTTGGTAAAATTGGCAATTTTCAAATTCAATGCCAAAGCCGCCTTAACCGAAAGCTCATAAGCTTTGCGATTCATCACCGGCAGTGCACCGGGCAATCCCAGACATACCGGGCAGACATTACTGTTGGCATCATCGCCATAACCTATTTTACAGCCACAAAATAATTTTGATTTGGTGGCCAACTGTATATGTATTTCTAAACCTACAATTAATTCTGATTTCATTTTTTATCATCCATTGAATTTATATTCTGTTTTATTATGGCTTGCTTGGTGTTGGAAACCATTCTAATATTTTTTCTGCGATTAAGTCATGGCCCCTGCGATTAGGGTGATTATAACCATTTGACAGGAGTTGTTTTGTTTTAATACCTTTTACCAAAACCGTATCGAAAGTAGCCAGACTATCAACCATGCCAACATTATACTTTTTTGCTAACTGGCGAATTTGTTGGGCGTGTTGATTTAGAGGTTCATCCGATTTGTCCACAACATGAGCGACATCAATACTTGGCGTAAGCAATATTACTTTTATATTCTTTTCTAATGCCTGCTCGATCATACTTTCCCAAGCAGATTTAGCATCAGCAAGGCCAGCTGCCCTGTCATTTAAGGCGTAATCTATCAACAGAACGTCTGGCTTGTGACAAAGTACATCCCGAGCAAATCGTTTTGAACCCTTTATGGAATTTTCACCACCAATAGCAGTTACAATAACGTTAACAACCGAATAAGGGTATCGCTGTTTTAAGCCAACATGAAACAAATGTGGATAGGCATTAAACGTATCAACCACAGGCGTTGCAAAATAACCCGAAGGCACACTATGGCCATGGAAAACAATATTGATGCTTCGGTTTTTGGGCCATTTGACACTAAGTTCCTGACAAATATTTCCCAGGTAAGTTTGCTTCTCAGCTATAGATAAAGGGTTATTCACCTCTTCAGCATCAACTTTTTTAAGTACAACGTCCGGAGAAAGCAGGCCAATGCCAGTAATTGCCATAAAAACTCTTCTATTCATAATTATCTCCTACACCAACAAACAATACGAAACAATATCTCTGGCTAAGGGTTTAAATTTTATTTCATGCCAATAATAATTTTAACGCTTATATTTATTTTACCGTTATTTAGCGGGTCGCTTCCGCTCGCCGCTGTTTTACAAACTCGGCAACTGCTTATGAAATTCGGTCATATTCTGATACATCTGGGCGATTCTAAAAAGTCTATCTTCGGTAAAGGCCCCGGTCATAATCTGCAAGCCAACCGGCATACCTTCATCATTAAAACCGCAAGGAATGCTGATACCGGGAATACCTGCCAGGTTGGTGGCTATGGTATAAATATCTGACAAATACATTTTCAGTGGGTCATCGGTTTTAGCACCCTGCTTGAATGCAACCTCTGGCGATGTCGGACACATGATACAATCAACAGTTTCAAACGCTTTGACAAAATCGCCGCGGATAAGATTACGCACTTTCAAGGCCTTCAAATAATAAGCATCATAATAACCGGCACTTAAGGCATAAGTGCCAAGCATGATACGACGCTTAACTTCATCGCCAAAACCTTCTTCACGCGAGGCATTATAAACATCAATATAATCTTTGGGATTTGCCGTGCGATGGCCATAATGCACACCATCATAACGGGCCAGGTTACCGGAAGCTTCGGCAGTTGCGACAAGATAATATGTTGCAATCGCATATTTCACATTCGGCAATGATACTTCTACCAGTTCGGCGCCGTTTGCTTTGTAAACTTCCAAGGCCGCCTGAACTTTTTCCTGAACCTGCTTATCCAAACCATCAACATTGAAAAATTCTTTCGGAACACCAATCTTCAAACCTTCGATGGGTTTATCAAGATTGGCAAGATAATCGGGAACCGGAGCAATAGCTTCATCAACGCTGGTGCTGTCACGTTTGTCATGACCGGCAATAACATTCAGCAGCATAGCATTATCAGCCACATCAAAACCAAACGGGCCGATCTGATCGAGACTGCTGCCATAGGCGACCAGGCCATAGCGACTGACGCGGCCATAAGTTGGCTTCAAACCCGTAATACCGCAAAAACTTGCCGGCTGGCGAATTGAACCACCGGTATCACTGCCAAGGGATCCATAACAAAGTTGCCCTGCTACCGCAGCTGCTGAACCGCCACTGGAGCCGCCCGGGACTCTATCAGTGGCCCAGGGATTAACAGTTTTTTTCAATGCGGAATTTTCACAACTGGAACCCATGGCAAATTCATCCATATTGGTTTTGCCAATGATGATTGCGTCGGCTTCAATTAATTTTTCAATCACATGAGCATTAAAAGGGCTTTGGTAATTCCCCAACATCTTGGAGCCACAACTGGTATGACCCCATTCTGTGCACATATTATCTTTAACGGCAACTGGCACACCCGCTAATGAACCGACTTTTTCGCCGGCCGCTATTTTCTTATCAATCTCAGATGCCTGAGCCATCGCCCTGTTGGCAAAAACTTCCAGGTAAGAACCTATTGTGCCGTCATGTTTTTCAATCTGCCCCAAAACTTCTTTTGTCACATCGACAGCTTTTATTTCACCAGCTGCGATTTTATCTCGCAATTGTCTCGCTGTTATATTTTGCATTATTTATTCCATTAGGTTCGATGGGCTATGCCCATGCTGAATTAGTTTTTTTAATCACGTTTGAATTTCAGGAACCATTCATATAATTCCGGGTTGTCATAAGTAACTGTCCAGCTGTCATGATTTAACTCAGGATAAATTGTCATTTTAACATCGCTGTTATGCTTTTTGGCAACGGCGACCAGTTCAATAGTTTTTTTTACCGGGACGACGCTATCCTTTTGACCATGAAAAGCCCAGATAGGTACAGTTATATTTTTGGCAATTTCAGCAGATGTGCTACCGCCGCAAATCGGAGCAATCGCAGCAAAGCGTTCGGGATTTTGCGCTGCCCAGGCCCAGGTGCCGAAGCCACCCATACTCAAACCGGTAAGGTAAATCCGGTCGGTATCAATATCATAATTGTCGATCACCTCGTCGACAATAGCATTTAGATCATCAATAAAGTTTACTGTCCAGGTTCTTTCTGGTGTCTGTGGGGAAACAACCACAAAAGGAAAATCTTTTTTATCTTTAACAATTTTGGGCAAGCCATGGACTTTTAATTTTTCTAGATTATCGCCGCGTTCACCAGCACCATGCAAAAACACAATTAATGGCATGGGTTTGTCGGCATGATAATTTTCAGGAATATAAAGCAAATAACCGGAAAGCTGCTTTGCATTGATGGCTTTTTGTTGCCTCTGGCCATAAGGAATTACCTGAGACTGACAACCCATGACTGTCAATATCAGAGAAACTAACAATATCAAATATGTCTTTTCCATAATTTTACCTCTTTTATGAATTTCCAACTAAAACAACATCATTTAGGAGCTTTCGCCCAAAACTTTAGGTACACCAAAATATTCGCCATCACGATGTGGAGCATTTTGCAGAGCTTTGTCATTTGGAAGCGATTCAGTTACTACATCGTCACGCAACACATTACTTACCGCCAGACAATGGGCCAGTGGCTCAATACCATCGGTATTAACTTCGCTGAGCTGGTCGACATATTGCAATATCGCGCCAAGCTGAACGGTAAACATATCTATTTCTTCATCGGAACATTTCAGTCGCGCCAACTTGGCAACCTGAATTACATCCTGTTTAGTAAGCTTATCAGTCATCTATCATTCCTTTTTTTATTATATCCTGTAATTGCTCATAGGTAATATCGGTTGGTGCCAATAGCAAATTATCGTTTATATTGGTTTTAAACGAAAACTTTTCGCCTTGCAATGTCTGATATCTTTGGCCATCACGAAAGACATCTACCTTTTTCTCTGGCCATGGATTAACCATTGTACATTCACGTCCAGCTTCGCTATATAGCTTAACATACTGAATCTTTTGGTCAACAAGTAAACTGGAAACCAGAAAAGCTCCCCAACAGCGAATATTTTCAAATTGCGCGTTAATATTACGAGGCCACACAGGAAACAGCCTTATGACACTTTCTGACCGTGACAAGTTTTGAGACTTTGGCTGACCCTGCAAAAAAGCACCGCCAACAGGCACATGACTCATACACAACATCATGTTAATCGTGTTAGGAACGGTACTGCAATTCTCGATTCCATGGGGGTTGCCCTTTTGAAATCCATTCAGATAAGTATTTTGTGCATAATCACGTAGTTTTTCAAGAATAATTTCAGGATTATATCCTACTCGCACTGCCGCAGGGAAAAAACTGTTAGTGCCATTATAATCTTTCCATCGTTGCATAGCCTCAATAGTATTTTGGGAAATTTTCAGTAATTCCGGGTCACTATCTAAACCTATATTATTACCAGGGTAAATATGTTGTATGCCCAAAGTATTATTAATCCACCAGGCGGTACCCTTTTCAGTATAGCGGAAAACTGCTTTGTTATTCTTGATTTGCGTGGAAAAACCGCTGAGATTATCGAGGATATACTGCCATTTTTTACGCTTTTCATTGTCAAAACCCAATTCTCTGCTGATATCAATTGCCAGATCAAGAGAATTTCTCAACAAACCCAGGCTAAGTATAGGATTAGAATCCTGACCAGAACCTTCATGAATTGCATCGCCATAAATGACATAACGGCCATCTTCAAATTTCAGATAATCGACCCAGAAATCTGCTACATCTTTGACTAGAGGGTAAACTTTTTTGCCATAATCATGATTATAGGTGCAGCGCCAGCACTGAGCAATATTGACCAGACAATAGGCGGCGTTAGATCGCTGTTGGAAAAATAAGCCATCCTTTTCATAATTTGGTGAATTTTCATATTGAACATGAAATCTTGTGGTTTCAATGCCCAACGGGCCAATTCCAACTGGGTAAAGCACGCCGCTGGTTCCTGTTAAATTCTTTGCATACCATTGTCCCCGGTCACGAAATGCCAATAAAGGACCATCCTGGGGCAATGCCTGTTCAATTCGATTTGCTGAATATAAAGCATAAAATGGGGCCATATGGTTATAATTCAGGTGATAATCTCCTGACCAGCGAGGATTATCTGTAGTAATCCATATGCCAAAAATCCCCGGTGGGAAATCTGGGTCTCTACTGCTGGCAGCCATTGTATATAAGGATTGATAATAGGATTTTTCTAAAATGGAATCGCCGATTTTAACCCAGGATTTTTCCCAATAGTTGGCCCACCACTGTTTGTGTGATGTTCGAATTTGCTGGATTTCCTTAAAATCGATGCCATCAATCTGTTTTTTAACATATTCGAGGGGGTTTTCGTGCTTAGGATAGCTGGCGATGGCAGTAATTAATGTTACCGACTTTGCTGGACTGAGGGTAAAGTGATTGGCATTAGCCCCGATTAGCTTCATAGCCGCTGCTGCTTCGGTAACTTTCTCAACATCTTTTTTAAATTCACGTTGAGCCCATGAGATACTGTCATCAATACCCTCGAGACTTTCGGATTTATCTGATTTTGCCGACTTTAACAAGATCTGAACATCGGCAGATACGCCTTTATTCATAAACTGAATAACCAGTAAATTATCAGTAGCGGCAACCCAGGCTTTTATCTGGATTTCCAATTTATCTTTTTTGAATGTGGCTATAACAGTTCCATCAACTATTTGCTGGCTTAGATGATAATCCGCGTCTTTAAGGTTTTCAATCTCGACATCGATAGTGCCAAAAATTCTTGGGCCAGACTGTTTTGCCTTGGATTGTAAACGCCAGAAATCATTTTTCGACAGATAAAAACATAAATGTTCAGGGGAGCCACCAAAAGTTACGCCAATATCACCATTACCCATTAATGGCGAATCAACCGAATGGTCTGCTGGAACCCTCGATGGTGGTTGATCCCAAATGGCACAATACTTATCTATAAGACCTGTAGCCTGAATTGGCTGCTGGGATATTGCTATACCAGGGATTACTAAAGTAATAAATACCAAATATCTATATAATGATCTAAACATCACGAAATTCCTTTCAAAGCAATATTCCCTATGACAAGTATTCTGGCAAAACAATCGGGTGAGTATAGCTAAATTTATTCCATAAAAATATGAATATAAAAAAAACGAGGGCTTTTAGGACCTCGTTTGGGGAATTTTATAAGCAAAATGCGCGCTTTTTTGCTGTTTTTTGGCAAAATATATCAGAAACCTAATGAATTATCAGCAAAAAATTGCTTATGCTTCAGCAGTTTCAGGTGTCCAGTCACGTTTAAGTGGTTTAACCACCATGCCCTGACGAATAGCTTTAGCTGTAACGCTGATACGGACAACTTTGCCATCAACCAGTGCACGAACACGCTGGGTGTTAGGTTTGAATTGGCGTTTGGTAATACCAGTGGTCTTTTTACCAACACCACCAAGATATTTAGCTTTACCACGGCGTGCGATAGAACTACCAAAACGGGTTTTTTTACCAGTGAAAAAACATTCGCGCGACATATCTAACTCCTAAGTCAATAATATAACTTTATTTATTGCTACAAAAGTGGAAAACCACATGTACCTTGCAATAAATAATTAAGTACAGTTTAAATTTTTAATCCATCAATATCTAAGAGCCTTATAAATAGCTCCAAGATAGTCAAAGACTAAGTAGTATAATGATTTCTAGGAAGAATTCAAGAGTTTTTTTAAAAAAAATCACAGGGCACAATATCACATAAAACATTATATAAAAAGGACTTATCGTCGAAGACGGGATTTGATGTGGTAACTTTAAAAAGTATTTTAGTGCATTGAGCAGTTATAAATAATAGAAAAATCAACGTGATAGCCACTTTTGACCGACCTATAATGAATACATACTAAATTTGATTTATATGAACATTATGTGATAATTTTATTGCTTTTACAGCAATATGGAGTGACGCCAATGCGTTATTAATAACAGACAGGCAAAAAATGGAAAAAGACATCTTAGCAGACATGATATCAAAATGCCAGAAAGGTGATAAAGACGCTTTTAACTGGTTACTAAATGAGTATGGACCAAGGCTTTATCGCTATTTTCTACGAACCAGTGGAAACGATGAACGTGCTGGTGACATGCTGCAGGAAATGTTCGTAAAGCTCTTACAAAAAATAAAGAAGTATCAGCATCAGGGCCAGTTTGAGCACTGGCTTTTCAGGGTCGCAGCAAACTTGGCTCGTGACAATGCCCGAAAGCAAAAAAATGTTTATTCGCTGCAAAATGATGACCCTGATAAGCCTGGCCCGGGTGATTTACTGGTTGGCCGTGGTCCTGGGCCTTTTGAGAATGTTGAACACTCTGAACAGGTAGAAATATTGCAGCAGGCAATTGATATGCTTACCGCCGACCAAAAAGAGATAATACTCCTTAGACATTATAGCCAAATGAGCTTTCAGGAAATAGCACAGGAACTTAAAATACCGGTTGGCACTGCACTGGCAAGAGCACACCGGGGCCTGAAAAGACTTAAAGAGATACTCGACCCTAAAATTAATGCGATTACAAAAAATCGATAAGAAACGAGAAATGTCATGAAAACAAATAATGAAAACCTTAATGATCAACAAATAGAGGAGCTAAAAAAACTGGAAAAGTTACTCTCCAGCTTTCCTGAGCCCCATGTTCCCAATCATATTATGCAAACAGTGCAAGACAGCATCAAAAATGAGCTGGAAGGCCTACAGGGCAGAATAAGGTTGCGACTGGTCTCAATCCTTGCTGCCGCAGCTGTATTTGCCATTGTATTTGGTGCTATGTTCATAAATAATAATGATACAAAAACTGAGATTAAAGATAATCCTCAGCAGGTAAGCATATTGGGAAATGACCAGGTTTTATATAAGGTGGGAATTTGGCAGGAATCAGCCGGTGAGAAGATAGATAATATAGCAATGAACGATATATTGACACTGTGGACTGGTAATAAAATTAATAGCAACAACGGAAACATTGAAGAGCCATTAGAGCCAGTCTCGCAAAAGAGCCAGGCATCCATGCAGTGCTAACAACGCCATTTAAAATTTCTAAGCAAAAAGTTCTGAGAAAGGAGCTAAATTATGAAAACTATGTTAAAAACAGCTTTGATGACCATGATAGTAACAGCCATCAGTCAAACAGGTGTATTTGCCCAGCAAGGACCTGATCCTATGGGAAATGGGCCTGCTTTTGAACGAGGCCAGGGCATGGGACGTGGTCCTATGATGCAACGCGGGCAACAAGGACCAGGACAACGTCAGGGTATGCGAGGCCAAGGTCGTAATCAGGGCCAAAAACAAGGAATGCAACGTGGCATGGGCATGGGACGCGGTCCTATGATGACCCAACGCGGACAGCAAGGACCAGGACAACGTCAGGGTATGCTAGGTCAAGGTCGCAATCAAGGCCAAAAACAAGAAATGCAACGTGGTATGGGCATGGGACGCGGTCCTATGATGACCCAACGCGGGCAACAAGGACCAGGACAACGTCAGGGTATGCGAGGCCAAGGTCGTAATCAGGGCCAGAAACAAGGAATGCAACGTGGTATGGGCATGGGACGTGGTCCTATGATGATGCAACGCGGGCAACAAGGACCAGGACAAGGCCAGGGTATGCGAGGTCAAGGCCGCAACCAGGGTCAGAAACAAGGAATGCAACGTGGCATGGGCATGGGACGTGGTCCTATGATGATGCAACGCGGGCAGCAAGGGCCCGGACAAGGTCAGGGTATGCGAGGTCAAGGTCGCAATCAAGGCCAGAAACAAGGAATGCAACGTGGCATGGGTATGGGACGTGGTCCTATGATGATGCAACGCGGACAGCAAGGACCAGGACAAGGTCAGGGTATGCGAGGTCAAGGCCGCAACCAGGGTCAGAAACAAGGAATGCAACGTGGCATGGGCATGGCACGCGGTCCTATGATGATGCAGCGTGGACAGCAAGGACTCGGACAAGGCCAGAGTATGCGTGGTCAAGGTCGTAATCAGGGCCAGAAACAAGGAATGCAACGTGGCATGGGTATGGGACGTGGTCCTATGATGATGCAACGCGGACAGCAAGGACCAGGACAAGGTCAGGGTATGCGAGGTCAAGGCCGCAACCAGGGTCAGAAACAAGGAATGCAACGTGGCATGGGCATGGCACGCGGTCCTATGATGATGCAGCGTGGACAGCAAGGACTCGGACAAGGCCAGAGTATGCGTGGTCAAGGTCGTAATCAGGGCCAGAAACAAGGAATGCAACGTGGCATGGGCATGGGACGCGGTCCTATGATGATGCAACGCGGACAGCAAGGACTCGGACAAGGTCAGGGTATGCGTGGCCAAGGTCGCAATCAAGGCCAGAAACAAGGAATGCAACGTGGTATGGGTATGGGACGTGGTCCTATGATGATGCAACGCGGACAGCAAGGACCAGGATTCGGAAGAAATCGTTAATTAAAATGTATGTTACATAAGTTTCACAAACACTTACAGGAGTAAAAAAATGAAAAAAACACTATTAATCATGGCTATCCTAGCGTTCTGCTTCGCAGGAATTGACGTCGCAGATGCACAATATCAAAATGACCGGGGTGATTCATACCAGAATCAGCCACAATTTGGCGGTCAAGGCCAGGGCCAAGGTGGCCAAGGACGCGGCGGCTATGGTCGTGGCGGACAACAAGGCCAAGGTCAGCAAGGTGGTCAAGGCGGCATGATGGGTGGCCGTGGTGGACAGATGCAAGGCGGGCAAATGCAAGGTGGCATGGGCATGGGTCGTGGCGGTTTTGGAAGAGTAAGCGACGAAGACCTACTAACATTCCTGCAGAAATACGAACCAGAAATGGCAAAAAATTTAGTTATGCTAAATCAAGAAAATCCAGATGCTTTCAAACAAAAAATGCAATCTCTACAAAGAGTCTATGGCAGAGTTATCATGCAAATGGAACGGGACCCAGAAGCTGGTAAGCTGGCATTGAAAAAAATCAGATTGACCCTCGAAATTAATGCCATAACCGAAGCCACAGATACTGTTAGCTCCGCAGATAAGGCAAAAATCGAGAAAAATGTTGGCCAGATATTTGATATTGTTATTCAAGAAGAACAACAGCGGATTAAGAGCTGGCGTGAGATGGCATCCAACTTCGGTAATCGCGGCGGACAAGACCGTGGCGGTAGGGGCCAAGGGCAAGCCCGTGGCGGCGACGCTGATGAGCGTACTAAGAGAATGGAAGAAAGTTTCAAAGACAGAGCTCAACAAATTGAAAAATGGAGAAAGAATAAAGAAATTATTGTCAAACAACGTGTAGAACAACTTGTCAATAAAGTCGAAGCTTTCCCATGGTAAACACCAACTAAGCTTGAATATCTGTAATAACTTAAAAAAAAGGCTCGGCAAACTGTCGGGTCTTTTTTATGCGCAAAAAAATGGCATAAAAACTATAGTTTTTTGTGCATTAAAAAGCTTTAAAAAGAATATTGGCAATTTAGTGGGTTTTATGGGTATAATAAGGTGAATTTATTAATTTTATGGAAGATCTACAAATGCAATATTCTATTGGGACTATGCAAGCAGGTGATATTACTGAAGTTTCAGAGCTAATTTGTGAATCTTATCGATTCCTGGCAGTTAATGACGGTGAAGGCTATACTGAAAAACAACTGAATGATTTAATTGAATTGAGAGGTTCAGTTCAAGCGATAAAAGTCCAGTTCTATGAATACCATTGGCTATTAGCAAAATCCAGACAGAAAATTGTTGGCACAGTGGCATGGAAAGATAATGAAATAGAAAAATTGTATGTTTTACCCAGCGAACATCGAAAAGGAATTGGCAAAAAATTATTTGAAGCGGCAAAAGAGAAAATATCTGATCAGGGATATGAGGAGATGAATCTGAGTTGTTCCGGTTACGGATTACCTTTTTATCATAAGATGGGTATGGAAGTCTATGACTATAAGGTAGTCAGCGGGCCATTGGCGGGCCATAAGTCTGCCCAACTTAAAATACAATTATAATTTAATTTGTCCAAAATATATTTATCGACAAGACTATCTTGAATACAATTAGCTCACTTGAAGGGATAAGACACTAGTGGGGTGTCGCTGGCATTCCATGCTGCTGTTGGTGAGTTATCTAAAAAATAAGCGTAATTAATCACAAGCCGAATATTTGTGCTACTTATCGCTAATGTTCAATTACGAAAAGAGAAAAGTATGGAACCTAAAAAATTTAAACCTACAACACAACAAATGGAAGATGGCCCTGAGCGGCTGAATAAAATTATGGTTGAGTTGGAAAAGTTATACCCGGACGCAAAATGTGCATTGGTTTATAAAAATCCTTTAGAATTAATGATAGCGACAATTCTTTCAGCTCAATGCACTGATGTCCGGGTCAATATTGTAACTAAGGATTTATTTAAGAAATATCACAAAGCCAAAGATTTCGCAGAGGTTGAAATTGGCGAATTGGAAGAAATGGTAAAGCCAACTGGGTTCTATCGCAACAAAGCCAAGAATATCAAAGCAGCCTGCATTGTGATTCAAGAAAAATATAAAGGTAAGGTTCCTGGGACACTGGAAGAATTAGTCGAGCTGCCCGGGGTAGGTAGGAAAACCGCTAATGTGGTGCTGGGCAATGCATTTGATGTGCCGGGGATAACAACTGATACGCATGTGATACGCTTGTCCAGATTGATGGGTTTGTCATCGAATACCGACCCGGTCCGTCTGGAATATGATTTAATGGATATTGTGCCGCAAAAGCAATGGACAAAATTCAGTCATATGATGATTTATCATGGCAGAAATATTTGTAATGCTCGCAAGCCAGATTGCGATAATTGTTCATTAAGGAAACATTGCAGTTTTGGTTTAGAAACCGAATAATTAGAAAAATCATACAGGAGTAATAGGAGTAATAATGGTTTATCAGGCAGATAAAAATAGATATGAAACAATGCAATATAATAGATGTGGCCGTAGCGGATTAAAGTTGCCGGCGGTATCGCTGGGGCTTTGGCATAACTTCGGTGGGGTTGACACCTTGGAAAATTCACGGGCAATGCTGTATCGCGCATTTGACCTGGGAATAACACATTTTGATTTAGCCAACAATTATGGCCCGCCACCGGGTTCTGCTGAAGAAACTTTTGGTCAGATACTTAAAGATGATTTTTTAAGTTATCGTGATGAAATAGTTATTTCAACTAAAGCTGGATACCTGATGTGGGATGGACCTTATGGCGAATGGGGTAGCAGAAAATATTTGATGGCCTCACTGGAACAGTCATTAAAACGTATGGGAATGGACTATGTCGATATTTTTTATTCGCACAGACTTGATCCTGATACCCCTTTGGAAGAAACAATGGGAGCATTAGCTTCGGCGGTTAAACAAGGCAAAGCTTTATATGCGGGTATTTCCAATTATCCGGCTAAAGAAACCGCACAAGCCGCCGATATTCTTAAGAGCATGGGTGTACCCTGCCTGATTCATCAGGCCAAGTATTCCATGCTGAATCGCTGGATTGAAGATGACCTTTTAGATACCCTTGAAGATAAGCAGATGGGCTGTATTGTATTTTCGCCTTTAGCACAGGGGCTATTGACCAATAAATATTTAGATCATATCCCAGAAAATTCACGGGCAGCTAAACCGCATGGTTTTTTACAAACAAATGTCATAACTGATCAACTACGCCAACAATTAAACAGCTTACAGGAGATAGCCACCCAACGGGGCCAAAGCCTGGCACAGATGGCGCTGGCCTGGTCGATGCGTGACAAGCGAGTTACATCAGTTTTAATCGGCGCCAGCAGTGTCGGGCAAATTGAAGATAATGTCGCTATTTTAGATAATATGGAATTCGAAAAAGAAGAGCTGAACCGGATCGAAAAGATTTTGAAATAGCCTACACTGGTGCATATAAGACTTTTATACTCATAACTATTGAGTTTGTCCATTTTACCTGCCTATAAGTTTATATTCGGCAATACTTTAGCATTGGCTCTGCCAGATAAAATCATACCCTTTGGGTATAAGTAAAATACTATGTCCGAAATCTTGAAATTATTAGAGAAATCTCTTTTGGGCTATGGCTCGGTTTTCCAATCGGTGATTGACGAATTCAAGCCTGTTGACAAACGCAAAGAGATTGAAGTCAGCGATTCATGGGGGTCGCTGGACCGGGTATTAGCTGCGCTGATAAGCAAGCAAACCCGCCGTGACATCTTATTTATTACAGGACATATACCCGAAGCCGACCGCAGCGAAGATGATCTGGAAACTTTGATGCGCAGGCCGATAGATATTCTGCCTGCCTCGGAATCTGCTGACGGGGTTATTGACCCGGCCAGTGAAATAGCATGTCAGCGATTAAAGCTGTGCCGAGAATTATTGTTTGGTCATAAAAAAGATCAGCCGCGTATGATGGTCGCATCAATTTCAGCTTTGATGCAGCCAGTGCCTGATAAAAAATCCCAGGAAAAAAATTCTTTCAATCTGGCCCAGGGCAGTTCAAAAATTCCATTGGATCAATTAATCGAGATACTGGCCGATCATAGCTATAACCGCGTTGACCCGGTTGATATGGTCGGAGATTTTGCCGTCCGTGGCGGGATTATCGACATTTTTGCCCCAACCCATGATTATCCGATTCGTGTGGAATACTTTGGGGATGAAATTGATTCTGTTCGTTATTTTGATCTTGATACCCAAAGGTCAATTACTAAACTTCAACAGATTACTATAACAGGGCTTGTTTCTACCGGCATTGAGCAGAGCTGTTATTTTACGGATTATCTGGCTAAAGACTGCCTTATCATTATAGAAGATTTTATTGAACTTAGCGAAGTCGGTAAAATTACTCGCGATCGAATGATTCGCCCCGAAGCGGTATACCCGGTTGAAGAAATTCTAAAGCAGATTAATAATTTCGATACCCTTTTTATCAATCGTTTTAATAGCGGAATTATTGATAAACATTATTCGCTAAACAGCAAAACTATAGGACGTTATGAAAATCGTTCTACTGAGGCATTGGGAGAATTTAGCGATTTAGCCGAACATGAAGATGCAACTATAATGTTCTTTTGCGAAACGGATGCTCAGCGTCAACGAATGATTGAACTGGTTGAATCTGATATTCGCTCAATGGATAAACCCGTCGGAGCAATGCGAAAAGTCAAGCCCGACAAAATCCGCCAGATACCTGATAATTTATTGCTGGAAATTGGCGTTTTACATCGTGGCTTTGACCTGCCTGATTTCAATCTGCTGATGGTGGGTCATCATGAAATTTTTGGTCAACATCAAATCAGTCGCCGCATTCGTAAAACAAAAAATGTTCAAGCTATCGAAAGCTTTACCGACCTGGAAAATAATGATCTGGTTGTCCATGTCACCCATGGCATTGGCAAATTCCTGGGCATGAAATTATTGGAAAAGCATGGCCGCAAAGAAGAATATCTTCATATTGAATATGCCGACAGCGCTTCTATATATGTTCCAGCCAATAAAATCGACCTTGTCCATAAATATGTCGGAGCAGGTGCCAGAGGTGATGCAAAACTTTCCAAACTCGGAAGCAAAAGCTGGTACAAACAAAAAGAAAAAGTCAATCAGGCCATTGAAGACCTTGCCAGCGAACTGGTGGATTTGCAGGCATATCGGGCCAGTATGCCCGGGATTGAATTTCCGCCTGATACCAAATGGCAGATCGATTTCGAGCAGGCTTTTCCGTATCAACCAACCGAAGACCAAAACAGCGTCAATATCGAAATCAAAAAGGATATGCAAAGGCGTATACCGATGGATCGACTGCTTTGTGGTGATGTTGGCTTTGGCAAGACAGAACTAGCCATGCGAGCGGCATTTAAATCTGCTGAGTTTGGCAAGCAGGTTGCGATACTGGCACCGACGACGATTTTAGCTGAGCAGCATCATCGTTCGTTTATGGAAAGGATGGCCGACTTCCCGCTTTGTATCGAAGTTATAAATCGGTTCACTACCGGTAAAAAAGCCAGGGGCATTGTCGAAGCGACCAAAGCCGGACAAGTCGATATTCTTATTGGTACCCATCGAATTTTGAGCGATGACATTGAATTTAAGGATTTGGGACTGGTCATCATCGATGAAGAACAGCGTTTTGGCGTTGGGCATAAGGAAAAACTCAAACAGGTTCGCAAGACTGTTGATGTTCTGACATTAAGCGCTACCCCACTGCCTCGTTCTATGCATATGGCTTTACTGGGCATTCGCGACATTTCATCCCTGACTACCCCACCGATGGATCGCCGCAGCATTGTAACTGAGGTTTGTAAATTTGATGAACGTCGAATAAAACAAATTATCCTCAATGAGCTTAATCGCGATGGCCAGGTTTATTTTCTGCATAATCGTGTCCATGATATCGAAACTTTTTCTGACCGTATCCGTAAATTAGTGCCCGATGCCCGTATCGTTGTAGCTCACGGACAGATGCCCAAAAGTAAACTCGAAAAACAGATGCTGGATTTCATTCGTCATAAAGCAGATGTTTTGATCAGCACCACAATTATCGAATCGGGTATTGACATCCCTAATGCCAATACCTTAATTGTTCATGATGCCGATCGTTTTGGTTTATCGCAACTGCATCAGTTGCGCGGACGGGTTGGCCGTTATAAAAATCGGGCTTATGCCTATATGCTCCTGCCGGAAAAACGCAAAATTAATCCTGAAGCCTTAAAACGATTGAAAACCATTGAAGAATATTCACAACTGGGCTGCGGTTTCCGTATCGCCCTGCGTGACCTGGAAATCCGCGGGGCAGGAAATATTCTGGGCACCGAGCAAAGCGGCCATATTGATGCTATTGGATATGAAATGTATTGCAGACTGCTGGCCTCTGCGGTCAGACGCATCAAAGATGAGCCGGAACCATTTGTTGCACTGACTCATCTGGAATTAAATATCTCCAATAACATTCCACGCAGTTATATCGCCTCCCAGCGGCAGCGGATGGATGCTTATCGGCGTATGGTTACCTGCCAAAATGCTGCCGACCTGGATTTGCTGGAAAAAGACCTCCTTGACCTCTTTGGCAAGCCACCAAAACCGGTAACTGATCTTTTGCAGATGGCCGAAATCCGTATCCTGGCAACCCCTTTGAAAATTCGCAGCATTGTCCAGAAAGAACCTGACCTGATATTTGAACTGGAAAAAGGTGCCCGCTTTGAAGATATATTTGCTAACAGCCCCGGCAGCGTAAGGGTGCCCGATAAGCATACTGTCCATGTCCGGCTGGGTAAACGTTATTTTGAAACCACATCAACGCTGATGGCAACATTAAGAAATATGCTTAAAAAGTTACAGGAAAACTAAAGCTTGCATTTAGCGATTGTAAGTTTATTTGGGGCGGGTGAGATTATCTATTGGTCGGGAAAGCATGCCGGCTATCAGCATTGCCGCAGGGGCTGGCAGCGGAATGGTAGTATAAAATTGCAGAATGATAGTAAGGGCTGCTGCAATGCAAGCGAAAAGGTATTGGCCACGATTAGTGATGGGACGGGAGGCCATGTCGGCATGAAGGATGAAGGCGGTAAAAATAATCGAACCGGCAAAAATCTCATAAGCCAGGAATGTCACCCACTGGCCAAGTGAAGGATTCATCATAAAGATAGACATTTTGCCAATATCTCTACCTGCAGGATCAATAATATTTAATGGGCAAAACACCGATAAAATTGATATGGTCAGGATATATATCACAACAGACCGCCAATTTATATAGCCCCGATAAATAAAATATATCCCCATGATAATAAAGAACAAAGATGCCGACTGACAAATGCAGCCAGAGGCATTACCTAAAAGGAAATCAGACAGATCACCGAATTTTCTTATATTTTCCGCCAGATCAAGATTCTGCATAGATGAAGCAGTGAGATTACGCAAAGTTCCCGAAACAATGAGGATATTATCACGAAATAAAATATAGGTAATTGCAGTGCCAAGTAAAGCTGGATGTAAAAAGTAATTTCCCAGTCCGCCAAAAATATATTTACCCAACAGCACAGCGGCTATTGCAGCAAAAATAGCGATATGCAAATCAACATCGACAGGCAGCATCAAAGCAGCGAGTATACCAAGTAAAGCGGAATGGGCATTAGAACCGAATGATTTTTTCCCTGAAATGCGAAGTAATGTAACTTGTGCTAATGCACCGACAAGGCCACAACTAAAAATAATAAAAGCTGATCTAATGCCAAATCTAAAATAGGCAACAGGCAAGATTAAAACGACAACGATGAGCTGGACGGCCATAATAGTGCTGGCAGTTTCTGGACAACAACGGAAAGGCGGCAGATGACCCTGACAATATTTTCTGGATTTGATCATTGGCAACACCTGCTTGACTGGATATTTTTTTTGCATTTAACTAGTCTTATGCGCTCATCCAATGGTAAAGATGCCGGGCAAACATAGCTGCATGTGCCACACTCGATACATTTAGCTACCCCGATTTTGACAGCCTGATCATATTTTTCATTTTCGGCAAGAGAATGAATCCTCATCGGGTCGATACCAACCGGGCAGTTTTCAATACAGCGACCACAACGGATACAAGTCCCGACTTGACGAACAGGTTTATCCGCTAATACGATAATCGCCTGGCTCCGGGTTGTTATCACCGCGGTTTCAGGGTCGATAGCATAGCCTGCCAGAGTTGACTGGGCCGCCACGCATGATATATTTTTTTCTACCTGGGCATAATTAATTAAATCTTTGACCCCAGTACCAACGGGCACTTGATAATGGCCAGGTTTTTTCACCCCATCGCCACAAACAGTAACGATTCGGTCATAGGGGAGTTGACCAGCTAAGATCAGCCTTTCTAGCTGCCTTAACATTTGGATATCAAATACCGCACCAATACCAATTTTATTATTAATGTTGCCACTGTTATGTAAAGTTTTAAGTATCAAGGCATCGCGACCCTGCGGATATTTTTCGCTGACCGGTACGCATTTAACGTTCCAGGTTTCAGCGGCATTACGATCAATCTCAAAATGATAAGGATAGGCCATAATAGCCTCGGAAGCATTGAGCCATTGACGTAAAATCGCCTGAGCGGTGAAAACCTGTTCGGGGAATTTATCCAGAACAACAAGCGAAGCAACCAGATCAGGTTCGAGCCCGGTAGCATTAGCAATGACATGGGTAACATTTTGGTTTTTTAATTTACGCAAAAGGCGACTTAGAGGCTGGCCATCAGTTGGATTGACAATGCCGCTGCGATCAACGACATTAAGCATCATTTCATTTTGCTTTTGAGAAAACCTTTCAAGTGAGAATTCCGGGCAGGTGCAGCCCTGAATTTCTTCTGATATGCATTGCAATTGCAAAACAGGTTGGCCGGGACGATATTCAACAAAAGCTTCGCTCTGGCTTTTGACCTGAGCATCGCAAGGGCTGTAAATATAATAGCCATCGCCAGACTGGGCTAATAGCTGGCCGGCTTTGACAATTTCGTCCTGGGCTACAACCGGGCGCATAATTGAGCCATCGCCAATACGCAAAGGCAAAGCAAGCAAACTGGAAAGTATGCCGGGATTAATGATTTTCAATGGTACAGGCTGGTCTAATAAAGGTAGATACAAGCCACCGGGAAAATCTTTTTCAATTTTTCTGTAGGTTAATAATCCCATAAGTCAAATCGAGTATCAGTTTTTATTAGTTTTTAATCTTGGATCGATTATTGTTATTTGCGCTGTATTTCTTAATTCTTTCTGAAGATCAAGCATTCGTTTCCTGATAGTTCTCTGGCGTATTATCTGATCGAGTTGATTTGTTACATTTTCAAATTTTTCAGATGATTTGGGAATCGCATTCTGCAATTCGAGGATATACCACCATTCGGTTCCATCTTTATCATAAACCTGAAATGAGCGTGACCGCTGGCCAACACTTTTTAACGACATAGCATTTTCAACAATATTTTTGTCCAGCTGGGTATCGACCTGGCTGATAGGACCAACGATACCGCCATTAGCCAGTGATTTTTGATCTTGTGAATATTGTTCGACAAGCAGACCAAAATCCTGGCCATCATTTAATTGTCGCAGAACCAGTCCCATAGTTCTGGGGCTTGCCACCACTATCTGGCGAACGGTGACTTTGCGACCATACTGACGCTGGAATTCTTCTTCAAGCATAGCATCGGTAACAATAACAGTCTGGTCCACCGAAGCCCGCAGCAAAGCCTGTTTTTTGAGAATAAGATCATACTGGCTCCGCGATATTGCTCGAGACTTAAGCATATAATTAAATAGAGCCATCTGGTCGAGGCGACTTTTATTGGGAGCAATATCATTTAACACCCAGTCAAATTCAAGGCTATACATTTTTTCGTCAGGTATAATATTATTCAATGCAGCATATTGCCTGATTAGTTCCAGATCGATCATATCATCAACAATAGCTTTGGCATAACTCTTGATAAGAATATCGTCAAGGGTATCACGGTCAAGTGCAGTGCCATTGACTCTTGCAATGGGTAATTTATCCTTTACGTTGACCTTGCCAGTTTTGTTGGCCTTAAATGGACAGCCAACAAGCATTATTACAGCAATTAAAGATAAAAATATTTTTTTCATATTAGCACCAGATAAAAGGATCCTTGTCTTTACTGCAAAGATTAACGGTCAGCTTATTATCAAATTTACGCAATTGGGCAGCTAATTTTGCCAGTATCAATCTTTCGGAATTACTGTGGCTGACACAAATAGTTGTTATCCCGGCGGCTTGCAGTTCTAATGCGTGATGATGTTTAAGCTCACCGGTAAGATAGAAGTCACAGTTTTGTTTAATAACGTTACGCAGCAGTGTGCCGCACGATCCGGCACAGGCAGCACCTTTTTGGACTTTGCCTTTGGCCGGGCCGATTATGCCAACTGATTTAATTTTCAGACTTTTTTTAATATGTTCAATGAGTGTTGGTATAGCGATGGGTTTTTCAAGTAAACCGATACGACCAAGACCAGAATCATTACCCTTCAAGAGCGGGATAATATCATAAGCTGGTTCCTGATAGCTATGGGCTTTACTCATGGCATTAACTACTTTTTTGAGTAAATTAGTTGGGACAATTGTCTCAAATTTATATTCGGCAGTTTCGGTAAAAGAATCTGCCTTACCTATTGTCGGACTGCTATCGGGACCACAATAAAAGCTACCTGTCCCGGCTGCCTTAAAACTGCATTGGCTGTAATGGCTATCAGGGTCTGCACTGCCTGCACCAGCGGCAAAGACTGCCTGGCTCACAGGTGCAATATCATCTTCAGGGACAAAGCAGACTATCTTGCAATATTTGCCTGTTTCATATTCACCCGGGGCAAGCGGTGTAGTATTTTTTAAGCCAAGCATATCAGCTAAAGCATCATTAACGCCACCGGGTGCAACATCCAAAGCGGTATGAAAACTATAAATAGCTATATTGCTACGAATTGCCTCAAAAAGTAAAGGTGAGGGCCCCTGACCAGCGACTACTTTTTTAACCGGTTCAAAAATAGGCGGATGATAGGCGATAATCAGATCGACTTTTTTAGCCCGGGCAACATCCAGAACTTCACGAGTCAAATCAATGGTCAGCATTATGTTTTTGATATCGCTGGCAGTATCACCAGCAAGCAAGCCAACATTGTCCCATTCTTCGGCAAGTTCCAGCGGCGCAATTTCATTTAGCTTTACAAGTAATTTTTCCAGTTTCATATTTGTACTTTAAACCTTTTACACATAACTCATTCAGTTTTATCACGGTAGCACGCATGCAGCAGTTTATAAACTTCGCCGGGCTCATCGGAAAACTTATGAGCTTCGAATTGCCGCACAGGCATAAGTTCCATAATAGTATTAGCCAGAAACATTTCAGAAGCTGAAGTTATATCCTGAATACCAAGCTCCCGTTCAATACATTCTATTCCCTTTTCTCTGCAAATTTCCAGAATAACTTTCCTTGCCACACCATCAAATACCGGGGTATCCAAAGGTGGAGTAGTGACCGTATCGCCATGAACTAAAAAGACATTGCTCATACAGGCGTCAGCCAAACGATTCGTCGGGGTAAACCAGATAGCTTCGCCAGCTTTTTTAATCTGAGCTTCCTGCAGGGCAATAAGGCGAGGGAAATTATTGAGTGTTTGCAGGCCGGCAGTTGGATCGGTTGGGTTTTGTCTCTGGTTGGCTATGACTACCAGCATACCGGCATCGTAAAGCTCGTCCGGATAAGCCGTCATTGCCGTAGCGGTAATAATCAATGTGCTTTGCAGCTTAGAATCTTTAGTAATATTACGAAAACTCCCCGGTGTTATAGTAAGTCGAATCCGGGCATTGTCAAGTTCGTTGGCTTTTAAAATCTGGCTGATGGCATCTTTGATATTTTCCGGGCTATGACTAAGCTGCATCCCCAGTTTTTTAGCTGAGGCAAAGAGATTGTTTATATGGTCATCAATACGAAAAACCTTGCCATTGTAAGATCGCAGGGTTTCAAAAAGTCCGGCTCCATGGGTTAAACCGCTATCGAATATACTGATTGCGGCATTATCGGCATCAACTAATTTATCATTTATAAATACTTGTTCGGCCATTTCTCTAATTTCACTTTTCATTTATTAATATCTTTATCCCAGAATTCCACATGAAGTCTGGGGCAAAATGTAAAACCTTTTTCAATACACCAGTTAGCCACCATCGGAGCTAAGGTTCGATAGGCCATCCGGTCAGTAGCCTGAGGCATTAACATCACTTTATCGCATTGTAGCGGGCCAAGCTGGTCAATTATCCGCTGAGTTTCAGCAATATCAGTTTCGTTTGCCACAACAAATTTCAACTGATAATCATAATTGTCGATGAAATTGGCCAGCGCGTCAAGGTTCAAACGAGATTTTTCATGATTTTGACCTTGCGGGCCATCCGGAGTGGAATTAGATAATTTAGGACTGATACTCATTAAATCGACACTTAAAGGCATATAACCGGTGGCTGCGGTTTCCAAAGTAATATGAAAACCCTCATTTCGCAACGCCGCCAACAGGATTTCCAGATTATCATGAATTAATGGCTCGCCACCGGTAACTACTATATGAGTACAACCAAAAGATTTTACTTTTTCAATAATCTTATCAATAGCCATCTCATCACCGGCATCGGTTGGCCAGCTATAAGCCGTATCACACCATCGACAGCGCAAATTGCATCCTGCCAGACGAATAAAAACCGAAACCACCCCAGCTAAACGACCTTCACCCTGAATAGATTTGAAAATTTGGGTTATGTTGAATTTTGTTGTCAAATTTATTTCCTTTTAGTTAATACCTGAAATCAATTTATCTATCGCCAGATGCCCATGCCCTTAATCAAAATCTCAATACTCAAACACCGACAGCATTGGTCTTACCTGCAAGGTGCAATGGCCCAACTAGGGTCAAATATTAAATCCGTACCAGTATAACAGAAAGCCCTGACAGCACAAGACCCTTCAATTGATTGTAGCTAAGCAGCGATGGTTTCACAGCTGACCGGTATAAAAAAACCAGAAATCTCAACGCAAAAGTCGCTAGAGCCACAAAAGATGCTATATAACTCTGCCTTCTTAATCTTGCGACTTTTGCGTTAAATAATCATTTTGGATTGGAATTGGGTTAATTCCCGGCTTAAGTGGACTTGCTTATACAGCCCGTAGAGACAAGGCATGCCTTGTCTCTACGGGCTCCGCTTAAAGCTGAACAAAACTTATATAAGGAAATAACTGTTGATAGCATCGCTTCCGTTGAACGTCACATCTGGCTGGATAGCAGACGCCAGAGCAGGGCTTTTGGACACAATGTAAATTTGCTTTTAATTACTTAACCTATTTGCGCTCTTTTATTTTCTGCTGCTTTCTTATAGGCGGGGTTTGTAATTGGAATTTTACCTTTTGTTTTCTGGATCCAACCGGTAAGTTTTTCATCCAGCATTTTAACGATATCCGGTTTGCTGCTTGCCATATTAGTTGTCTCTGACATGTCATTCTTCAGGTCAAATAATTCATATTTGGCGGGCCCGGCATAGCGTTTGATCAATTTCCATTGCTCATCACGTATAACGCTATAAGGCAATTCCGCATTATCGCGATAATGTGGATAATGCCAGAACAATGTCCTTTCCGGGATCTTACCGCTCTGTTTCAACAAAGGCACTAAACTCACACCATCAATAGTCTTGTTTCGAGGTAATGGCTGGGCGGTCATTTCACAAATCGTTGGCAATGCATCTGGAGAAATAATTGGAGTATCACAAGTGCTGCCAGGAGCTATCTTTCCGGGCCAGCGAACAATCCATGGTTCACGAATGCCGCCTTCATAAGGGTAGCCTTTGCCGGATCGCAGAGGTTTATTTGTAGTAACAGAAACATGGCCGCCATTGTCGGAAGTAAAAATCACAACAGTATTGTCGGCCACACCCAATGCATCCAATTTATCCATAATCGCCCCGACAGCATTATCAACGCTTTCGATCATAGCGGCATAAGCAGAATTGAGATTTTCATAGCCGGTTGGCTTGGGTTTATTATCATATTTCTGCTTAATTTCAGCTATCGCCTGAATAGGCATATGTACCGCATAATGGGCCATATACAAAAAGAATGGTTTTTCCTGACCGACAGCGGTTTCGATAAAACCGAGGGCTTCATCAGATTCTCTAACAGTCAAATATTCACCCGTTTGACGCGGTGGCAATGTAGGAATCCCATAAGGATCAAAATAACCCTGGAAAGGATGACCCCATGAACAGCCACCATAATTATAATCAAAACCCTGGGCACCGGGATAAAATGAACTGCCGCCTAAATGCCATTTGCCAACATGACAAGTTGTATAGCCCGCTGGCTTTAACATTTCAGCGATTGTTATTTCCGAAGAATCCATGAAAACATAATTTTTGGGACACAGCACTTCCTTGCTGGCCGAACCTTCATAACCCTGGGGGTTAGTAGTTGATTCTGATGGGCGAATCCAATCGGTTACGCCAAGTCGGGCTGGATACCTACCGGTCAAAGTCGCCGCCCGCGTAGGAGAGCACACCGCACAAGCTGCATAACCTTGCGTAAATTTCATCCCCTGAGATGCCAGACGGTCTATATTAGGCGTTTCATACCAGGTATTGCCATATTGGGCGCAATAACAGCCAACATCAGCCCAGCCAAGGTCATCGACCAGAATTAAAACTACATTTGGCTTAACAGGGGTGGTTTGCCCTGCTGCAAATTTTGGCAAAGCAATAGCTGACAACATGCCAGCACCAGCAGCTTTTAAGAAATTTCTACGATTCATATCAACTCCATTTATTCACTATCTAGCCAACTATGGGCAATAATTGCAAAATCATTTACTGTAACAATACAATCACTATCCATATCGGTCAAGTTAAAATTATTATAACACTGCCCAGTGCCTGTCAGCACTATATCATCAAATAAAATATTCCCAGCTCCACCAGTTTGACTATGACAACCAATTTCAATTTTAGCAAGCTGGCCAATTCCATCGGCAAGGCCAATTGAATCAGTCCGCCACAATAAAACATCAGCAAGGTCAATATCCCACCGCTGCCACTGGCCCAGTGGCAAAGCCTCTATTCCTCCGGGATATTCAACCGTTACAGGCAAACCCCCATCAGCTCCATATAAACTGCAATATAGCGAACCACTATCACCTGACAAACGCTTGGCCAATATGGAGGCACTAACATAACCAGCGAAATCATCACTGATAATCGAAGGAGTATATTCAAATCCTATCCGATGGCAATCGCCCAGGTCATAATCCCAGCTAAGTGCATTATTACCTTGTTCATTCAACAATACCAAACTGCCGGTAGCCCAGTTATCAGCAACAATCTCGAATTCATCTTCAACATAACTATCGAAATCCGCTAAAACAACATTTGCTATCGAGACATAATTATCTGCCATCCAGTCATTAGCGATCAGGCCAACATCATACAAATTAACACTACGGTCTCTATTTGCATCCCCTGTCATAGGCAATTTACCAGCTTCAAGTTCAATATCCATTTGGCTAATCGCGTCATCCCAGATAATAAACTCATCGATACTTCCGACAAAACTATATCGTTTCGCATAAGTTCGTGCAAGCAATGCATCATCTGCAGGAGAAGTAAAATCAATTGGTAATAAACATTGGGCCGCCAACTGCCCATCAACATAAAGCGACAAATCCTGCCCGGCTTTACATACAACTGCAAGACTATACCACCGATTAATCTCAGGTTTGATATTGCTGTCTAAAATTTCACTGCCCTGATATAAAAATGCAAAACTGCCGTCGACGCTGAGCATTAATTCCCGTTGATCTTCATCGCCAAAACCAGCAATCCGAGTCAACATATGCCTGTCACTACCAACTTTTACAAAAACAGTCATCGTCCAGGAATCATTAACCTCCAGAGGCAGACCATTGGCACTATTAATATTCACACTGGCATCGCCGTCAAGTTTAATTGCATTGCCAACTACACCAATACCAAAATCAACCTGGTTTGGTTCCTGTGCAACAATCAGACCATCGTTTTCCCAGCCACTCCCATCAACAATATAATAATTATTTTCTTGCCAAAGCGTCTGTTCCATAGCCCAGTGAATCACCTTATAAGGATTTTTATAACTTTTAAAACTCCAGATATGACCCGGGTAAACAGTTGCCGGATCGGTAGAGCCATCTATCATATCAACACGCCAAAAATATTGCGTATCAAGCTGTAAAGGCTCGGTTGGCTGATATTGCCCATCGACAAGACCTTCGGCCTTCAAAGACAGATTTTCAGCATCCACACCATAATATAAATTAAATACCGGTTCAAAATCCACATATCTTCCCTGCCAGCTAAAACCAGTTTCTATCGGTATCTGCGCATCATTATTCGCTGGCGAAGGACTGGTTACCGTAGGGGTTACCGGAATAATTTGTATGCCATTAATGGCGGCACGATTAGAACTGGCATAAGCTGTCAGAGTAAAATTATCACTATCAAGCCCGCGATAAACCACATAATTGCCTTGGGAGTTATCGGCTTCGATAAAGTCACCCGCAAAATCAGCACCCGTTTCTATCCCCACAATAGTCTCACCAGCAATAGTCATCCACATCGTCCGGTTGTTTTCATCAGAATTATAATAAACATAAACATTATAACCAACACTGGTTAAACTCAGCGGAATATTACTAACGGTAATATAATCACCTGCATCAACATCTAAGCCATAATAGCCTTTCATCATTTTGTCATTGCCACCGCTGCCGGTATCGGAATTTTCCCAGGCCGAACCCCCTTGCCAGCGAATCATTGCCCCGCTTGCGATACCTTTATTGTCAATAAGTGCGACATCACTGCTATGATTAAGACCATCGGCTTCATTAAAATTATTCCAATTTGTCAATGGCTCAACACCAGCAATAGCGTCGCTTGCCAGTTCGGTATCACTGTATTTATTAAAATTAATTGAGATAGCACCAGGTAATACTTTTTCATCAGTTTCGACAATCTGAATACCATTAATTGTTGCCCTGTAAGTCGAATCGCAGCGGCCATTAAGAACCATATCTGTTCCGGTTAATCCGCGAAACACTACATAATTTCCTACTGTAGCATTGGCAAAAGAATCTCCAGCCGACTCGATAAATTCCCCGGCATACCTGTAAATTTCCATACCAAATAAATTATAAGTTCCAATGTTGAAATTCATATTACGAGGATCGGAACTGCTAGCATTTGAATCAAAATAGACATAAACATCATAGCCATTAGCTGCCATCGCAGGGGGGATATTGTTGACGATAATAAAACCATCATCGTCATCTCTCAGGCCAAACCATCCTTCCATCATTTTATAATTTTTATCTGCCTGACTACCCCAGCCATTACTGTTATAAAAAGAATAACCGACTTTATAAGTCAAACTGGTTCCATCATCAATGCCATCGCTATCGACAAGCCCGATAGGTTCGCTACTTTGAAGCCCGGTCCCGCCATTATTATAAATATTGTTCCAGTTGGTAGCTTCAGCCACACCGCAAATATCAGAGTTGTCAAGCAGCGTAGCCGTGCCATTATTGAAATTGATGCTGATTATCTTTGCCAAACCATCAGTGTTAAAATATAACAAGCCCAATAGTATCAATAGAAATAATTTTTTCATATTCTCATCCTTGCAAAAAGCGGGACGGCTTCAGAAAACCGTCCCGCCTTTATCTTAAACTCAAACTATTATTCAAATCCATAGAAACGATTACTGTCAAGCCAAACTGCCGCCATTGCAGCCAGATCGCTTAGCCCTACTTCACAATCGCCATCCATATCACCTGCTATCGCTTCATAGCAAATTGGATCTTCAGGCCTGAATGAAGTATAAACCTCTGCGACTTCCTTGGCTGTCAATGCATAATTATACACTCTTGCATCATCAAGCATGCCCTGGCCAAAGATATAATCAATCTCAGGCTCAACAGTCTCATTCTTATAATAATAACCTATACGAATCGGACTGGTATCATTAACTGGGTTTTTACCAGTAACACCTGTAACCGTTGCCTGCAGGCGACCATCAAGATAAACAGACTTTTCACCTGTAGTAATATCAAAAGTTGCCGCGACATGATGCCAGGTGCCATCAAAAGGCTTGACACCGGTAAAGGTGTGATAAACATTACCAGCAAACCACTGCAAATCACCACTTAGAGCAGATTCTCGCAGCATCCAGACGCGGTCATCTACCGGTGCGGCCTGACCGTGCTTACCAATCATCAGGCGATAGCCATTGACTGTTGTAGTCTCAGGAGCATTAACCCAAATTGAAACCGACATACGATTAGCTAAATTAAACGCATCAGCCCGTGCTGCAGGAACTTCAATATAAGGCACGCCATGTTCATCAAGGTTCAATGCCTGACCATCTTCGCCAGTAGCCCATGAAGCAGTTCCAATAACAGCGCCATCTGCACCAGTTGTCGAACTGTCATTTGCATTTCCATCCAGCTTCCAATGCCCTACCAAACGATTAACTGTTAAAGTAGCTGACTTGGAAACAACAGTAGCGGTTGTATTTGTTACTTTACAGAAATACAAACCTTCATCAGCGATAACCAATGAAGCACCAATTACCAATGTTTCAGTCAAAGCACCACTAATCCTGCCATCATCTTCTAGTTCAACCTCATCGCCCAAAACATTAGTATTTGGATCATAACACCATTGATACTCAAGCTCACCAACGACAGGATTGGTTGCTGAAACCATAAACATCGCACCTGCCTGTGGCATAGCATTGGTATCAGCTGGCAAATCAGAATCAAGCACAGGTAATGTTTTAACCGTTTCAAAACTGAATATATCACTTTGAATATCGCCAGAACTTGCCAGTTGTTTGACATACCAGAAATATTTACTATCTGATTGAACCGTGACAGCTAAAGAAGTTGCACTTGCTGACAGAGGTGTCGCATTCTGTTTTGTCATAGTAGTGATACTATCGCCCAGATAAACATCGAAACCGGTAATCTTAGGATTAGGAACTCCTGGGGTATTAGGATCATCACCAGGGGTCCAGTTCAATGTCAAACCCGCAGGCTCAACATCGACAGAAGTATTCTCTGGAGAAACTAGCTGCGGTGCATAATAAACATCTTTATATGTTGTAGTCAGATTATATTTTTTAGCAAGATAACTTCCAACCAGATTGATTTCATAATCTGTTAAGTTACGATTAAATACCAGCATTTCCGCAATAAGACCATCAAATCTTGTGGTTGCACTATATAAGTGCGCTACACGGCCAATAGCTACTGAACTACCGCCAAATTCATGAGTTCCCAAAGCACCATAAGCGACGGTCTGAGCAGCACCATCAACCCACATACCGTAAGCCATACCGCCGCCGCCAGCATAACCATTGGATATCAGGTAAAACTCATCCTGACTTAAAGCAGTTGTCCAGTGTGGAGCTCCGCCAACTAAGCGATTCCAGGTATCAGTTGGCCCTTCAAAACAGAAATGGGTAATCTCTCTATTACCGGCACCTATTTTGTCACCTAAACCAAACAAAGGACGGGTGTGGCTACCAGTACCAAAAGAACCAACACTGCAAACAGCAAAAACCACAAAAGGATTATCACCTTGCAGTAAAGTTCCAGCGGTATTAGCAGCTGTAAGAAAATCATCAATACCATCAAAATCTAATGCGGGCATCCCGCCAATTGCATCGACAACATATAGCGGACTTCCTGCGGCATTTGGCGCCACAGCATCAATGCCTACCGGAGACCAGTCAGTTGTAGAACTAACGGGTTGGCCATCGGCCACACCCGTAATTGTACTTGCGTCCATATGATGAATCAAGCCATCAGTAACAGGCGAACCCGCCCAGACAAAGCTAACCGTAGTCAGCAAAAGAATCATTATAGTTTTTATTGTTGTTTTCATTTTTTATTTCCTTTCATCAATAGATGATTATTTTCATTTTCCTTGCTTATTGATTAGTACATGCCGACGCTGGTACAATATTACATCCCATCCAGTTACCCGATAATATCGCGAAATCTTCCAGGTTGACTATACAGTCTCCATTTAGGTCACCTTCAGGAATACCATCGACACAAATCCAGCCACCTTTAATATCTGTATACATATCCGCAACTTCATAAGCACTCAACGGATAATTATACATCCGCACATCATCTATCATACCAACAAATGGAGATTTGACGCCATCTTCGCTGGCTGCACAAAGAATCACAGGAACATCATTGGTAGTCAAACCCAGGCCTGTCGGTATCGCCTGATCCGATTCAACATCCAGTTTACCATCCACATATACTCTCATTGTTGAAGTAAAAGCATCATATTGACCAACCACAAAATGCCACTGGCCATCATTTACAGGGGTTGGGGCATTTAAGTCGTTTTGAATAGTTTCACGCAATGCAATAACACCACCGCCATTGGTATTAAATATCCAGCCATTATTCGGGACAGCTAAAGTATCCTGCTTCGAAGCAATCGCTGCATATGTAGGAGCTGTTGTATTTACCCATGCGGTAAAGCTGAAACCATTAATATAAAAATCTAAAGCATCATTGGTATCAGGGATAACAACAATATTATTTCCCGGCACAGTTAAAACATCTGCTTCATAGGCCTTGCCGATAATACCATCAACAAATTCACCAGGAATAGCAGATGTACCATCAAAGCCATTACCACTTGCATCATTAAATGTATCATCTAATGCCCAGTGTGCTATCATTTCGCCTAAGATCAATTCGGCGTTGACCGTTTTAACCGCGGTTGCAGGGGTTGTTGCATCATTTTCCAGTAAACAATAATAGAACCCACCTTCAGTTACATTTGCAACTTCCAACATTGGTGAATCATCGCCAACTTCAACATCAGGATTATTTGGATCAAACTTAAACCAGGTATAATTCAATGGCGACAAGCTTTCAGCGACAACTTCAAACATCGCTGTTCCGCCAGCCGGTGCATAAGTACCAATTGGCTCGGTGATAATTACAGGTAGCGACTTAATAGCTTTGAAATCCCAAATTGTACCAGTAACAATACTGCCATCGCTCAGTTTTTCATCAATACGCCAGAAATATTCACCATCAAAATCCAATGTTGGAGTATAAGAGGTGTTTGCTAAGGCTTGATTACCCTTAAATATTCCGGTGGTTGCCGTCGTCGCTGTTTGTACTGCGGTAAAATCTTCACCAAAATAAACATCAAAACTTTCTACTTTGTCCCATGCAGTTCCAGGATTATTTGGATCTTCTGATGGACTCCAGCTCAGTATCTGATTTAGTGGAACATCACTTGCACCGCTATCTGGGATAGGATTATTCGCTCCGAATTTACTGACAATCTGAATGCCCTGACAAGCTGCCCTGCCACTTAATGCGTCAGCTTCAATTATCAGATCAGCCCCGGTAACATTTTCAAAAAGAAGATAATTACCGCCGGTAGCATTGGCGTATTCAGTACCGCTGGCCTGAGTAAATGTGCCATTAAATAGCGGGGTAACTTCCAGACCAAAATCTACCTGACCATTCACTGTGTATTTGACAGTTCGATTGTCATTGCCAGATTCAAAATAAATATAAACATCATAGCCTGAGGTAAATTTACCTGGGAGATTGGAAATAGTATAATGGCCGGCATCAGCGGCGAACATCCCAAACCAGCCTTCCATCATCTTATAATTTTTGTCCACTTGGGCTCCCCAAGGAAGACTGTTATAACCGGTATAACCAACTTTATAGGTCAGGTCAGCTCCAGTAGCATTGCCTTCAGCATCGTTAAGGGCAATGCCAGTGGTATTTTCCATCCCGGTACCACCATTATTCCAGATATTATTCCAGTTATCAACCGCAACCACGCCAGCAACCTCGTCGGTTGCCAATAATGTGGCCGCACCATTGTGAAAAGCAATACTTATGGTATCAGCCTGCGACGAGCAAGTCAGACATACCAGTAATGCCATCAATAAAATACTGATTTTTTTCATTTTTCGATCTCCTTGTAAAGTTTTAAAATATACAAAAAACACTATTTACTTAATAAACAATTTCTATAAATATCTTGTATCTCTTCTAAGCTAAGAGCTCTTTTCCAAATACCCATATCATAAATCATCCCCTTAAAGTTCCTTTTTTCTCCCCTAACATTGACATAAGCATTCATAGATAAAGCACATTCATTCTCGATTACTGTCCCATCTCTATATGTTCCATAGGCAACGGTTCTATCATGCTCAGGAGAAATCCCATCGTTACTGTGAACTTCCCAACCTTCATCACTGCCATCAAAATAGCCACGCAAAACATTATCTTCACGGTCAATAACCATTACTACCTGATGCCAACCTGCTGTCATGCAATGAAGATTCTTAATCCAGACATGGGATCTCGCATCATCGCCATCGCCTGTCCTGATAAACAAACTGTCACGATTAACAAATATCGTCCAACCCGGATAACCACCACCCTTAAACGAACGTTTGGTCGCAAGAACCTGATCAAATTTGGAATCCAGCTTATCAACATTAAACCATAATGCCACACTATAGCTGTCCCGGCCCGGGTCAAGCACATCACCAAAATCAATCCGATCTCCTTCGGAAGTAAATCTAATCACAGGTTCCATCTGGCCGCAAAGGACAACTTTTGATTTAGCCTTTAGCTGGCCTGGATACACTTTATCGCCTATTTTGTTAACAACACCCCTTGCTCTGGCTTGATCAAAACTCCAATATGCCTGAGGATAAGTTTTCCTTAGCGCAATTTCATAAGTATCTGGCAACTTACGAGCAAAAGTAAATTTGTTTATACTGCTGTTGCTGACCTTACCTGACGCTTTTTCAACTCCTTTGGATTCGCCGACCCGGACTCTTATGCTTTTGCTTTTTGTATTAGCCTGATCTCCAGGGTAAAGCAAAACCTCACCATCAAAAACATACATCTCACTGCTGCCATCATCGCCAACTTTTATCCCAAACTCGGTCCCAATATCGACATAGTCCGCAGATGGTGTCGCAACCTTGAAACCTTCGGAGCCCCGCGGCACATTTGCGGTAAGCTTGCCGCTAAAGAGAAATAGGCGGCTATCAGATTCAAGTTCAAACTTCGCCGGTGCTTCGATAATTACATTTGCCCCGTCAAAAAGCTCAATATGTACAAGGCCTGCACTTAATTCATACATACCAACAATCATTTCTTGATTATTTTGATTGGAATCCAAACCCATCGTCCAAATGGCACCATTACTTTCTATCAACCTGGCAACAAAATACTTACTCGGCCTCAAGGTGGGCTCAGAAATAAGTTTCGGTAGGTTATTAAGCATAAAAGCAAAAATAATCATCGCTGCAATGGCGCCTGCCACCCTAAATAAAGGACGCCCGGCTAACTGTTTACGATGACAACTAATCACAGGCAAATCGGAATTTGGCACCGGGATATCAACCACACACCGGGCGGCCCATTGCTCTTCGAGCAATTCCAGCAATACATTATCATCATCATTGCCGCAAGAGATATGCCCTTGAACATTCCATTGCCCCGGAGAATGCAGCAAACTTACTACCGACATAATATCACTGTAATATTCCCGTGCATCTGAATCATTACGCAAAAAATCGCCCAAAGCTTGTGCCTGCTCATCGCTTAATTGACCATCAAGACTGCCAAGCATTAGGTCACACATTTCATATTTTTTATGTGATTCATCCATATTTTAAGCAATTTCTCTATTCAAATCCCGTTTTTTAAGCTTTATGCCCCAAACTATTGACCATTAATGAGCTTTACATGAAATAAAGTTTGATTTTAACGCCTCTATTATCAAAACTCCCGCTAGGAAAATAAATGGAGTTAAATTTTTAAAAATCAATGCCATCTTGAAATTTTTAAACAAAAAAATGCTATAAACCCTTGTTTTGCAAAAGTTTATAGCATTCAACAAATATCAGATACAGTTAATCTGAAAAACCAAAGCTAAAACAGTACCACCTTGATTTTTCCTTACTGATTATCTACGTTTCTGGGGCGGGCCCTGTGGGGCTTCCTGGACAGACAGATAGCCATCGTTATTTTGGTCCAGTTCGTTAAAATGCTGGGCAGGACCATCGAATTCACTTTTGGATATTTTCCCATCGCCATTGCGGTCAAGACGTTTTACAAAATCTTCACCGGAAGGCCCTTGCCCCATTGGCCGACGACCAGAATCTAATGGTTGGAAGTTCTGAAATTGACGATTTGATTTTACCATCTCAACTTTTGGGCCAATACTTTGGAGTTCGGCAATTCCGCCTCGCACACATAAAACAAAATTATTGATTCGCAGCACATCACCTTGAGGGCCACGGCCATGCGGATATTTTGATGGATCGCCTGATTTTGGGTCGCTACGCTGTGAGCCGGCACCATGAACGTCCATAAGTTCGTACCGGCCAGTGCGCCTATCTTGCATCCAGCCAAAAGATCTTCCAAAAGCAACATAGGATGCGGCACCAGCATAACTTATACTTGCATGAGTTGTCCCAGTCCAATAGTTAGGATAGTCATCTTTACCGCTTTCGGCTTTGAATGCAGTAGGCTGGAAAACAGAATCAATTGCTGCCGAATTAGTGGTATCTGGCGAACGGGTATAATCGACGAGACTTTGAAGTTCCTTCACATTTGGTAGACGCCAATCACAATAGCCAGCATATTCTAAATTTTCTGACCATTCAAGAGCTTCTCCCCAATTCATTTTACCATCTTTGTCTTTGCCGGCTTTAAGCTTACCGCTATCGACTTTCATCCAGATCAGGCCTGTAGCTTTGTCTGTTATAGTGCCATCACCATTATCTTTGAAATCATTTTTGCCATAGTTCTTATTGCCACGCACATAAAGGACATAGAATGTCTTGCCGCCACCGGTACGAGGGCTTTGCAAACCATAACCTTTGATGCGGCCATCGGCAAAGTTAACGCCAAACACTGTTTCATCACCACGCATGGTAGTGCTGACATATTTTGTACTGGTAGCAAACTGCGAATCAATAATGCGCTCACCATTAGCAAGATCACCATATTTAAAATTAAAGTATTTATTGTCAATAAAGGGTTTCTGCTTCGAGTCGTTACCACTCATAGGGTCAGGGTCGGTGCCATTGAAAAGAATCAGTGAATACAACTCTTTGATCGTAGGCAGTCTCCAATCATCGTATCCACCAACTTTACATTTGCTGGCGCCGTCTAATGCCTGCTGGAAAGTTTTCTTTGGACCCGGATCTTGCTGCCACATCAAAGCTGTATTTAGATCAGTGATTGTTCCATCTCCATTATCTTTATAGGATGGCTGATTGCCATTATAATGAGCATCCTGACCAAAAAAGGCAGCGCCAGCTTTTGGGTATTGTATTTCTATGGTATTGTCATAACACCTTATCTGACCGGTATCTACGATGGTATAGGTATATGTTGGTTGATTGCTAGAACCAGTTTTACTGCTTGATTCTTGGTTAATCTCCGCATTAACACACACTACAAAACCTAAAACCACAGCACATGCAGAATTAAAAAGTCTTTGCTTTTTCATTTGTTTTACTTCCTTTTTTATAAACCGCGGACTCAACCCGCCGGCAAAGCACAGCTGAATCCGCGATAAGGTTTATTGCGGTCTTACGCCCCTTCAAGCCACCCATTAACAAAATAGATCAAATCATCAAGATCTATATTGCCGTCATCAGTGATATCTTTCCCATTACATTCTTCACAATCTGACTCCAGCCATTCCCCAGCCAACAAAGCAAAATCGTAACACTTTAGCCATGTGAAGCAGATATGTCTGCTAGTTTTGGTAGTTTTCCGGTTTTGGTGTAGATTTT
>JAEIOG010000139.1 GCA_016342495.1 Phycisphaerae bacterium
TAATCAAATAACAGTTATCTTCATATGGAGATGTATCGGCAATATTGACCCAAACCTTTAATTATGACTAAGCACTATATCTTCCTGAATATTATCGCCAATCCAGAATCTTTTTGCAGCTTCCTGGAGATAAGAGAATCTTTTGTCACCTTTATTTTTTCGATTCTAATTTCATTATTTACCATATCCAGTTTATTTTGCCAATATATCGTAGCTTCATATTCACTTTTGATATCCAGAAAAGCAGGTGTTATCATAACTGTTCGTTCCTTGTTGGCTGTTAATGTGCCCAAGAACCAGTTATTACCGCTTCGTCTTGCTATTGTAGCATATTGACCTATCTCTCCTTCCAGCACCCGGGTATCATCCCAGACCGTTGGCACCGCATCAAAAAATTTAATCGCATCATTTTCTACAATTATATTGGTTGAATTTCCAGTTCCTCCTTTATCAGGTGAAGATTCTTGGGGCCTGTCATACCAGTACAAAAACTGCCATGGACTATACAGCATCACAGTTTTGGCCATTTGTGCCGCTTTACCGCCCATTTTTTCCGAAACCCGACTTGCAAAGTAACAGATTGTATTGTCACCTGCCCCGGCTATCATGCGAGTGAAAATGGTTGTTAATATTGTTTCTGTTGATGGGGTACATTCATCTCCCCTGATGCCTTCCATTGTCATCAAATTGGGCGATGTTCGACTATATCCTGTTGATCGATATTCATCGTGGACATCAACCATCATTTCATATTTTGCCGCTTTATCTATGGCTTCATGTAGCCATTTAGTCCATTTTTGTGCCCCCACATTTACAAAGCCATATTTCAAACCTTTTACCCCCCAGGATTTGTATAAGGGTAATAGCTCATCAAGTTGCCTTTCTAGCTGACGACGATTGACATAAAGAATAATTCCAATTCCTTTTTGTTCTCCATATTTTATAACTTCGAGCAGATCAAGAGGCCCCGGCGATCTTTTTGGGTCAATCGTAATGGTAGTTGCATCTGAATTGTCATCATATTCATGGCCATACCAACCAGCGTCAAATTCCACATATTGAAGATTATGTCGCACAGCAAAATCTATGCATGCCTTGCCGCCTTTTGTTGTTAATGTGACTTCACGGATTACCTTCCCCGGTTTGATCCAGGAAGTATCTTTGATTTTGCACGGTTCATTCAAATTCAAAATGAAATAATTGTTTTCCAATAGTTCACCCGGTGAATCACCGACCATTACATATCGCCATGGTGTCTGATACCCGGCCATTTTGATGTCAACATCTCCATGTAGTTCTGTTCGCAAGGCTTGGGAGCTATCAGGGTCTTTTACAAATTTCATCCGGGCATAATCAACTAAAGCCGCTTCTCCAATAGCTAAATAAGATTTATTATTCCTTTTTATTACCAATGGTCTTTCGCAGGCAGAATTGATCTGGCTGATTTTCTTTTTAGAAAATGGCCCTTGTGCCGATGTTGTTAGCCAGGCATCATAATCAGCTTCAAATTTGAAACCAGTATGTTCTTTCTTAATGATATGGCCATTGAAAATTTTATTATTGAATTCATAGCGAAATGCTATACCTTCATCGTATACTCTTAATGCAAGGCCCAGGGCATCATTGCCATTTGAATTGATAAGCGATATTTTTAGGGCATTATAATTATCATTGATTTTACTTTTTTCACCATAGACAGGCTTCCAGTAATGCTTAACAGTATATTGTTCTGTGCTCTTAACTGTAAATTTATCAGCTGGTAATTCTGTATTGAAAATGAATCTTACCACATCTATATTGACCATAACCTGGTCTTTGGCTTTCAATAATAGCTGTAAGTTCTCATCTTTTTCTTGAACTATAACTGTCAGGTTTTTAGATGGACTGCTGACCTCCATAGTTTTGGACCCATAGCAGTTGCCAGCAAAAATAAGCAAACACAACATCAAAAAAGAACGCTCTAAATAAATCATCTGAATCCTCGAATTAAATATTTTTGTCAGGTAGCTGAAATATTATACCATTTTCAATAATTCATCGCAAATATTTTGGCTGGCAAAAATTACTGGCACTTTTTCGCCATGGTAGCTTTCACAATCAAAAGGGAAAAGGTCCTTTCCAGTTGGCGATTTCACGACAATATCAGTATTAAAGACCAGGGCTGCCCCGGCGGCAATATCCCATAGCTTTACCGCATGAGCCAACGATGCCGCATAAGCTCCTTTGGCAGTATAGGCATAATGCAAGGCTGCCGAACCAAGATTTACCGGCACATAATCACTTTGTATTTTAGCGGTTAGTTCTGGATAATTTTTATAGGTTTTACTGGAAAGGGCGATTTGACTATTGCTGTCGAGAATTGCTTCGTTTTTCTCAAATACTTTGCCATTACACATCGGTTCACAATCACGATGCCCTGTAAAAATTGTATTAGTACAGGGATCATAAATTACCCCCACTACGGGCATACCGTCTGCTATGCAGCCTACCGATACTGCAAAATAGGGCAGACCATGTGCAAAATTACGCGTCCCATCTATCGGATCGATTACCCACCATATATCATTGCCATCCGGATTTTGCTTAAATAATTTGCCATCTTCGCCTTCTTCGGCGATAATACCATGCTCTGGAAAGGTGGCCGTGATATCATCAATAATGATTTTTTGGCATTGAGGATCGTATTGAGTAACGATTTCTTCACCAAATTTAAGGGAGCTACGGGTTTGGTTTCGACCATTTTGTGCAAATTTTCCTGCTTTTTGAGCAGTTTTTGTTGCAATTTCCAACATTATATTCAGTTCCGCAGTTGTTATCATGGCTTTTTCCTGTTTTTGTATTGTGTGATTATGGTGTTTTTTTTGCCAAGTTGCGCAAAATGGAGTTTTTCGGGATAAATCCCGCAATTACTGTTTGCATCATTAAAGCCTTCTTTATATATTATTGAAGGTTTAGTGTTTTTTGTAAATCTTTATTCTCAATAAATTTAAGGAGATAATTAGCGATGGCTGATTTAAATGCGTTAAAAGAAGCTGTTATTGAAGGACAGCTGGACATGGCTGTTAAAATCACTCAGGAAGCCATTGATGATGGTACCCACCCCAGTAATATTTTACAGGAAGGTCTGGTTGCTGGTATGGCTGTGGTTGGTAAGTTTTTCAAGGCAAATGAAATGTTTGTACCAGAAGTGCTTATCGCTGCTAGAGCTATGAAGGGTGCTATGGAGATACTAGAACCCTGTTTAGCAGAATCTGGTGTTGAGCCTCTGGCAACTATTTGCGTTGGCACCGTGCAGGGTGACATCCACGACATTGGCAAAAATCTGGTTATCATGATGTTAAAGGGTGCCGGGTTCAATGTTATTGATCTTGGTGTGGATGTACCACCAGAGAAATTTATTGAAGCCGCTAAAGAAAACAATGCTTCTGTCGTTGGTCTGTCAGCATTGCTTACTACTACCATGCCTATGCTTGCTAAGACCGTAGAGGCATTTAAGACTGCCGGCGCATCAGCTAAGGTTATGATTGGTGGGGCACCTGTTACCCAGGAATACGCCGATCAGATCGGAGCCGATGGCTATTCTGCAGACGCCGCATCCTGTGTTGATTTAGCAAAAACTCTCTTGGTATAGAGATAAAATTAAAATTAAGATTTACAAACCTGGTTTAATGCCAGGTTTTTTTTTGCCCAGTCGGTGCCCGTGTTATGGGGCGATTAAGGTAAGTTCGGCAAAGGATGCCCATGGATGATCCGGGTTTTGGGGAGTCAGAGCTTTAATTTTCAGGTAGTTGGCGGTTACTGGTTGATTAAAACCTATGGATTTAATTTTCTTATTGTTGGTAAGGGTAGCCTTTTTGATTTCCTTGAAGGTTTTGCCATCGCTGCTAACCAGGACGGATATGTCTTTTACGTCACCATTGGTCATATCCTGACGGGGCAGGAGCTTTATTCCTTCAAAGGTGGTTGGATCATCGAATTTGATTATTATTTCGTGGGGGTATTTGGCTACGGAACCTTCCCATGAGGTGTGCCAGATGGTATTGGGGTTGCCATCGATGAGCATCTGACCATAGCAGCGGTCGGCCTGGCTGGAAGTTTTAATAACTGTGCCAGGGAATCGCTCTTTGAACAGGGCATTGATTTTCTCAACAGTCAAAACCATATCGGGATTAAATTGATTAGAGGCCATATATTTTAGCAGGCTGTATTTGAACTGGCGGGCGACTGGGCGGCTATCGAGATTGTTCTGTAAGTCGATGCTACAGATAAGGAGCTTGCCGTTTAGAACTTCGGCTTCCAGAACCAGTCCCAGTTTGCGATTATTGAACCAGGTATCAATAACCTGCACTTTAGGTCTGAAATCGGCAGGAAGGTCGTCGATGATCATAGCTCCGGATTTAGAGACGAGGTCCCACCATTGCCAGTTGCTATGAAATTCTGTTGGAAAGTCAGCAAAGATTGGGTCCGCTGGATTGCAAAGAATACCCAGAGTGTGGGGTGGCTGATTTCTGGTCCAGGCAGTATTCCAGAAGATGCTGGAGAAACCTATTGCGACATTGCCATTTTTATCGCCACCAACTGTATGGGGGTTAGCCAGCAACAGGACTTTATTTCCTTTTTGAAGATACTCGATAGCTTGCTTATCCAGTTTGTTGACAATTTTAATGTTTTTTGGAGAGGTTTCAGGTAGGGTTTGGGGGTATATCCAGATATCCCAGTCATTGACATATTTGGTGCCGGATAGTTGAACTTGCAGTTTGGCTTTGCAGGCTTTTGTAATTGAGGAAAGGCTCGCCTTTATCTTGGAGATATCGCAGAGTTCACCGGCGGTGAGATTTTTGGTGAACTTGCCGGAGGCGATGGTCTTATTGTTGGTAGTTAAGGTCCAGCTGATTGGCTGACTGTTTAAGTCTTTGGGGCCAAAATGGGAGACCTGGATGTCTGCGGTGAAGGTTTCATTATTGAGCCAGTATCTTTTTTGCATACGGGCCAGCGGGACAGTTTCGCAGCTGAAGCGATGATATTGTTCGGCGGTGATATAACCTTTTTCGTCCCAGAAAGCATCAAGAACACCGACTAAGGCTGTTCCCTGGCCGGGGAAGTCGTGGAGGTCCAGCAATTGGAAGCCACCAAAGCCTTCGGTACGCAGGGCTGATTCGATATCTTCCTTGTAGCAGAGGGCTTGTAGCTTACCCGAGGCGATCAAGAACTTTTCGGCCTGATCTAGCATATGTTTGTCATCGAGGTCCTGCCGGAATAATTCGAAGTTGCGAGCCCGGGTCACACCGGTATACTTTTTGATTTCTTTGAAGTTTGGATAGACACACCACTGGCCGATTTCATGGCTGATGATGGGAACATCGCGGGAGCTGACCCAATTGCTGTAGTCGGTTATGGTTTCGGGAGCCTTGGCATTGATGCGACTGCGGAGGCCCTGGCCCCAACCTTGCACACGCGGGCCGGGGATATTGTGGTATTGGTTTTGAGGGATTTCCGGCCAACCGGCAGCGGAGGTATAGAGACGGCGGGAGTCGAGGTTTTTGAAATGGTCGACATATTTACCGAGGAATTCTTTGTGTTTGCCGGAAGGTTCATTGCCATAAGCCATCATAATAAAGGAAGGGTGATTGCCATAAGCTTTGAGCATGCGTTCGCCCTCGGCATAGAGCCAGGCGTCGAGGGTGGCATTGGTTCCAACAGAAGCCCAGGCACTGGCTTCGGCCTGAATATAGAACCCCAGCTCATCGGCGGCGGTAAAGGCTGCCTCTGGGGGGCACCATGAATGGAATCGCATGTGATTAAGACCATGAGCTTTGCAGATATTGATAATACGTTCCCAGCTGGCAACATCGGTAGGAGGATAACCGGTAAGAGGGAATATACAGCATTCCAATGTGCCACGCAGAAAGATGGGTTTATTATTAAGGGAGATTTTTTTGTTTTTTACGGCAATTTCACGCATGCCGAATTGAATCGTTTTAGTGTCGACAAAGTTTTTAGTCAGAAGGGTAGCTTTCAGCTCGATTAGATTGGGATTAAATTCGTCCCATAGCGGTACATCACGGTCAAATGAGAGGTCAAGCTCGATTAGATTGTCTTTAGCTTCGAGGTTGAATCTGAGCAGAGACGATATTTGATGATCTTTGTATTTGGCATGTAAAGCTATAGATGCTGATTGGACGGTGGTGTTGTTAATAATGTTTAATTTAACCTTAGCTGAGTGATTTATAATATTGGGATAGACTTGTACATTGTCTATATAAACCTTGTCGGTGGCCATCAATTCGATGTCGCCGATGATGCCGTTCCAGTTGGTTTGAGTGTGATCAGAGACGCTGTGGGCATTGATGCCGACGGGGATATCATTGATGCGATTGTCGATACGAATAGATAAAGTGTTTTTTCCAGGTTTGACAAGATTAGTGATGTCGAATGTGTTGGGGGTGCCCAGACTGTTTTTTGTTCCTGCATCTGAGCCATTGACCCATAAATGACAATGCCAGTGGGTGCGTTGCAAATTCAGGATAATGCGTTTGTTCTGCCATTGATCCGGGATGTCAACAGTGCGGCTGTACCAGGCCGGGCCGACATAATGTTTGTTAGGGGTTAGCCAGCAGGGGATTTTTATATTGCCGGGTTGGCGATATTTTTCATAACGGTCTTCGGTAAACCATGACCTATCGACAATATGCCCGGTCCATTCGGTATCGATTGTGATGTCATTGCCAAAGTCAGCTTCGGCCAGAGAGCCAGGCAGACTGATGGTGTCAGGCAAGCTGGTATAGAACCATTTGTCAGTGATGCCCTGATCTTGCGGGTCAAGTTTGAGCTGCCATTGACCCGACAGGTCGATGTTGTCGGATGCGGCATAAGATGTAATGGCAAAAGTTGTTATAATAATGGCAATGATGGTGGCAAGGGAATTGTTTGTCAACATTTTTTCACTCTTAATAAGAGAATAAATTTTTTGGGGACTTTGTAATATATCAGTCATAAATTATTAGTCACGGATTTGTTTGGATTATTTGCTCCAGATGACAAAAGTGTTTTGAAACTATTAGTTATTATTGTAGTTTAATTATGGTTTTGGAATGTCATCTCTACGTTGGAATCTATTATGCCATTTGAGAGTCCAAAGTTTTTCCAGTTCGACGAGTTCGGCATGACCATCGAAGAAAGAGATTGATATTTTTTTATCGTGTCGGTCAATCCAGATACGGCCCATGTTCTGGCTTATGCCACCGGCGTGATATCCTGTTTCAAGAACGTTTGCAGGTGAAGTTATGGTAGCTGGATCGTCATTTGTAAACGGCCAGGCATCAACCCATACACTATCAGCAAAAACAGGAACTTCCGAACCATTTTTGATTGAAGAAGGTGTGGTGAAATCGTATTTTTTGAAAGCGGTTGCGGTTGCGTAAGGGTCATCAGGCCCATAAAGCCAGCCATTGATTGCATAGCTGCCCCAGAATTTGCCGGCAGGACCAACCCATCGCCATGGAATTTTATTTGTACCCCAGTCGCCATTGGAGCCATCGACGGTTTTGTTGTCGGGGCTTCAGGACAAAAACGAACTTCATCAATATCGCCACTGGATTTCAGCATAGTATTCATCCATAAATTAGTACCGCTTCCAGCATCGTAGTATGGTAGGAATTTGTTTTCATTGTCGGCGAAGTAGATACTGAGAGCCTGCATGAGCGATCTGTTATTGCTGACGCAAACCATGGCGCGGGCTCTTTTTCGGGCTTTACTTAGAGCAGGCATGAGAATGCTCACCAGCAGGGCAATGATAGAAATTACGACAAGTAATTCGATGAGAGTAAAGGCTTTTGTTTTTTTTGATTGCATTGGGTTACTCCAAAATTGGCAAAAAAAGATGTTGAGATACTACGAATCTTTATATTACTCTAATACAGAATGAAAATGAACGCCATTTTTGTAATTAATACCGCCAAATATTGTTTTTGGTGCAGGTTGAGGGTATAAAAAAAAGCTCGACCCTTGTATAGGGGCGAGCTTTGTAAATTAATATTTAGTGTTTATCCTTGTTCTTTAGCGGCTTTTTCGGCTGCGACTTTGGCAATAACCTGTTGGACGACATTTGGCGGAGCGGCTTCGTAATGGCTAAGCTCCATGGAGAATGAACCCTGGCCGCCAGTTACAGATTTCAGCTGGGAGCTGTACTGCTGGACTTCGGCCAGAGGCACCTGGGCCATAATACAAGTCATACCACCAGGCATAATGTCCTGGCCTTGAACGCGACCACGACGACCAGATAGATCACCGGTAATATCGCCAACTTTATCAGATGGAACAGTAACTTCAATATTAACGACAGGTTCAAGCAATGTAGGATTACATTTCATGAAAGCGATTTTGAAAGCTTCGCGTCCAGCCATCTGGAATGCAACGTCTTTCGAGTCAACCGGGTGAGTCTTACCGTCAACAAGTGATACTTTAACATCGACAACAGGGAAACCAGCCAATACGCCACCTTCCATTGCTGCGCGGCATCCTTTGTCAACTGAAGGGCGGAAAGGCTGATCGATAGATCCACCGAAGATTTTGTCGACGAATTCATAGCCGGCACCTTGTTCGTTAGGTTCCATATCAATAAAGACACGACCAAACTGCCCTGATCCACCAGATTGTTTTCTGTGAGTGTATTCGACGCGTTCAACGCTAGTGGTAATAGTTTCACGATATGGGATGCGCGGCGGATGAGTGATAACTTCAAGGCCACGGCGGGATTTCATGCGATTAAGAATAACCCGAGCGTGCAGTTCACCAAGGCCGGAGATAATAAGCTCATGAGTCTGAACATCGCGATCTATTTTGAATGTTGGATCGGCGTCAGCGATTTCATGGAGCACACCGGAAATTTTAGTTTCATCGCCACGACTTTTAGGCTCTAGAGCTAATGAGTACATAGGATTTGGCATCTTAGGAGTCTGGATAGAGCCAAGTTCTTTAGTGTGAACAGTATCGAGAACCCGAAGTTCCTCGAGTTTTGAAAGGGTGATGATATCCCCTGCGATACCCACTTCAATTTGTTCAAGGGTGTCACCCTGAGTCTTTTGAACATGGCCGGGTCGCATAGTTTTTTTGCCACCAACTTTGTTAAGCAGGGTGTCCGATTTGAGAGAACCGCTTTGGAGCTTGATGCTGATAGCTTTGATATTGGTTTTAGGGTCAGAGCTAACGCGAAAGACATAACCAAGCAGGTCAGCGTTTAGGTCTGGTTCGATAGGAGTGGAATTGCCTTCGCTGTCAAGAAGGTTCATTTTGACGCCTTCTTTGGGATTAGGGCAATATTTTACGATGGTATCAAGGAATTGTTCGATGCCAGTTTCTTCCCGGCTACTCATGAAAACTACAGGAATAATGTTTTCCTGGACGATTGCTTGATGCATGGTGCCGTCAACTTTATCGTGAGAGATTTCTTCACCGCCAAGATAGGCTTCCATTAGTTCTTCGTCAGCTTCAACAACTGTTTCGAGAAGATTGGTATGGGCTTCTTCGATATCGATAAAACCATCCCCAGATTTTTCCCAGATACAGTCAGTAACTTTTTTGCCATCAGCAGAAGCGACATTGATGCACTGGCATTCTCTGCCAAAAGATTCCTGGATAGTTTCAAGAAGTGATTCAAGGTTTTCAGGACTGTTGTCAATTTTGTTGACGACAATCATGATAGCCATGCCGCGGTCTTTTGCAGATTGGAAATACTTAAGGGTATTCATCTGAATACCGTCAGCGGCAGAAATGACAACGACAGCAGTTTCAGCTGCGCTGATAGCACAGACTGTAGCACCGGTAAAGCCGGGGTAGCCTGGGGTGTCAATGATATTGATTTCTTTGCCTTTGTAGTTTAGGTGACAGAGGCCCGAATCAATAGAATGTCCACGTTCCTTTTCTTCTTCATCACAGTCCAGAATACTGGTTTTGTCATCAACACTTCCTAAACGGGTAGTAGCTCCGGTTTTATGCAGAATAGCTTCTGCTAATGTTGTTTTACCTGCGCCGGCATGGCCGACTAGTACGATATTGCGAATGTCATCGATAGTGTAACTCGCCATTTAGACCTCCGAAAGTCTGTTGCAATAGCTGGGAAACATCAAATTTAAGACTTATAGAACAAAGCCGCAAATTTAAGGCTGCCTACATGATTAAATTGTCTAGTTTAAACCTGTTTTTGCCCAAAACAGGCTTTTACATTAAAAGATTATTCAGTATACCGATTCTTCTTTGAGTGGCAAGGATTTTTTTAGCTGGTATAATATTGCTGCTATCGGTAAGATGGGCTTCTTGGAAAAAGGAAATAAAAAGATGAAAACCTCTGTAAATAAAGCACTTATAGCGATTGGTGTTTTGGCTTTGGCATTTTTGGCATATGTAGTACAGCTAAAAAATCAAAATAATAATCAAGAATATATGTTTCAGTCGCCAACGGTTTCCAGACTTGGGACGTTTGTGACAATAAATATCCGGGCAAAAAATGAAGCTCAGGCTAAGGTGGGCTATTTTAGTGCCCTGAAAGCTATTGACCGGGTAAATGAGCTGATGAGTACCTATCCTGATAAACCCGATAGTGACTTGAATCGGGCTAATAGATTAGCTAAGGAGCATAAGGTAGCGATAAGTGATCAGACATATACTGTAATTGTCAAAGCTAAAGAATTTGCGGATATTACTGATGGGGCATTGGATATTACGGTGGTACCATTAATTGAGTTGTGGCTAAGGGCTAGCCAAGAAGATGGGCCGCCCAAAGAAGAGTTGATTGCAGAGGCTAAGGGCAAAATGGGTTTGGAAAATATTATTTTAAATGATAAACCGGAGAAAACGATTGCCTATAATGGGGATTTGAAGCTTAATGTCGATTCTCTGGCTAAGGGCTATGCGGTCGATCAGGCATTGCAGGCGATTAAAAATTGTGATGGCATTATGGCGGCTTTGGTTGATATTGGTGGTGAAATCGCCTGTTTTGGTGATTATAAAGATGATGGGTGGTTTGTCGGGGTTTGTAATCCTTTTGATGATGAACCTAATGACCCATTTAGGAATAATATGCGATGGAAAATCTCAGTTAAAGATAAAGCTGTCGCAACCAGCGGGGATTATCGTCAGTTTATGATGATTCAAGGGATAAAGTATAGCCATATAATTGACCCGCGCAGTGGTTGGCCAGTCAAAAATGTTCCCAGTGTGACAGTCATTGCCAACGATTGTATGACTGCCGATGCATTGGCGACAGCAATTTCGGTTTTAGGTGGAGAAAAAGGTTTGGCCTTGGTTAATACGCTTGAAGAAGTAGAATGCTTTATTGTTGTTGGGGATAAAGAAAAGAGCGAAATATTCAAATCAGATGGTTTCGGTAGATATCTGGTTGATTGATTTGGGCGGCCTTGTTGGAGTTTTAAGTTATTTTAATTTTAAAAAATAAAGAAAAAAGTTTGTCCAAATCACTTAATGTCGGACGCTATAAAAGTGAATAAGTAAATCATTCTTAAAGGTATTGCACTTATGAGCCATAAGTGGTTAGATTGCATTAATTGGTGAAGATAGTTATGAGCGATATAGACAGACAAACTGAATTTATGCGGCTTTATGTAAAACATGAAGCTGTTTTGCGTTCATATATACTTTCTTTGCTGGGCAACTGGGCTGACGCTGAGGAAGTTCTCCAGGAAGTCAGTATTAAGATGTGGTTGAAATACCCCCCGGGTGATGGCCCCATCAGTTTCTTGCGCTGGGCTTGTACAATTGCCCAGTATGAAGTTTTTAATTTTCGTCGCAAGCGTACCAGACGCCAATCACAGGTGTTTTCGATGGAGTTGATGGAAACGCTGGCCGAAGAGGGCAGGAATGAAGCTGAACAGCTGCAGCGAGAATATGTAGCTTTGGATGAATGTCTGGGTAAATTAAAACATACTGATCGTCAATTACTGCGGGAACGATATTCCGGTTCGACGGTCAAGGATATCGCTACTCGGAGCAACAGCAGCGTGCAGAAATTATATAAAGTGATTCACAGCCATCCCATATGAGGTGGGGCTAAAACTAAATATTTCAAAATAGCGGGATATGAGTTACACTGTAGT
>JAEIOG010000140.1 GCA_016342495.1 Phycisphaerae bacterium
ATCATAATAAATATATCCTCGCCCTCAAGTCTAATTAATGACAAGGAATTGTCTCACCCATTCTGGCACAGAGGGAACTTGTTTCTTGATTTTATGAGTATTTTAATATAGAGTGTTCATAAAATAATTTTAACTTTTTCCTAAGAAGAGTCTGAATGAAAAGCCAAATAATAAAAATTAACAGCGAGAGTGAAATTGGCGAAGCTATCGAAATTGCCAGCGAAGCATTAAACAATGGCCAGCTGGTCGCATTTCCGACCGAAACGGTCTATGGCATCGGTGCCCGGGCCGATATACCCGTAGCTATCAACGAGCTTTATCGCGTCAAACAAAGGCCCAATGATAAGCCTTTCACCTTACATATTGGTAAGCTTTCCGATGTGGATATTTATGTCCCGGATATTTCAGCCGTACACAAAAACCTGCTGAAGAAGGCCTGGCCGGGGCCATTAACGGCGATTTTTGAGCTGAATTCGACCCAATTAGAGCAAATTCGGGCTAAATTTGACCCAGAATTAATCAAAAATCTGTATTATGGCAATACCATTGGCTTGCGACTGCCTAGCGACAAAGTTGCCCGCGAACTGTTAAAAGCTGCCGATGGCCCGGTATCAGCATCCAGCGCCAATCCAGCTGGTAGACCCAATCCTTGTGATGGGTCCGCAGTAATAGAACAGCTTGATGGCCAATTTGAGATCCTGCTTGATTCAGGGCCCACCAAAATCCGAAAAGCCTCAACCATAATTAAACTAAAGGGTGATGATTTAGAGATAATTCGCCCCGGAATTATTGATGAAAGAATGTTAAATGTCATGAAAACCATCAATATTTTAATCGTTTGCACTGGTAATACCTGCCGTTCTCCGATGGCTCAGGGCATATTTGCTACTAAAATAGCTGAAAAACTTGGATGTGGCATTGACCAACTCACCAATAAAGGGTATAAACTCATTTCAGCAGGAGTGATGGCGTGGCCGGACTGCCCAGCTACGCCAGAAGCGGTTCAGGCATGTGCTCAAATGGATGTTGATATTTGTTCGCATCGTGCGACGGTTTTGACACCAGAGCTTATAAATAAAGCTGATTATATTTTTGCCTTAGCCAACTCGCATGCAAGATCGATAATCGAATTTGCCCCTGAAGCCAGCGACAAGGTTTCACTTTTGGGTAATGATTCGATAGCCGACCCGATTGGCGGCACTGCTGAATGCTATCAAGCTTGTGCAAATGAAATAGCCCAGGCGATTGATATGCAATTGCAGAACAAAAAATTAATATAATCGTCTGGCACCCCTGCCCGGTAACGAATTTTATGAAAGGTATTATAATGAAAATAGCAATTGCTTGCGACCATCGCGGCTACGAAGCGAAAGAACTTATCAAAGGTATCTTGAAGCGTGGCGATCATGATGTTATTGATTTTGGCGCCAATGATGCCAAGAGCACTGACTACCCGGAATACGCTATTCCTTGTTCGCTGGCGGTTGCAAATGGCGAAGCCGACTGTGGTATCCTTATATGCGGCAGCGGCATTGGCATGTCAATTACCGCAAATAAAGTTCATGGTATTCGTGCGGCTTTGTGCCATGATGAACTGACCGCTGAGCTTTCGCGTCGACACAATGACGCAAATGTTCTATGTCTGCCAGCAATGCTGGTAAACGACCCGTTAATCAACCGTATTGTTGGCACCTGGCTTGAAACCAAATTCGAAGCTGGCCGCCACCAACGCCGCGTCGATAAAATGATGGAAATCGAACATTACCATTATAAAGAAGATGAAAAATAAACTTGTCAAATAAAATACCAAAAAAGCCTGGCAGTAATGTCAGGCTTTTTTTATGGGATTGAAACACACTGGGCTGGCAGAGGCTGGCTATTTAAGTTGCCAGTCATCCGGGCAATAGTCCAGCCAATAATTTGCCAAAATCGCAAAATCAGCAATGGTTGTTTTATTGTCATTGTCAAGGTCGGCAGGAGTATCAGAGCTTGCCATCCAATATGAAACAAAATTAGCCAGATCATCTATTGTGACTACACAAGTTTGAACATAGTTTGCTTCCAGATTAAAATTAATCCAGCCAATATTTTCACCCCAGGCATAACCTGAGAAATTGCCATCTTCATCAATTTTAACACCATAGTCAATTCTGCTGCCAGGGACCTGAGGTTTGAAGTTGATCCAGCCGACGTTTTCGGCCCAGGCATACCCAGAAAGATTACCGAGTCCATCATTTTCGACACCGCCATAGGTTGCAGGTGAAAGATTGATCCAGCCAATATTTTCGGCCCACAGGAAGCCTTCGATACGGTCATGGTAGACATGAACACCGGGGCCTGCGATAGGGTCAAAATTAAGCCACCCGGTATTTTCGCTCCAGGCGTATTGGTTGGCGGTATTGTAAGGATCGATATTTTCAGCAAAGGTCATTGATGTGGCCACTGATAATATCAAAACGGTAAAAACTATTATATTTTTCATAACAATCTCCTTATGAGATATATTTACACCTTATCAATTGAAGGTATAGTTGTCGGCAATAATACCGCCGGTAAATATATAGATTTCAGTTCCGGTATTATCGGTGCAAGTGTTGGCTTTAATCTGGCAATATTCTCTGCAATAGATGCCATAGCCATTATTGGCATAGCAGGTGTTTTCCATTACAGTGCAGCCTCGATAACAATAGATACCGCCACTGCCGGTATTGGCCGAGCAGGAATTTTCTTTGACGGTACAACCATTATGGCAATAGATGCCATAACCTGTATTACCGGTACAAACATTATCTTTAACTGTGCAACCATCATGGCATCGGATGCCATTGTTGATATTACCGGAACAGGAATTATTCTGGATATCGCAGGAATCCGAGCAATAAATGCCAGTAGAACTATTGTCTTTTATAATATTCTCTTTGATAATGCAATTATTTTCAGCTTTGATGCCATAATAAGTATTGTTGCTGGTGGCGTTGCCGGTGATTATACAGCCAGATTCGGCAGTTATGCCATAGCTATCGTTTTGGTAAACGATACAATTTTTAATAATTGAGTTGTCATAAGCTGTTATACCAGGACCATCACATTTATAAACAGTACATTTTTCAACGAGATTGCCTTTACCTAAAAGGCTGATGCCGGTATTGTCTGTCATAGTAACAGAGACATTAGAAACAGTTACACAATCTGATGCCAGAGAAGTTGTGCCGTTGCCATAAGCATAAATACCAAACCTGAAGCCCCGATAGGCATTATCGCCATCGGTGCGGTAATCCGAGATAATCGATCCATTTTTGATGGTGATATTAGAAAAACCATCTTTAATATAAATGGCATCATAGTAAGCCACAGGATTGGAAGCAGCGGTCTGGACCCAGCTGCGACTGATGGAAAAACCATTGAGGTCGATAGTAACACCACTTGCGGCGACATATATGACATGTCGATATTTTTCATCGGAAACTATATTGTCAGTAAGATAATATGAGCCAGGCTGAGTGATATAATGAACGATACTTGCCCCTGAAGGCACAGATTGGATAGGGATGCGTGGCTCGACCTGATCAAGGGTTTTCATGGTGCCCGATGACGGGGGCGATGTCGGCTCCAATGTGCCGGCAAAAGTTGAAAAAGCCATTGCGATGGTGATAATCGCTGTTATTTTTAAGATATTATTGATTTTTTGGGTATACATATTTTCCTCCGCATCTATATAACATTCCAAGATCACATATAAGACATTTGGTTATTATACCAAAAATCATGACTTAATTCAACAAATTTTGCGATAATAACAATTTATGATTTTAAACTGTGTAAAGGTGAAATTATCATTAAAATATGAAATTTGACTTTCTTATCCCTCAAGTTATCATATATTAAGGTAATACAATATATTGATAATTGCTTATAAACACATATACAGGAGAAGTATAATGAAAAGATTTCGTAATACAATTACCATCTCAACTGCATTTTTTGTCATGATTTTCGCTGGCTGTATCCCTACCCGACAACTTAAATGGGCTCCGGATGGGTCGATGGCGGCGATCCAATCTAAAAACGGTGTGCTATTTTGCGATTCTGCCGGCCTGATTACCGACTTCAAAATTCCCAATGCCACCGTCATAGACTGGTGTCCCGATAGCAAATCGCTTTATGCTGTCACTTCTGAAGAGATTAGTACCTGGGACCAACTTAAGGATGACTATCTGGATAAAAACAAGATATTACAAATAAATCGGTATGTGAAAGAAATACAAACCAGATTTTTTGGTAAAACGCGTCAAGAGCTGGAATCCGCCAACAAATATTTTACTGAAAAAGCTGAAGCATTGACTAAACAGCAAGATTACCAAGAGCTTTTCTATCTTACCTGTGCAATTATGCAAGTCCGCGATAGTCAAAAAGATAAAGTTAAACCTCTATTAACGGAAAAGGAATGGAAGGATATTGAAAAGATAAGTTTAATTCGTAGCCAACTTTCAAAATATACAATCAAAGGCAATCAAATAATAGCAGGAGCAACCATCTGGGAGGATTTTGATGGGATATTCAATATTGTCTCCAACCCCAATGGGTCGGCTGTATTAATATGGTCAGGCACGGGACAGCTGATAGCTGTTTGTGAAAATGGTAAATCAAGAGTAATATCTCAACATGCCAACGCTCTTCCTGCCTGGTCGCCAATTGGCCAGGACATTGTTTACATTGAATCCAATATAAATTCGGGAATGGTTGACAGCCCAAAACAACTGGGCAATCTTATCAAGGAGAAAATCTTTGATGGACAAGACTTAATCGCTGATAAAAATGTAGACTCAGATAAAAACACCAGAGAAATCCTGGCCCGGGTGATGTTTTCACCTATTGCGCAAATTAAATTTTTAAATGATGATAAAATTATTTTCTCCAGTACAACTACCGAACTACCCGCCATCGCTGATGCAGACGAAAAGATAAATCTATTTTCCCTGTCGCATTACGGGAGTATTTCTATAAAACCCATGCTTACCGAAGAATTGCAGCTGAAACTGAAAGATTATTATATTGATTTGTTTATTCTAAGTCCTGACCAGAAAAATATCGCGATAGTGGGACATGATGGCCAGGTTGCTTTACTGGATATCAAAACAAAAGAATTAAAAATGCTCCAAGATCGTAAAATACAAAAAAACAATCTTTTGCCATCCTGGCGATCAAATGATGAGCTGACCTTTGCGATTCCAGGTAAAATCGTTCTTTATAATATAAAAACCGCGAGCCAGAAAATTCTAAGTGATTCCTGGCCCGCTTCATTGCAAGATTATCTATTAAAACCGGAATAAAATCATCTACCACATGGTTTGTTGGCCATTTTCGATAGTGAAAATACGTTCGAGTTTGCGGCCATTGATGTCATAGACCCAATAGAGATAGCCTTCGGGCAGATTATCGAAAAGGACCGGTTCATTGCCAGCGGTTTTTTTGCCGAGGCTTTGCCAATCACCATCGTTAAAATAGAACATTTCATATTCTTTGCCAGCTTCGACCTTGATAGCTGGGATATGGATGCGGGTATCATCATCATCAGTTTTGGGCTTGGTGGTTGTAATCTGGATGGAAACTTTTTTATTGTTGCCAGAACCTTTAAGCCATTGGAATGAACCATCTTTATACAACAGGAATGGATCGGAAGCAGCGAGAAGTTTGCCACCTTTTTTGTCATCTTCTTCGGTTGGTACATAATAAGCTGGCAGATAAACAATACCCCGACCCATGTCTTTGAAGGTGACCTTATTGTCTTTGATGTCGCCAGCGGCGATAAAAGCCCAGCTGCCGCCATTGAATACACATAGATAAGCCATAGAGGAATCTACCGGAATATCGGTGTCAAGATTGATGGTAACATCGCTGGTCGGGATATATTGTTCAGTTACATCCAGAAAAGTTTTGCCGCTAAGCCAACGCGGAAGGACTTCATTTTCTTTTTTGCGGAAAAATGGAGTGGATTTCTGTGGGGCGAACATTTTACGATAAATTTTAGCGGGCGTATTATGTAGCGGGGCATTGCCACGGCCATCTTTATCCAGGACGGCATTCCAAGCGTGATTATTGTCACGATTGGCCCAGGCTGGGGTATAGTCAGAAGCCACAGCAATACAGTTAGCCCGCATGGCATAGCTGATCATATTGGAAATATCTTCACAGCGGCCCCGGCCTTCTTTGACCATTTCAGAATATCCCTGATCAGTTGGGTGCAGGTAGAAAATAGAATTGAACTTCACAAAAGAATGAACATCTTTTTCGACAATCCCGGCAGCTTCGGCGGGGTTAGTGGGGTCTTTTAATTTGGCAGGCAGGTCGGCATATCGAGCCATCAGAGGTTTGCGCCAATTGTCCAGCGGTTCATTACTACAACGGTATGGCAAGATATACTGACAGAAGGTATCGAACGTCATAGCTTTGGCCCAAGGTTTAGTCTGCCAGGCGTCAAAAGCTAAATCAATATTTTCAATTAGCATATCAGCGGTAATAACATCGGCATCTTTGACTTTTAGAGTTGCTTTATAGCTGATTGGTCCATGTTCTTTTTCGAGCGTTTCAAAGGCAACAAGAGCTTCATCGAAATTCTTGTAGTTTAGGGCTTCATATTCAACAAGATTGTCATTTTCATCTATCCAGCTAAGCCTGGCATAGCAGTTGTCCCCCATATTATCGATAAGGAACTGGGCCGCTTTAAGCTTTTGGGGTTGGTTCTTGTAATGGTTCAAGACTTTTTGACACTCAGGGACACTCGCACAGCCAACCATAAAAATAAAAGTACAGATGACCGTTAATAATAATGCTTTTTTAATCATGTTTTTATCCTATACTCGTTTAACAGTAATATTCAGACAATAATTTCTGCCTTGGTTTATTCCAATTCAGGCGACCACAAATACATAAAACCGGGAGTCTGACCTTTCATCCAGCGTGGCAGATCGACATTAATAACATTGACCATGGAAGCAGATGGATTTGCGGCTTTCATAGAAGTGCCATAATAGCTGGACGGGGTTTCAAATGGACGATGATACATAATGACTTTAGCCTTTTTCAATTGAGCTTTATTAAAGGCCCAGCGGACAGCATCTTCAGGATAGCCCAGAGCATCGACAAGGCCAAGCTTTAATGCCTGATTACCTATATAGACGCGACCATCGGCTAATAAACGGATTTTATCTTCGGAAAGTTTTGGACGCCCTGCTTTGACTACACCAAGAAAACGTTCATAATAATTCATGATGATAGTCTGGAGATATTCTTTTTCATTTTCCTGCATATCACGGAAAGGTGAACCAGCATCTTTCATATTACCACTCTTGATAGTTACGGATTTGACACCGAGCATCTGCATTGTACCTTGAATGGTGAAACTCTGCATAATGGTGCCTATACTGCCGGTGATCGTTGTCGGGCCGGAAATAATGTAATCGCAGCCACAGGCTATGTAATAGCCACCACTAGCGGCCAGGTCGAGCATACAGGCAACGACAGGTTTTCCGGTTTCCTGACGGAAATTAATTAGCATATTGTACATCATATCGGAGGCGGTAACTGAGCCACCGGGGGAATTGATACGCAGGACAACGGCCTTAACTGCAGAATCCGCGGCAGCTTTATCGAGTTTTTCCTTGAAGGCACTGACAGGATTCTCCCCGGTACCGCCCAACAGACCGCCACCGGGGGTGCCATTGAAAATTTCGCCATCAATATTGATAATTGCGATTTTATCAGAAACAAACCATCCGCGATTACCGCCTACGGTAGTTTCTTTCAGTTCCAGATCAGCTGAAACGGTTTTAATAAGAAATGTGTCAGGCAGCGAACAGCCAACCATCACGATTAAAGAAAATAATAAACTCACAACTAATAGTTTTTTCAGCACAGTAAGAATCCTTTCAGGATGCAGCTTATACAGAAGCTGTTTGAACGTACATCATACGCATTTCGTGCAAAGCCAATGATAAAGATTGTTTTTCTTCATCGCCTAGATTGCCTATTGTTTTTTCTTCGAGGACTTCAAGCATATCTATATGATGCTTGGCAGCTTCGAGATTAATTTGTGGCTTTGCCTGAGGATCATTAGGATCAACAAGTTTACCCATATATAATAAGGCCTGAAGCACAAGTGAATTAATTAAAGTCATCATATTAGCCGGGGGAACCTGCTGGGGTTGAGCTTTATCGTCAAGCTTTTCCTTTTCCTTTTTAGCCTGGCCTTTCCAGTCTTCATCGTGAATAATTTTTTTGTCATCTGTCATAATAAAATTCTCCTAAACTACAATAGTTTTATCAGCATGGGCACAGCCCATCCTACCTACTCTCTGCTAATTTTTCATTTACTTCGTTTAGCAATTTCCTGAACCGCCTGAACGACTGTTGGCAATTTCTGGTCAGGATAAGCAAGCTTTCGAGCTGCGGCGACCAAGCCTGTAAACATCGGACTCGGCGACAATGGTCTTGAGTTGAAACATGGATGAGCCTGGGTACCAATAAAATATGGATGATCCGGTAATTCCAATATCTGCATGATCGGTTCACCGGGAGCTTTACCACTGAAAATTAAACCATTATCCGTTAGTGTCTTGATATAGCTCGGCTCGACTTCAAGGCGATGTCTGAAACGCAAACGAACGGATGTTTTATTGTTAAAAAGTTTGCAAGCCAATGAATCTTTGGCGATTTCTACATCTTTGCCGCCCAATCGCATATTGCCGCCTAAGCCAGAAATACCTTTTTGTTCGGGCAGGATTGTAATGACAGCATTTTTGCCATCGGGATCAACTTCACTGGAACAGGCATCTTTAATGCCGCAGACATTGCGAGCATATTCGATGACAGCCATCTGGAAGCCAAAACAAATGCCAAGGTATGGCAGGGCATTTTCTCTGGCATACTTAACACAAGCGATTTTACCTTCTGCACCGCGGGAGCCAAAACCACCAGGGACGATAATGCCATGCATATCTTTGAGCATATCAGCGACATTATCATCATTAATGATGCTGGTATCAATCCAATGGATATTGACTTTGGTTGAAAGATTAGTGCCGCTATTTTCCAGGGCGTGGATAATCGAAGCATAGCTATCACGCAGAGAAGTATATTTGCCAGTGATGCCGATATTGATTTCATGATTTACTTTATCAAGACGATCAACAAAATCACACCATTTGAGCCATTCCTTGCGTTCATTTTGTAAATTAATTCTCTGGTCAAGCTTGAGAAGTTTCACGACTTCAAAGTCATAACCAGAATCACGGAGCATATGCGGGATAACATAAATACTTTCGCAATCATGCATACTGAATACCCGTTCCAAAGGTACATTGGTATATTGAGCGATTTTTTGACGAACTTTGTCACTGACAGGGTTTGCAGCACGACATGCAATAATATGAGGCTGGATACCCATTTCCATAAGACGTTTGATACCAAGCTGAGCGGCTTTAGATTTTTGCTCGCCCAGTGTTTTAGGTTCGAGCACCTGAGTAAGAGCGACAAAGCAAACCGAATTCGGGCCTTCTTCATAAGCCAATTCACGCATGGCTTCGATATAGAACATATTTTCAAAATCACCAACAGTGCCACCAATTTCAGCGAAAACCACATCTGCTTCGGTCTGGACAGCCAATTCACGCAAACGTGATTTAACTTCGCCGGTGACATGGGGAATCATCTGGACATCTTTGCCGAGATAATCACCATGACGTTCTTTTGAAAGAATCTTGGTATAAATCTGACCTGAAGTGGTAAAGTTCAATTTAGACAGGTCCTTCTGGAGCATACGTTCATAAGTACCCAGATCCATATCGCATTCCATACCATCATCTAAAACGAAAACTTCGCCATGCCGAAATGGATTCAGTGTGCCAGAATCAACATTGAGATAACCTTCCAGCTTGATAGGAGCGACCTTAAGTCCTTTATCCTGCATGAGTTTTGCCAGGCTTGAAGAGAAAATCCCTTTGCCCAGCCCGCTCATAACGGTTCCCATAATCACAACATACTTGCAGCGTCCGCGAATGTAGCCATCAGGCATGGGAGTATAAAACTCCGTATCATCAGAAACATTACTTACACTGTTCATTAAATCTTCGGTGCTCAAAAGTTCACCCTTTCATAGCCTTATATATTTATTAAATTATTTATTTTGATATCTATTCACAAATTCTTCGTATTGTTCGGGCGTATCGATGCCAACAGCTGGATGATCGACATCGCCAACGAGAATTTTCATGCCATTTTCTAATGCTCTTAACTGTTCGAGCTTTTCGGTTTTTTCCAGAATTGTCTGAGGCAATGTGCTTAGTTTTAACAATGCATCATAGCGATAAGCATAAATACCCAAATGCCTGCGATAAAGCCCCTTGGTTTCGCTTTTATCACGATTAAAGGGAATACAGCTCCTGCTAAAATACAAAGCCCGCTTATCCAGCCCCATGACCAATTTTACCACATTGGGGTTGACTAAGTCAGCTTTACCTTCGTTTGTTGTAGCATCAATCGGAGCTGCCAAAGTTGCCATCGATGCATCGGGATCATTTTGCATAAGTTCGATAAGTAAATCAATATGGGTCGGATCGATTTCAGGCTCATCTCCCTGGACATTAACTATTATGTCCGCTTTTATTTTAGAAGCCACCTCTGCGATACGGTCGGTGCCGCTTTGGTGGTCAGTACGGGTCATCTGCCAATTAGCACCAAAGCTGTCGCAGGCATCGCCAATACGCTGATCATCAGCGGCAATCAGGACCCGGTCGAGACGTTTTGCAAGACAGACCTGCTGATAAACATGCTGGATAAGATATTTGCCTGTTTTGTTCGCTAAAAGCTTAGCCGGAAAGCGTGTTGATGCGTATCGAGCGGGTATGACTGCTAAAACTTTCATTTATGTAAACACCTGATATTAATACATTTATTACATGCAATTCTAATTGGGCCAATGTTAGCAAAGCAGCGCTTTTATGTCAAAGTTATTCTAGGTAGTTTTCGCCGGCGACATGGTGGCAAGAAAAGAATACAAATATGGCCAGGATCGTCTTGATCGCGAAAACATGTGACATATTTGTGCTTTTTTTGCATCATACGTTAATAGCATTCCCCATGCGATAGAAAGCATCGTAAAGTCATTATATAAAACAACTTATATTATATAGGCCAGCCATATACATTTATTTCAGGCAACATTCAAAATTTCATATAAAAAAACTTGTACGTTTCTCATTCATTTTCCTTTACAAATTAGCGAAATATTAGTATCATGTTAAATTACTAAACTTTTTCGTACCCCTGGCACCAATTTTGCTCTTTATAAACAGAATATGTTTATTTAAAGCAAAGGTTAAACAATTACCATGCTAATTCAACTGGGATAAGTGATATGAGTACCAGCAAAAACGATCAGGTTATCGAACAACGCAGCCATCGCAGATTAGATCTTCAGCTGCCTTTGGAGTACCATCATATCAGCGCAGGTCGCTGCAATGTGGGCCGCAGCACTACGGGTAATATCAGCACCGGTGGCGTTTACTTCGAAACCACAGCTGACAATATCCATGCCGGAGACCATTTGGCCTTGGAAATCAGCATTTCTGGCGATGAAAAGCTATTTCCAGCCAACAGTCGCTTTGCAACGACGGCTACGGTTTTACGATCCGCCAAGGTTAACTTGTCATCATCAGATGGACATCCATCATTTACCCGCTATTGCATCGCCGCCAAATTCGCTAAAAACTTCACCTTGACTACCTGACAGCCTCCCACTTCCGATTCTATCAAAAGAAACATATTTCATAAAAAATGACTATTGCCCTTGTGAATCCATAAAATCAGCTTCTCATCCCAATAAAATGGTAAAAAGTAAGAAATTTCGTAACACTTTAGCCATGTGAAGCAGATATGTCTGCTAGTTTTGGTAGTTTTCCGGTTTTGGTGTAGATTTTCAG
>JAEIOG010000141.1 GCA_016342495.1 Phycisphaerae bacterium
TATATGCTCACAGTGCTGGGATTGGGCCAACAGAAGAAATGATGATTTCCAATAAAAAATTTCATGCGATTGCCCTGTATTCACTATTGGTACTGATTCCATGAAATGCCTCCACAACCCAGCCCAAAGCTTTTCCTTCTGGTATATAACCGATTAGCACCAATGCCAACGTCCGATAAACTCTTATTTGCCAACATCTTACAAATATATCATCAAATCTGGAGTATATTTTCTCTTGCAAAGCCGCTGGTTCTATGGTAAACCTGCATCTGGTTTTTCGTCACGCTGGCTGTTTTACCAAAGCTGACAATATCCTGAAATACTAAAATTACAAATTTTATCATAGGAGTTTTTGCCATGAACAATATTACCCGGTTTTTCACCCTGACTATCGCGATTATCCTTGTTGCATCAGTCACCGGTTGCGTACCTAATATCACCAGCAAAATCAATAAAGCCAAGGTTTTCATTAAATATAATGAATATCCTTCAGCTATTGATGAACTCAAAAAAGCCGTCGAAATCAGCCCGGAAAACCCCACCGCCCAGTATTGGCTTGGCCACTGCTATGAAAAGCAAAATGAAATCGAAAAATGCCTCTATCACTATAGCTTGGCTGTAAAGTATGGCCCTTCCATGGAAATCGCCCAGTTGGCCTATATTTATGCACTCTATAATAATAAGCAGGACGACAAATCACTTGAGACACTGGACCGATATGTCAAGCACCGCCAGGCAGCCGCCAGAGATTTCCAGCGACTTGCCAGTATATTTCTAGACAAAAACATGCTTGACCATGCCGACAATGCAATCCAGGCAGCTCGAACCGTTGAACCGGAAAACCCCAGACCTCTTATAATGATGATAAACTATTATGAATCTAAACAGGATAATAAAAAAGCTGCTGAATATATCAAAATGCTGTTTTCGGGTAACATCAAAATGCCTTTGGAAGATAAAATCCAATGGGCCAAAAAAGCCGCCCATTATGGCATCCAGATTGACGCCGTAGAAGTTGCCCCGCCAGTCAAAATCAAAAAAATCAAACCGCAATTGTCACCAATGGAAAAAGAATTAAGATCTATTAGCCAATAATAAACACTAAGCCGGGCATCACAGCCTGGCTTTTTTTACGTCTATATTGAAAGGCAGCCCCATGAAACTTTTGAACGCCACCCTTGTGACCCTGCTAATCACAACCACTTCAATTTTCGCCCAGGCACCAACCGCTGTCTTAACCGATGAACTAACTCCGATCTACCCCGACCAGTTTCCTGATGGATCTGCAGCCTTCACTTCCCATGCACCCCGGGCCTGCACCACAGCTGTCCATCTGGTCATTAACAACCTAACTGCCGACGCTGACCTTAGCTTTACCGCCAATGCCTTACTATCTACTCAATTTTATAACCTCATAGCCGTCCCTGTCGAAGTCAACTCCGGAGTATCTAGCCGTACCGAAACTTTCGACAAAAAAATCAACCCCGACGTTATCCGCCGCGCCCCATTTAATATCTATGAAGTCCTCGAACCTTTCGATAAAACCATCAAAGCCACTGCTAAACAGATGGCTTTCGCACTCCATTGCACCATCCCGGCAAACGCGTCCGTTGGCAACCACCAAATTAAAATCGAAGTCAAACAAAACAACAAAACCATAGCCACCCTCACCTGGAACCTCAAAATAGCTAAAATTGCCATCCCACCAATAGGCCGTGATTCCATGGGCTATACCAATTGGCTATCCTTTGGCAATATCGCTAAATACCACAACTGCCAAAAATGGACCGAAGATTACTGGACCATGCTCGATAAATATCTCACCATCCTGGCTGCCAATCGCCAGAACATGCTCTTTATTCCCCTTAGCGATATGTTTGAGAAAAACTCCAATGGCCAATGGCTCCTTAACGAAGATCGTTTCACCCGCCTGATCAAACTTTGCGACAAACATCACATATATTGGCTCGAAGGCACTCAGCTTGGCGGAAGACCCAATGGCGACTGGTCCAGTAAAAATATTGAACTTCGTTTTAATAAATCCCTGACACCCACCGATGCGGCCAAAACCGAAGTCAAACAAATCTGTGGTCAACTTTACGCGGCCCTGGAAAAAAATAATTGTACCAGCCGCTGGATTCAGCATCTATCCGATGAGCCAACCGATACTATGGCAGATGGCTACACCTGGCTCGCCAAAGAAGTTAAAGCTGCCATGCCCAAGGTCAAAATCTTCGAAGCGACCATGAGCCAAAAACTCACCGGTGCCATCGATATCTGGTGCCCAACTGTCAATAAATATCAAGCTAACCAGGAATTCTTCGATGCCAGAAAAACCGCCGGCGACCAGGTCTGGGTATACACCTGCCTTACCCCCACTGGCCCATGGCTGAACCGCCTGCTCGACATGGAAAAACTCCGCCCCGTTTACATTGGCTGGGGCATTGCCAAATACAATCTCGATGGATTCCTCCACTGGGGTGGAAACTTCTGGTCTGTCAACCCATACAAGCAATCGGTTATCAAGCACCCAGCCGTCCGCGACAAAGACACCAACAATGAACTGCCCGCAGGCGACACCCACATTCTGTATCCCAAGGACAAAAATATTTACGCTTCAATCCGTCTGCGCAGCCACACCATAGGCTGTGAAGATTACGAACTGCTACAAATGGCTCAAAAGAGAAATCCGCAGGCCACCCAAAAAATAATCGAAAAAGTATTCCGTGCATTCAATGATTATGAAAAGCAGGTTTCGCTATACCGCCAAACCCGCTCGGAACTAATAAACCTGCTCGACTAATAAAAGAAAAGTTATCATCTACAGAACCTCCGACAGGATGTTTCCTCTAATAATTAGTTTCATAAGTGAGAGCGATTTTTCAGAGGTTTTCATATATCATTAACATGAATATTAGCCCCCAAAGTCGCGTAGGATGGGCAAAGTAGTTGTCCATCCTGGCTAATTGATCATCTTCGATATTAACAATATTATCATAATACAAACGAATCATCAAGCTGTGCCAGATAATGCGTTCCTTACAAAAAACCAAATTATAAAGCCAATAACTATTGCAATCAAACTATACATGAAATATTTATTTAAAAAATCATCTCCCAGAGTTTTTAAATCTGGAAACATAATAACTACAAATGGCAATAAAACATTCATCAACACTACTGCCCTTGGAATGTAAATATTAATAAATTTATCTAATTCATATCCCATGAAAAAGGGCTCTTTTAACCAAACAAAAAAACAGAAATAATCATAAGCAAGTATTGGAAATAAAATTACCAATAATATTACTATAACCTCTTTTTTTTCCATACAACTCTCTTTCTATTCTGATTTCAAAACTACGAACCCTTGAGCAAAACTATTTGTATAAGACTGACCAGAACTGCTGAATAACCCAAACACCATTTTCTTCCAGCCGGGTAGACAAGTATTTTAACACAATGATTTAACATTCATTAACAATTATTGTTTGAAATAATTATCTCTAAAATACGCCATGGCTTCTGCTGGCACATTCGAGTATATTTCTTTAACAAGCCAATCACCTAATTTTCCACTGGGTCCTTTCATGCCAACCAAATAGTGAATAATAGCTGCCATTAAATATGCTAATTCATGGTGAATTCCATCTTCATCAAAACGATCTGAATAATTTTGATAAACTCTTTAAGCATTATCTGTGCCACATCAGGCTCATGACCAAAATATTCATTTAGAAAATATAATGAAATATCCAGTCGTGTAAGATGGGCAACTACTTTGCCCAATCGTAAACACAAAGCAGCCGGAACAATAAACGCACCTACCATTAACCGAGTAGGGGCGATCATACCCACGCTGTTAAATATTTTTCATATTCACATTGGCTGATTACTGCCGAAATGGATAACTTTTGCCCAGTCTACCAGCCTATTTGTCGCTAATATTAATTTTTGCACCTAAAGTTTGCATCAGGCTAACATAGTTAGGAAAGGTTACACTAATTGCCTCGGCGGTTGTAATCGTTGATGGCTGCTGACAGTTCATCGCCGCTATCGAAAGGGCCATCACTATACGATGGTCGTGATGACCTTGGAGGTTGGCCGCGTGCAGGGGCGAACCTGTTATAATTAGGCCATCGGGAGTTTCTTCAATTTTGGCGCCCATTTTAGTCAACTCGCAAGCCATCACCGCTATGCGGTCAGTTTCTTTCAGGCGAGCCTGGGCGACATTATACAGGCGGGTTGTACCCGAAGCAAAACAAGCCGTCACTGCCAAAGCCGGCAGCGCATCGGGAATAGCATTCATGTCAATGTCTATGCCTTTAAGCTGGCTTTTACGAATATAAACTTTGTCAGATTTTATTTTTATGTCTGCACCCATTTCTTTGAGAATATCAACTACAGCTTTATCACCTTGGGCATCGTTGAAATCCAGACCCTCAAGAACCAGATCAGCATCTAAAATCGCACCGGCACAAAAGAAAAATGTTGCCGAGGAAAAATCAGCAGGAACGCGGCTGTCAAAGGAGGTATAAGACTGATTACCCTTAACAAGGAATTTTTTGTAGTTCTGATTTTCATACTGAATATTCTGATCATCCAGATAACGCATGGTTATATCGACATAGGGTTTTTCATTTAATAGCGGAACAGTTATTATCGTGTCATGCGTCGCCAGCGGGGTATTAATTAATAGTGAACTTAAGTATTGACTGGTGACACATTCGATGGAAGTTGCTCCACCTTTGAGAGGGCCTTTGATATTGACCGGGGCGCAGTTGTTATTATTTTCACTTGTGCAGACTGCTCCAAGTTCATTTAAGCTTTGCAACAATGGCCCGACAGGACGACGGCAAATTTGATGATCGCCAGTCAGCGTGGTTGTGCCATCAATTAAGGAAGCTGAACCGATAGCAAAACGCAAAGTTGTACCGGAGTTTGCCACGTCAATAATATCGGTTGGAGCTCGAAGTCTGCCGGCGGTACCGGTTATGGTCCAGAGGTTGTCAGTGGTCTCAATGTCGGCGCCGAATTTGGAATAGGCTTCCAGTGCAGCCATGGTATCAGCTGAGACCAGCGGGTGATGGAGTTTTGATGTTCCCTGAGCCAATGCCGCCAGGGTTACCATACGAATTGTATGAGATTTTGACCCGGGAATAGGAACATTGCCTTTTAGCGTCGAGTGGTATGCTTGAAGTTTCACTTTTTGCTTCCTTTATTGATATTTTATTTTTGGTCTCAGGAAGTAATTATATCGTTATAACTGAAAAGTGAAAAGCAAAAAACTGCAAATCAGGTGTGTAAACAGAATCAATGACGAATTTTCGCAGATTTAGATAGAAATCGAGGATTTGTTTAAACTTAACTGGCCCCTATGGTTACCTTCAAGTAGACCATAGGGGCCAGTTAAATTATTGCTATTTGGCATTTGGATTCCGTGTTGGAAGTTTCGCATTGGTTTCTTTTAGCATTTTATCCATGTGTGCTTTAAGTTTTTTAACCATTGCCGGATTGGTTTTAGCCAGATTGTTCTTTTCGCTAATATCATCTTTCAGATTGAAAAGTTCAAGTTTGTCATCTTCATACCATTTAATCAGTTTCCAGTCGCCCATACGAACAGCTGAAGTTGGAGCCCCACCCTGATTGCCATAATGCGGATAATGCCAGAATAAAGGTTCGCGGTTCATTTCTTTACCTTTAAGTAATGGTGCAAAGCTTTGGCCATCAAGATGCTGTTTTGGTTTAGCCGACAGATCAGCCATTTCCAGCATTGTCGGGTAAAAATCGGTACTGATTACCGGCGAATCGCAAACGCTGCCTTTTTGGGTGACACCAGGCCACCGTACGATCATGGGCTCACGAATACCACCTTCATACATCCAGCCCTTACCGGCTCTTAATGGATAATTACAGGTTGGATGGCCTTCAGAAGTGGAAAGCCCGCCATTATCAGACATGAAAATTACAATGGTATTTTCATCCAGTCCTTTAGCCTTAATATGATCAAGGACTTTTCCCACCGCCAAATCCATCGCCTCGATCATTCCGGCATAGACGGCATGTTCCTGAATTTCACGGACTTTGCGCTCCCCTTCTTGGCCCCACTTCTCTTCAAGATTCATTTTCTTCTTTTTCTCAATATATTTTTGCTTGAGGTCTTCTCTGGCAACCAAAGGGGTATGCACCGAATAAAATGCAAGATAAGTCAGGAAAGGTTTGCCTTTTTGATGGTCAATAAATTTAACAGTCTCAGTTGCAAGACGATCTGGCAGATGCTCACCTTTGGGGCCATCTTCTAAAGTTGGAACACCATAGGGAACAAAATATTTACCCGGACCATAAGGCCCACCCCGACTCCAGCCACCCTTGTTGACATCGAATCCCTGAGCTTTAGGCCAATATTCTGCCGACTCACCCAGATGCCATTTACCAGCAAAAAAAGTGCCATAGCCAGCTTCCTTTAAGGCTTCGGCAATCGTAACTTCTTCCAGAGGTAAATGAGGCAGATACCTTGCTGGCTGTAATGGCCTTCGACTTTTACTGTTGGGATTGGGCTGAGGCGCACCAAAATAATCGGTGGTGTCCATACGGGATGGATACTTGCCTGCCATGATACTGGCACGCGTTGGCGAACAAACCGGACAAGCCGCGTAAGCATTGGTAAATTTCATCCCCGATGCACATAGCTTATCAATATTTGGCGTTTCATAAAAAGTACTGCCAAAACAACCCAAATCAGTCCAGCCCAAATCATCGACCAGTATAAAAAGAAAATTTGGCTTGGCTTTAACCTGATTCTGAGCTAAGGCATTACAGCCTGCTAAACTGTACAGTGTTGTTATCGCTGTTGCCTTTAAAAAATTACGCCTGTTCATGATATGTCCTTGTAAAATCTTTTTTTCAGTATTCAATTTCAACGGTAGTCACCGAATATTTTGGTAAGGTCACTTTTAATATATTCCCGCTACTTTCATTTTTGCCTGATAATTCATAATTTTTTTCAGAAGAACTTTGTCTTATTTGCAAAAGACTGTTTTTTTTGGCTAATTGCGACAAATCATACTCCACATCACAAAGGCTATCTGTGGCATTTACCGAAACAATCACCAGTTTAGCCTTACCCTCTTCTTTTTTTGTCCAGGCTGTTGTTTTGCAATCATCGCCTTTATATATAGCTTCAACCCTGGTAAATCCTGGCCTTACATGGCGGCTATAATGGGCAATAGCCCAATAAGATTTTCGCTTTTCCAAACCGCCCTCTTCGGCGTTAAAGATAAAGCCAGCTTCCCACATTATCCATGCATTGGATTGCAAAATCTCAAATGATTCGTGCAATTTGTTGGCATAAAGCATCATCTGCTTTGTCTGGTTGGCATTATTCTTTTTAACATTAACCCAATCCCCCCATTCAGTCATCCATAAAGGTTTCTTGTGTTTTTTTGCTATAGCAGCCCATTCTTGCATTGATGCAATTTCGGTTATGTATTGATGGCAACCAAAAACATCCAGCTTATCTTTCAGATCGGTTTTCAATAGTTCTTTCAAATATTCCGTAGTATTAGTATAAGCCGCATCATAAGCGATAAGCTTCGCATCATACTTCTGTTTCTTCAATGAATCATAAAGTTCACGGTAAAGGATAACCGCCTGTTCTGCTGAAACATGGCTACCGGGCTGACCGCCACCGGCTTTCCACCAGTCGGCCTCTGGCTCATTGATCGGAGCAACATAATCAAATTCGATACCCCACTGGTCACGGAAATGAATTAGAACGTCCATTACATGCTTAATAAATCTTTTTTCTTTACCGGCGATAAGATTATTGCTTTTGCCATCTTTGCTACCGGCTGCACAGCCTGAAGTACTTAACCAATAAGGAATACCATACCAGCTAGCCCACATAATCGCGCCCCGGTCGGCGGCACCTTTGCCCAGCCAAAGTACATCTTCATGACCATCCCAATTAAATTTCCCATCTTCATATTCAAAAGGTTTATTAGCCATCTTGGGCAAACGCCGCATATGATTATGATTCGGGTCGTCAGCTGCGGGCATCGGGTACCGACAGATATTCAAGCCAAGACCATCATTTTTTAACGTGTACAAGGTGTCGGCTATTTTTTCAACCCCAGCCTTGCCGTAGCGTTTATACCAAACTGGCGTGGTTTGTTCCATATTACCCTGACCATAGCCCTGCAAAGTTTGAAACTTTTTCCCAGGGTCGATTTTGACCTGTTTAACTTCAGCCTCTGCAATAGCACACAAACCTGTCAATATAAGAAATAATATGATCCGCTTCATGAAAATACCTCGATAAAACTTGAATTTAAGCCATATTAAATGGTTTTTCCCCAAAGGGCAAATGAATTTTATATACCTGCCTGTCACAAAATGGGCCTACCACACGTCGGCACTTATTCATTATTTTAAAAAGAAAAAATGCCTCTTGCAAAACCAGATAATAGCAGTTAAACTAATTAGCTCGAAAAAATAAGATATATGATAACAGTATTAAATCAAACTCTCGCAAAAATGGAGTTATTAAAATGGGTAAGCCAAGACGTCGTCGTAAAGTTGGTAGTAAAAAACGCCGTGCACGCTGGAAAGCACGCAATCGCAAATAATAAGCTAATATTAGCTATAAGTTGCTGATTTTAAGCTACTTAACGACAATAAAGATTAAAAAAACATGAGCACTCGGCAATAATGTCGGGTGTTTTTGCGCGCACAGAAATCAATTATTATTGCCAGGAAAACAGGCCTCTAGCACAAAATACTAGAGGCCCATGATTTACTTTGTGGCAATTTTAACTTTTGCTGTGCTAAGGCCGTCACTTTTTGCGGTAAGCGTGATAGTGCCGATTTTACCTTTATAGCTTTTTATGATCACTAGAGCCATCCCATTATAGGCTTTTCTTTGAGAGGCCTGAAAAGGTTCATGGCTGGTGGCATCGCCATTACCAACAGCGACAATCTGACCGGGGCCTTCAATCTCAAATTTCACCAGATTATCACTGCGTGGGACGGTCAAATTATTTTTATCTTTGATCTCAACAGTCACAAAAGCCAGATCATTCCCATCGGCATTGATAATTGATCGGTCAACATCCAGAGAGATTTTAGCTGGTACCTCGGTCGTAGCAACAATATCCTGAGCCCAGGTCTTACCGTTTTTGTAAGCTATGACATGAACGATGCCAGGTTGGTATTTGATTTCATCCCAGGTAATGCGATATTCATATTGTTCTTTTTTCTTACGGCCCATGCTTTTGCCATTAACAAAAAGTTCTGCTTCATCGCCAGAGGTATAAACATGGACAGGAGTGATTTCACCGATGCGGTCCGGCCAGTTCCAGTGTGGCAGGATATGGGCCATCGGCAATTCTGGCCGCCAATGCGCCTGATATATATAAAATCGATCTTTTTTGAAACCGCAAAGGTCGACAATACCAAAATAACTGCTACGCGAAGGTGACTTGCCACCCATCGCTTCCATTTTTGCCTGAAAAGCTTTCTTTTCAGATTCGCTGGCAAAATTCAAAAGATTGGTGCTGTCATTGTTAAATGGCGTGGGTTCACCCAGATAATCAAAGCCAGTCCAGACAAATTCACCGGAACTGAATTTATATTTATCCTGGGCAGCAAATTCAATATCAGGTTTATAAGCCCATCCCGGAGCGTAAAGATCATAAGAGCTGACCTGATAGTTAAAGAAACCCTTGCCTTTGTTTTGCTCAACCGGAAAGAAATATTCGCCACGGCTGGAAATACATGATGCGGTTTCTGAACCATAAAGCGGAATGGTCGGGTTTTCCTTATAGAATTTTTCATAGGTGCCCGGCTTATAATTATAACCAAAAATATCAACAGTTTTCTGAAAGCCGCTAAAGCCTGCACCTGTATGGTTGCAGCCAACGGTTGTTGGTCTGGTCGGGTCGAGCCTATGGATAGTGTCGGTAAACGATTGGGCAATATCACGGCCACGTTGACCGGTGCCCTGGTCAGGGACTTCATTGCCAATGGACCACATAATAACCGATGGATGATTTCGGTCACGCAATACCATATTTGAAATATCTTTGATATGCCAGTCTTCGAAGATTTTCTGATAATCATTGGCACGTTTGCCGCGTTCCCAGCAATCAAACGCTTCGACAATCAATAAAACCCCCATTTTGTCGCATAGCATAGGTAGCTCCGGTGTTGGCGGGTTGTGACTGGTACGAATCGCATTAACACCGAAATCTTTGAGAATTTCAATTTGCCGTTCCAAAGCACGAGTATTAACCGCCGAACCCAATGGGCCAAGGTCATGATGCATACAAACGCCCTTTAGCTGGACACGTCTTCCATTCAGGAAAAAACCCTTGTCGACATCGAATTTGATAGTGCGGATACCAAAAGACGTTTCGTAGCTATCAATTATTTTATCATCAATTTTCACAAAGGTCAGCAAATCATACATTACAGGGTTATCAATATCCCAAAGTTTTGGATTTTGAACTTCGATTTTGCAATTAATAGTTTGCTTTTGGCCAGCCTTAAGTAAAATCTTGTCTGTGCCGGATATATTTTCATTAGGTTGAGACTTTTCAAGAACAATTAAATTACCTATTGTAATATTCTGATCTTTGCTACTGTTATTTTCAAGTGTTATTTGAGCATTAACTATCGCTTTATCATCACTAATCTCTGGCGTAGTTACATAAGTCCCCCAATGACTAATATGAATACCTTCGGTTTTAGTCAGCCACACATTGCGATATATACCACCACCGGGATACCAGCGTGATGACTGTGGCGGATTATCCAGTCGAACCGCAATGACATTTTCCTGGCCAGTTTTGACAAAATCAGTAATATCGAAAGCAAATGAACTATAGCCATAAGGCCAGGTACCGACATAGTCGCCATTAACCCAGATTTTGGCATAGCTCATCGCGCCGTCAAATTCGATAAGAAATCTTTTATCCCTGTCGGCCATATCTACATCAAAAGTTTTACGATACCAGCCAATACCCATCCATGGCAGTTTACCGGTATTACCTTCCAAATCCATACGGAAAGGTCCTTCGACACCCCAGTCATGTGGTAAATCAAGTGTACGCCATCGACTGTCATCAAAATCAGTATCATAAAGCTTGGTATTTTCTGCTTTGATAACAGTGGCGGTATTTTTAATTTGGTTACCAGCTGTGTCAAAAATTTGAACTTCAAAGATACTGGCCCATGCACCATCTTTCACTTTGCTAATGTCGATTTTGAGAAAGCGATATTGACCATTAACTTTATGCTTTTGGGCTTGTTCGGAAGATTTATTATCGGTCAGGTCAACAAGTGTAGTCCATTTACTATTATTGTTTGAACCTGAAACTTTATAGCAATAATTAGATTCTTTTTCCCAGATTATATTAATACTTGCCAGGCTATGAGCTTTCCCCAGATCCACGCTGAGCCATTGTGGAGTGCTACCACCAGAGGCACACCAACGTGTATTTTTATCATCGTCAAATGCCAGCTGGGCAACATTATCATCTTCAGTAGTGGACGCTTTGACTTCAAAAGCATATACAACAGTATCTGTACCCGGTTCTGGCCTGGTTGAACCATCAGGCATAGGCCCAAAACGGGCAAATTGCCAGTTATCATTAAAACTAATCCGGGTTCGCGAATCAGAGTTTAACTCCTCCGATGCGATTAAATTGGCGCATAAAGACAATACCGTGATGCACAAAAACGTTATGCTAAGCAGAGAATATTTCATTTTTAAAGTCCTTTTACCAGAGTAGAGCCTGTTGCACAATGTTTTCAAACCCAACCGTTTTGGGTCCGATGGCTGTTTGAGTGAGACGGCTCATTTTTC
>JAEIOG010000004.1 GCA_016342495.1 Phycisphaerae bacterium
ATAATAAATATATCCTCGCCCTCAAGTCTAATTAATGACAAGGAATTGTCTCACCCATTCTGGCACAGAGGGAGAAAAGTAAAAGGCATTCTAGGAAATTTGTATAGTGTCAATATAAAGAAAATAAGCGTAATAGGGCAATTGGGTAGGTATTAAATAACCTATCTTGCCTTTGTTGTGTGATTTTGGTGATATTTTTTGGTAAAATTTCGTATTGACGGTATTAAAAAGATTGAATTTGTGCTTTTAAAATGATATAATCATAAGCTGATACCTCATGTCCCCACTTAATGGTATCAGGCCAATGTCTTTGTGGCATTGCGCCATAAGTAAATATCTATTTTTGGTTCAAACAAATACCTCATGTGGTTTTGTTGCGCAGAGATATAGAATACCAAAAACGAACTACTATTATTCTATATGTGGAAAAGTTTTTTTGCAATATGGAAAATGATGTGGATTGTAATCGTTTTTGGCTAAGTGATATAATATTCCCTATTTGTAGGAGGAAATATGCAAATGATAACCTTTGGCGTTTTGCCAGAAATTGATTTTGAGAGGAGGGGTGGTTTTCTGACTTGTCTGGTTTTTAAGTAAGATTTAGTCAGGAATTGTAGTGTGTTTGAGTGTTTAATTTGAAAATGTGTTTGTTTACTAAATTTATTAATGGAGAAAAAAAATGAAAAAAATTATTGGTTTAAGTTTAATTCTATGTTTAATGTTGGCTGGCCAAGGTTTTGCCGAAGTCAATCTGGCATTAAGTGGTACTGCCACTGCCAGCTCAGAGTATAGTGCTGACTGGGCGGCAGGCAAAGCGATTGACAATGCCCCTGGTACAGGTTGGCACAGTCTTGCTGAAGATGGATTGCAGTGGATCGAAATTGCATTGCCTGAACCAAGTCAGTTCAGCAAAGTTCAGCTGGTTAATCGTCCAAGCTTTTATGCACGTGCAAATGGCATGGTAGTTAAACTTTTGGATGCAGACAGTAATGAACTTTATGTATCTGACGCGATATCGGGCAGTCCATCTGTATTTGAATTTAAGATGGCTGGAGCTGGTTTTGAAAATGTCAGCATTATCCGTGTTGAAAAAGAAATTACAGCTGATAGTCCTCTTAATATTATGGAAATCCGAGCTATTCCAACAGCTCAGCGTGCTATCAGTGTTAATTACGCACAGATGACAGGCGGATGGGCTTACCATGACCATGTTTCTAATAGTAGCGTACCATTTGCTGGTTATGATCCTAATGATCTTTGGGGTAACTGGAATGAATACTCAAAACCAGTGCCAGAAAATGATATTTTGTACGCTTTGAAAGATAATTCAGGCGCAGCTACGACCGCATTGCTGGACGATAATCATGATTTTCTATGGCATACTTCATGGTATGAAAATGTAGATGGCCTTTTCACTGGTACAGCTTTTGAAGGTAATCAGTATCGTGCAAACCTGGCTCGTATGGTTGTTGAGTTTACTGGTCACAATGGTGGCAGTCCTAAGAAACTACTGACAAGTGTTCAGAGAGTTCCTTTTGGTAAATATAAAGTTGTTACTTATATGAATCCTAATCGTGGTCCAGATGATCAGGAATTGACAGTTGGCGATACAACTTATTATTACAAAAATGAAAATGCCAGCGAATTCAAAGAAAGATTGAAAACAGTTTCAAATCCTGAAAACCTGTTTTTCTTGGCAACAGATACAACTGGTCCTGCCTCAGAAACAGCTAACCTGGCAATTTTTGAAGACCAGATGAGTCCAACTTGTGAAATTATTTTTGATGGCTCAGCAAATACTGGTATCAATGCTTATCAGATTATTTCTTATGAAAGTGCTGATGATGTTTGTGGTAATCCTACACCGGCGACTACAGCTATTGCTGTTCCAATCGCAGGTGAATTGACCTGGGCAGATCCATTTAATTATGCTCCTGCAGAATATTCACTGTATGTTGGTGCAATCGATGATCCTAACTGGGATCTGACACCTGCCTTAACTTCTACTACAGCAGTTAATAGCTACAATCCTGAACCAGATTTTGAATATAATACTTCTTATGTCTGGCGTGTAGATACTAAAGATGCGGCTGGCGTAGTTCATACTGGTGACCTTTTCTACTTTGATACTGAAGGTGACCCAGTTATCCAAGTGCAGCCAAGATCTATAGCAGTTGTTCTAGGTGGCTCAACATTCTTGTCAGTGGACGCTATTTTGGCCGATACTTACAGCTGGTATACCACACCTGATCAAACAGCTGATACTCCTGAAGATGATGTATTGGTGCAAACCGGTAATTCTAGCATTTTGCATGTTACCGATGTTGTAGCTGAAGATTACACGTTCTACTATTGTGTTCTAGAAAATGAAATTCCAGATTCTTCACCAGTTCCAACAGACGTTGTTGAACTTAAAGAAGGTAAGCTGGAAGCATATTACCCATTCGATGGCGATCCTAATGATGCAGAAGCTGACTGGGATGCGGTTTCAAATGCTACCAACACATATGTGACTGGTATTGTTGGCGATGCCATCAGCATTGACGCATCTGATAACTGGCTGACAGTTACTGGTAGTGAAGAATACTTTAACTTCTTTACCGCTGGTTTAACTGTAAATGTCTGGGTACAGAGTAATAGCTATGCTACTTCACCAGGTTTCTTAGGAATCATTGGTAAGCTTGGTGGCGGTGGCTGGTACATCGATGATTTGACCAAGTATTATGCTGGCGGTGTTCGTGGTAATGTAGCTCCGAATACTATTGAGCCTGGCCGAAAAATTGATGATGGCGCCTGGCATATGGTTACTTTGACCTTTGATGCGGCAAGCCTGACAACAACTATTTACTTTGATGGTATTGCTGTTGGCACCAAGGGTGACAAACTACCAGTGGCTTCCACTGAAAAGGTTGTTATTGGTGCATGGTCTCAGACTGGTTCACGTGCCTGGGGACAGCTTGGCGGTAGAATGGATGAAGCTAAGATTTATAGTTATCCATTGACTCCATTGGAAATTGCTAATCAGTATGCAACCCTTTCAGGCGAAAGCTTCTGTATGGAACCTGTACCTGGCGATGTTAATTTTGACTGTACTGTTAATTCTGCTGATCTGGCTGTCTTGTTGTCTGAATGGACAAGTGATGGCACTGGTGCACCAGAAGGTAATGTAGTTAGCTGGCAGTTTGATGAAACCAGTGGTTCTGTTGCAACTGATTCCAGTGGCAATGGCATTAATGGTACATTAGGCAGTGGTTTTACTTCAGGCCAATGGCAAGCAGGTGCTGGTGTTACTGGCGATGCTGCTGATGGTGCTCTTTATATGGATGGCTCAGCAAACATGAGTGTTATCGCTGCTAATGTTGATCCAAACAACTTGCCTAATGGTGCTGGAAATGTATTTAAGGGTGATTCTGACTGGACTATCAATAGCTGGTTCAAGTTTGATGGCACTCCTGGAATGGTCAGCTTAGGCGGCTTTGGCGATTGTGAATGGGATGAAGGTACCGTAGGTAATCCTGATCGTCACTTTGCCAGCTGGGACAATGGTCTTGAATTTGAGATTAGTGGCGATGGCTTCTGGCCTGGTACTGATCTTGTGGGTTCTGGCCAATGGCGTATGCTGACTGCTACTCATAATGCAACTACAGGTGAAACCAAAATCTTTGTTGATGGTGCAGTAGTTGCCAGTGGAATTAAGACTTTGGCAGATTGCGAAGAAAAAGCATTCAAGCTGAATTCCAATGGTTGGATCATATGGGCAACTTATGCTGAACAGACCTGGCTCAAAGGTTGGGTTGATGACTATACTGTCTGGGATCAAGCTATGACCGAAGTTTGGGTTGCAGCTAAATATAACGGTGAAACTCTGGTTAGCTTGAAAGCAGACTTTAGTGCTGATGGTAAGGTTGATCTGGAAGATTTCTCTGTTATAGCCAACTCCTGGATGACCTGTAACTGGGTTCCTCAGATTGAATGTCCTTAATTGATTTGGTATTACCGAATTAATTAGTGATTTTTGAACAGAAACATAGCCTCTGGCGTAAAGTCAGGGGCTATGTATTTTATTGAATTAAAAGTTAGCAGTTAAAAGTGAAAAGTTGGATCGAAACGAATTATTTTGTGGCATTTGCTTTATAATAGTTAAAGTGTCTCAAAATAATTAGTTTTATATGTAGAAAATATTAAGGTTATTTTTTGCATAAAATCGATTGTTAAGTTTGTTACTAGAATAATTAAATGGTATTTGAGCTTCGGGGGGAGCATAGTTGTCAAGTTCGTGATTGACAGCTATCGCAAATAAATATATAATTTTAGGGCTGGACAGTTTCCCCTGCCTTTGACCAGCTTCTATTCAGATTAGTTTGGAGTGTAAACGATGAAATCGAAAAAAGGTTTTACGTTGATTGAGTTATTGGTAGTTATTTCTATTATTGCATTATTGGTGTCGATACTTATGCCTGCATTGGCAAAAGCACGCGAAAAAGCCAAAGATGTGGTTTGTAAATCGCAGTTGAAACAATGGGGTTTGGCTGTGTTTCAGTATGCCGAAGATAATAATGGTAGCTTGATGGAATACAGTTATGGAATGCCAAAGGGTGTGGGCATGTGGTATTATATTTTGGGTTCATATATTGGTGATGCAAATATTCAGACTCAGGGCAATACTGCTCTTACCGGAGCTGCAGAAATCTTGTCTTGTCCTTCTGCTGATAGACCAGCCACGAGTGACTATGCATTTGGTGGCGTAAATAAGAGATGGGCGTGGAGCTATTTTCAGGGTGATAGCGCCCGTGAGCATCCTCCTATCCAAGCTAGTTATATGCTGAATAACTGGGTGACAAATTCCACTTCTCTCAAGAACAACCCACAGCAGGCTCCATTGCTTTTTATTAAGTATACTAAGATGCATAATGATACGCCTATGATTTCTGATGGTATCTGGGTGGATAATTTCTTCTCTAATAATGTTGACATTAATGACAACGGTACACTAGTTGAGCCTCTTACGCATCTTAACGGTACTAATACAAGAGCTGGCCGTATGTTAATTGCTCGTCATGGTAGGTCTATCAATATTGTTGTGGCTGATAATCATGTTGAACGCATGGAATTGGAAAAAGTCGGGCAATACCATTGGGCAAACGGTGATGGTTTGAAACCTGATATTGTTGGTCTTCCAAAAGATTAAAAATACTAATTATTTACTGATAATAGAGCATGACTTGAGTTAAATTGAGTCATGCTCTTTTTTAATGGGTATTGACATATATCTATCGAAATGTTATTATAGATTTAAGTTGATGCAGACATAGATTGACATAAGCTTTATGTTTTTATGCATAGAAGCTACCTGCCTGATACGCATAAGCCAACCCAAAAAAACAAAGAAGTGGCGCAATGCCATGTAATCGACAACCCGATATTTAAATTGTATAATTATGATGCCAGCGACAAAACCTCCTGCCCCCATTAGTATTAGGGTAGAATGTGGTTTTTTAGCATAAATATGTTTTTGACGTGGACATCAAATATGCGTCGGTTTGTTTACTTAAAATTCGCATTGGAGAATCGAATGAAGTTGAGAAAAGTCTTTACCGCAATGTTGTGTTCGCTATTAGTTTATTCATTTGTAATGGCAGAGGATTTTTCCGAACCAATTCCATCCAGGTGGCAGGGCCCGGTAAAATGGCAGCCTCATGAAGTTCCAGTTGTAACTAAGGCTAATCGTGTTTTTGAAATACGGGAGGTATCGATTTTAGCGGATGACGTGGTTGTACCGGTCAGGAAAGGCAGGGTAGCTGTCGTTGTCGATTCGGATATTTTCAATTCTCTCTCATCTGAAATTTCTATTTATGCCAACGATTTAGCGGCCAGTGGCTATACAGTTTCAATAATTAATTTTTCCGGTGACGCTATCTATCTGAAAAATCAACTAGTCAATCTTTATAATCAGACAGAAAGTTTAGTGGGTGCGGTCTTTGTTGGTCAGATACCTCATGTGATTTATGAAATGTATGAAGACTGGGGCAATGGCGAAGAATATACAACATTTCCCTGTGATATGTTTTTTATGGATATGGATGGCGTATGGGGTGATTCATTAAATTATAAAAATGTGCAAGCCGGCAATGGCAAAGCCGACACCTGGGAAGGTGATCATCGGGTGGAAATCTGGGTTTCGCGTATGAAAACAGATCGACTCTCGAAATTAAACAGCAATGAAGTGGATTTGCTTAAATCTTATTTTGAGCGAAACCACCGTATGCGCGGCAATATCTTAAATGATGCGTTTACCTCATTAGCTTATCCTGACGATGACTGGTCAGGCATGGGCTCCGGCGATAAGGATGCCCATGCTCTTGTTTATGACCGGGACCTGGTCACGATGATAAATGCTCCAGATCAAACCAATGCCCAGGACTATCAAGATAATCGGTTGACAGCGGGTTATCAGCATATTCATGTTCGTTCCCATGGCTGGGCGCAGGGCCATTCTTATGCTAATGTAAATGACTATGTTCGACTCGATCCGCAAACCAGTTTCTGGTCATTGTTTGTCTGTTCGGGCTGTGATTTTACATATGATAATAATCTGGGCTTAATGACAGTTTTTAATGATGAAGGCCAGGGTTTGTTGACTTGGGGCAGCACCAAAACTGGTGGCATGATGTGGGATGAAGGACTCTATAGTGAAGTTGGCAATGGTGAATGTGTTGGCGAAGGTTTTATCCGCTGGTTTAATAAAAGGTATCAATGGGAAGGTGCCCCGCGCTGGTGTTGGGGGATGGTGCTCTTAGGTGATGGGTCACTTGGTGTTGCTGAACCTGATTATGATTTTAAGGTTACACCCTGGAGTGGTGCTGATTTTACTGGCATGCAAGGCAGCGACTTTGCCGGTGAATCAAAGGTTTTTAACGTTACCAATAATACCAATGCACCAATTAATATGACTATAGAAGCCTCGGCCAACTGGATTGAAATTTACCCATCTGCCGGAACGCTTGGTGCCGGACAAAGTGCTGAAGTTACCGTTGGGGTTTCAGCATCGGCTCAGACTCTGGCCGCAGAATTTTATAATGGATCAGTTGTTTTTACTAATACCGACACCAATGAAACCTTTTCGCGTGAATTCAGCTTGAAAGTTGATGCTTATGAAATGGCTGGCTATTGGGCTTTTGAAGAAAATTCAGGATCGAGGGCTTATGACTCAACGGCAGCAGGTAATGATGGCGACCTTGAAGGAGGTTTGTCATTTTATAATGATTCAGTTGTCGGTAAATATGGTGATGCTCTGGATTTTGATGGCGAAGATGATTATGTTGGGCTGCCTTCTCTTGGTATTAATTCCAATACAGTTACCTTGTCGGCCTGGATTAAAACCGATGGCATTCAGGACGCCTGGGATGGAGTAATATTCAATCGCACTAGCGGTGATGCCGGCATTAACTTTATCGCTAATAATGTGCTTAGCTATCATTGGGGTGGAAGCTATGGCTGGAATTCAGGAATTGAAATCCCCGCTGGACAATGGGTATTTGTCGCGATGGTAGTTGAGCCAGACCTGATAACCATGTATGCTAGTAATGGTGATATCTTTGTGAGTAAAACCCGGAGTGGGTCGTTTGACAAACAGGATTTCAGCGGCACGACTTATATTGGGCGTGACAGCAGTGACCGAAGCTTCAAAGGTAGTATTGATGAAGTCAGGATTTACAATTATGCCCTTACAGAACAACATATCAGAAACCTTGTCAATGGCGGGCAGGCCGAAAACCCTACTCCCGCTAATGAAGCCTTAGATGTTAAAAAACCTGAACTTAGCTGGATTGGGCCGGAATATATTTCTAGTTTTGATATTTATATTGGAACAAGTGCTCAGGAAGTCCAACAGGCTACCAAAGCAGATGATCAATATATTGGTTCAGCTGTAGATAATGTTTTTGTGCCACAGGGCATCAGTGCGGCTACCCAATATTTCTGGCGGGTTGATTGTGTTGATGGAGATAATGTTATTGCCGGCAATGTATGGGAGTTTACGACTTCTGTTGATTTGGCATTTCCGATAAATATTATTAACCCTGGTTTTGAACTGCCCGGTACCGGGAAGATTTCTAATGATTTTGATTTGATTCCAGGTTGGCAACAGGTCAATGGGGCTAATTCTGGTGTTGAAACTGGTGGTCATGCCGGCAGCTATCGTTTGTATGCCTTAGCAGATGCGGGCCAGACCTATCAAATTGTCGAAGAACAGCTCAAAGCAGGGGATAAATATACCCTGAGCTTTTATGCCCTTGCTACCGGTGGTGCTACTGCGGTTCAGGCTCAGATTTATGCTATGGATGGCAATGCTGTGGTTGCTCTTGTTAAAGATCAAAACTGGGCGATAACGGGAAGTTGGCTTGAATATACCATGGAATTTGAAGTTGATGGCAATGCCAGCTATGTCGGTAAAAAATTCGCGATAGCTTTTGAAGGTGATGGCGGCTGGTATGGCATTGATGATGTGGCGATGACTCGTAAGGTATTTGATACTGCGCCAGAATTTGTCAGCGAAATTTTGATTAAGGCTAACGCAGTTGAGGGTAGAGATTATAGCGATAGCATAGCAGGTGATGCAAATGATACCGAAGATGAAGCTTTGACTTTTACCCGAGTTTCTGAAGATGCCAGTTGGGTCATACTTGGTACCGATGGTAGTTTAAGTGGCATTGCCAGAGATGCCGATGTCGGAGAAAATACCTTTACCGTTAAAGTTATCGATAGTGCCGGACTAAGTGACCAGGCACTTGTGAAGATCTCTGTCGAGAATAAATATACTGGTGAAACAGGTTTGAGTGACCTGAGGGACTTTCTGGACCATTGGCTTGACTTTGGCTGTAGCTGTAATGTAGCCGACCTTAGTGGCGATGGCCGGGTAGATCTGGATGATTTTGCGATCTTCTCCAGTAATTGGCTAATGCCATAGATTTTAGCAAAACAAATTTAAATTGTTGATAACAGGACATCTCGCTAAAGCAGGGAGATGTCCTGTTTTTTTATTCAGAGGAATAAAATATGGCATACCATATTCATTGCGTTAAAAAATCTCTGGACTCCCAAGACCTTATCTGTTAAAAATGCTTAGAGTTTTGAGAGGGCAGCCGATGGCGTAGTCTTTTATAATACGAACCAACTAAAGATCAGGAATTTATATTATGTATAATCGCAGAAATTTTCTTAAGGTAATCGCTGGTACTTCGATGTCTCTGGCGGTTTCGGGCTGTCAAGTCGGCAAAAAATTATCGGCTGAATGTCGTCGCCCCAATATTATTTACATTATGGCAGACGACTTAGGTTATGGCGACCTTGGTTGTTACGGTCAGAAAGCTATCAAGACTCCTAATATTGACAAGATGGCCGCCGAAGGCATGCTTTTTACTGATCATTATGCTGGCAATACTGTTTGTGCGCCATCTCGTTGTATTTTAATGACTGGCATGCACGGTGGCCACAGCCAGGTTCGCCGAAACAAGGAATTTAAACCTATGGGCCAGATGCCTTTGAAACCCGGCACCCAGACTGTCGCCCGTTTATTGCAAAAGGGCGGCTATAAAACCGCACTTATCGGTAAATGGGGCCTTGGCGGACCTGATTCTGTGGGTATTCCACAAAAGCAAGGCTTTGACTATTTCTTCGGCTATCTCTGTCAGCGTCATGCCCACAATTATTATCCCGAATTTATCTTCCGTAATGAAGAAATGATACCGCTGAAAGGCAATAAGAACTCTGTCAAAACCGAAGATGGATCAGGTATAGCCAGCGAAAGAGCCCAGTATGTCCCGGATTTGTGTATTGATGAGGTTATGAAGTTCATTGACCGCAACAGTAGCAAACCTTTCTTCCTTTATTACTCTCCGACTATCCCTCATGCTAATAATGAAGCGGGCATCAAGGGTATGGAGGTGCCTTCACTAGGCCAATATGCCGATAAGGACTGGCCTGAACCGCAAAAAGGCTGTGCTGCGATGATCAGCCGTCTGGATCAACAGGTAGGAGATATTATAAAGAAGTTGAAAGACCTGAATCTTGATAATGATACTATTATCATGTTTACATCGGACAATGGTCCTCATGGCGAAGGCGGCAATAACCCCAGATTCAATAAAAGTAGCGGGCCGCTGCGTGGTTTCAAGCGGGATCTCTATGATGGCGGCATTCGAGTACCTCTTATTGTTCGTTTTCCTGGTAAAGTTGCTTCGAACACTAAAACTGGCCATGTTTCAGCATTTTGGGATTTTCTTCCTACTGCCTGCGATGTAGCTGGTGTTAAAGCTCCAAGCAATATCGATGGTATAAGTTATCTGCCAACCTTGCTGGGCAAAGATAAAAAGCAGGTCCAGCATGATTATCTCTATTGGGAGTTCTATTCCAAGCGGGCCGCGCGTATGGGTAATTGGAAAGCTGTCGCAAATAGCGGCAATGGCCAGATTGAACTTTACAATCTTGAAAATGATATCGCCGAAGCCAATGATGTTGCCGGTAAGTACCCTGAAATTACCGCAAAAATGGGAAAAATCATCAAAGAAGCCCATGTCGATGCTCCGGATGCAGATTAATGCCAACTTGTGAAGTGTTTTGTCGAGGGTAAAGATTAGGCCATGAGCTTAAGGTGTGGATCTATCATTATCGTCTACGCGCTGGCGTTTGTGGTTATATAGTAACATTGCCACCCTGGTCTTCGGGGTATCGGTAGCGGCGATTGCGTGGGGATGACATTTAAGGTTTCATCCCATTTTTCTTTCCAGCAATTTTACGATTTTGGGTGGTAAAAGTGAACCGCTCATCTTTCGATGAATATAAAATAAAATTGTTGTCGACAGATTTGTTTGTATCTCGTTGTCATTTCACAGTTTGTGGATAACTTCTGGAAACGCTAGTCAAAATCCAGCTTTTTACATTGACACTTTCTGTCTGTGCAGTTAGAATTCCACCTTACCCTTCAAGTTTAATGTTGGATATTACTGTTTGTAAGATGTTTGTAGATAGGATTTTACGTTTTCATGTCGTTTTTTCCTAACAGGTGGGCCGCATTGGTTACCACTTGCACACCAGCAATGCACTTGAATCGTTTTTTATGAATTTAATCTGCCATCAGCGTGGCAGTAATATATAGAAGGAAATAAATTGGCAGACGTTTTGACAGACATTTGGGATAAGGTATTACGCCATTTTTATAAATATAATAGCAGTTGTTGGCGTAACTGGTTTGAGCAAATCGAGCCGGTTGCACTTGATAATGGTGTTTTGAGAGTCAGTGTGCCAGAACGCACCTGGCAGCAATATCTCCGTAAAACCTGCAATGATGGACTGAAACAGGCCGCCCAGAGTATCACTGGTCATCTTATCAGTCTGGAATATATTTATTCGGATAATCAGGATATTGACAAAGAAAAAGACTTTGAATATGAAGAAACTGTTGATGAAAGTCTGATGTTTTTCAATCCAGACTATACTTTTGGCAATTTTGTCGTGGGCCCATGCAATCGTCTGGCCCATGCTGCCTGCACTGCGGTTTCAGAAGCTCCAGGTCAGGCATATAACCCCTTGTTTATCCATGGCTCTGTTGGATTGGGCAAAACTCATCTGATGCAGTCGGCCTGTCAGGAACTTCTAAAAAAGAATCCTGGCGCTACAGCAATGTATATGAGTTGCGAAACCTTCGTCAATGACTTTATTCAGGCGGTTGAAGATGGTAAATTATATGATTTTCGTTATAAGTACCGCCATGTCGATGTGCTGGTTATCGATGATATTCAGTTTTTAAGCGAAAGAGAAAGATCACAAGAAGAGTTCTTCCATACCTTCAATAGTCTTTATCAGTCTCGCAAGCAGATTATTATTTCATCAGATAGTCCGCCATCGGAAATCCCGCATCTGGAGAATCGACTGATAAGTCGGTTTAATCAAGGTTTGGTAACCCGAATTGACAAACCTTGCTATGAAACCCGCCTTGCGATTTTGCGTAAGAAGGCATTTATGCGTGGTATCAATCCACCAGACGAGGCGGTGGAGTTTATTGCCAGAAAAATCGAAAATAATACTCGCGAGCTAGAAGGGGCATTGACCAAAGTACATGGGATGGCTATGCTGGAAGATGGTCAGATTACCCTGGAACTGGTAAGGCAGGCCCTTGGCGAAGAACCTACTCCCGCCCATCGCCAGATTTCAATTTCCCAGATTATCGATGTCGTAACTGAGCATTTTAATATCAAACTTTCGGATTTGCAAGGCAAACGTCGCAGTCGCAGCATCGCCTTTCCCCGGCAAATTTGCATGTATCTGGCCCGTGACCTGACCCGCCACAGCTTAGAAGAAATCGGCGGCTATTTCGGTGGCCGCGACCATACTACCATCCTGCATGGCTATCGCAATATCGATAAGCTCTGCGATAACGATGAAAGCACCCGCCAGTTAGTTGAAGTTCTGATGGCTAATCTGACCCAGAAACAAAACTGAAATCCGTTAATCAAGCTGGTGTTTTTAAGGCATCTAAAAATTCAAAAGCAATTACTAGAGATGCCCTATAGCCAACAACCGGTCGGTGGGGTTATCTTGGTCTGCAATTTCAAGACTATTACCTGGCATGGATGATTTGCCTTTTTCTGAATGAAAGCATACAATAGTATTGAGGCAATTCATGTAACCCTAGTTTGATAATCCTTTTTATTGATATACACCTAAAGCTTAATTTCCAGCCGAAAAGGACAGGGGAAATGCTTTATGAGGCTATATCTTATTAATCCATCCAACCCTCTTGTTAGTATTGTAAATGTCAAAGAGAGTCGCTGGAATCGTTATCGGGTTTGGAAACCGCTGGGGCTTATGGTTTTAGCTGGTTTAACGCCGCCATCGTGGGATATTTCTATTATAGATGAGAATCTTGGCTTGCCAGAGTATTTATCTTTGCCTCGACCTGATCTGGTCGGTATCACTGCTTTTACATCTCAGGCTAATCGTGCCTATGAAATTGCCAGGGTATTTCATGATATGGGTGTTCCGGTTATTATGGGTGGTATCCATGCAACTATGTGTCAAAGCGAAGTTGCCGAATATGCCGATGCAATTGTAACCGGTGAAGCCGATGGTATCTGGCCTGAGGTTCTGACCGATTTTGAACAGGGCAAACTCAAAGCTCATTATGATGGCGCTTATGCCGAAATAGATAAAGTTCCTTTTGCCCGCCATGATCTGTTAGCAGGTAAATACGCATTAGGAGCTATTCAGAGTACCCGAGGTTGTCCGTTGAACTGCAGTTTTTGCAGTGTTACCGCCTTTAACGGTGCCCGATATCGCCAAAGACCTATAGATGATGTTGTTGCTGAATTCAAACTGATATGCGAAAAAAGGGTATTGGTTGTAGATGATAATCTCATTGGAACAAAACCCGAACATATAGAACGTGCCAAAGATATGTTTAGGGCGATGATAAAAGCCGACCTTAAAAAAGAATGGGTAGCTCAGGCTACCATTAATTTTGCCGATAATGAAGAACTGATGTCTCTAGCGGCACAAGCAGGATGTCGAGGGGTGTTTATTGGCTTTGAATCACCTTCAGCAGAAGGGCTTTATGAGATTGGCAAAAAATTTAATATTATTAAAAATCGTAATTTCCGTGAATCTGTGCGTCGTTTGCAAAAACATAATATTCTGGTGGTAGGCTCGTTTATTATTGGTTTGGATATTGATGATGCCGGAATTGGCAAGCGTATTGCCACTGTAGCTAGGCAATATGGTTTGGACAATCTCAACGTTTTGTTTTTGACACCATTGCCAGGTACCAGATTATGGGATCAGATGGTGTCGCAGGAGCGACTTGCCCTGAGTAACTTTCCACAAGATTGGAAATATTACACACTGACATTCCCGGTAGCTAAGTACAAACATTTGTCGCTGGACGATATTATTGAAGAAATGACTGGTTGTGACCGGGGTTTTTATTCAATACCACGTATTTTGCAAAGAACATTGATAAACCTGCTACATCGTCGTCAGCCATTGATCAGCTTCATTGGCAATCTGTCTTATCGGCGGAATCTAAAATTAAATGATAAAGCCTATGCTAGCCTGAAAGTATACCTGTCCCAGAGTAAAACTGCTCATGCTGATTAAAAACCGCAGTAATATTGCTGTTTTTAAGGTTTTTTGCAGGTTTTAGCCGAAAAATATGGTATGGCTAAGATAACCATCACAAAACCAACAAAGCCCCCAGTGCTGAGGAAATCAACTGACGAAAATAAATTATTGAGTCAGATGCGTTATCCCTTACCATCTCAAAGAGCCAAACAGCAAGCTCAATTAGCAGCAAAAAAACGTAGTGAAAAGAAAATATATCGCGAAAAAATTAAAAAAAATATAGTAATGGCTTTTCTGGCATTATTAGTCGCAACGGTATTTTTCATTTTTATGTTTTCTGGCAATATTTTTAAGGCAAAGCCATGGCAGATGTTTGCCGCGGCTGAGCCTACCAGAGAAATTGAACTTTGTAAGCAAATGGGATGTGATAATACCAAAGGTTTTGATAAGCATGTCAGGTTCATTGTGTCAGTTTATGCTCTGGCCAAAGAAGGAAAGCAAGACCAGCTCGACAAACTTGTCAAAAGTAATGACTTGACAGTAAAAGATGCTGTTCGGGAAGTAATTTCTTCTGCCAGTTTTGCCCAGATACAAGATCCACGTAAAAACGAGATTGCCGAAATGATTTCTGCCAGAATCAAAGCAATTACCGGCCAGGATATGACCGAAAAGATACTTTTTCCTGAATGGGAGCATCGTTTACCTAAAGATATTCTAGTGAAATAGACTTTGGTTTTTTAGTGAAAATGGCTTAGTATTGATTATGCCGAAACTCGGGCGGTATTATCGGTCCTGCCAATAAGAGTCGGCAAACTTTAAAATAATATGCAAAAAACTAAAGATAATCTTTGTTAATAGCCGAAAAATCATTATAATCCTTACTGTTGACACAGGCATAATGGAAGTCTGGTCGCTATTGAAGTGGGTCAGTAGTTTGGAAGTCTTTTTTTAATTTTTTACCCTTAGCATGGATGGATATTATGGCTGGTCATGGAAGATCATATACAGTATTAGCTTTGCTATTAGTCTCGATGGGATTTGGGACAATAGTTTTAATGAAACTTGAAGGCAAACCTTTTAAGCCTATGCCTTACAGCTTGTCCAGTCAGACTCGACAGACTCAAAATGTCGGAAGCATACTAAGTACTAATCAGGATATAAAAGTTGAAGACTGGAGTCAGATAGAAGTTGTTTTGGCTTCATCGGATAAATATCAGGGTCAGGAAGATGCTCTTCGCAATAATCTTAGCAACCAATATCATTTTGTTGTCAGCAATGGCTTTTTTGGTGCTGATGGCCAGATATTCCGCACTCGTTGCTGGTCTAATCAGAGTCTATGTAAATCAAACTATAGTTTTGATGATACCCGCAAGACTATCCGTATTTGTGTATTAAGTAGTAGTGATTGTCCCAAAGGTACAGCCAATCAATATCGAAGACTAGAAGAATTAGTGAGTACTTTGACAAATTATTATGATATAGAGAAAGACAATGTCATACCAGCAGTGTAGAAAGATATTGTCTGGGTTGACATCTGAGTTTTGATATAAAATTATAGGGCGACAATAAAAATGTCGCCTTTTTTTGTGGGTTTTAGTATTAATGAAAACGTTATTGTGTCTAAGTTGTTGATTAGTATGTGTTTAAGTTTTTTGATATTGGGTTTTTATTTGGTTTACTGCATGAGATAGCGTTATAATAAAAAACTAAAAACCCTTGTAAAAGCTTTGATTTTATTATATTATTATGATGAAAAGTAGAAACTTTGCTGTTTGATTGACCATGATTGGCGTTAAACGAGGTCGACAGAGATATCTGTCTGTTATGTACAGAGAGTTTGAAAATTATTATTACTTCCGATGGCAATTATAAAATTTCCGCAATTATCCTGCCTGAACTCTCCTGAAATTACAGAAATGATGTTTTTTGTCAATTCTCTTGGTTTTTCATGCTATTTTGTGATCAATTAACACCTGCAAAGGCTAAATGGTATTTGTTTGTCTATAATTATGGTAATAATGTCATTCTTTGAACGTTATACCAGACTGATATTACAAATATTGTAATCCACAAAATGGAATATTGGAAAAATTATTGAAGTATGCTTTGAAAATAACCAATCAGGTTAAAGCATAATTTGAGCAAACAGGAGAATTCCAGTAATAGTGCTTGATGTAAGTGGTAACAAATTAACAGATACGCCTCCAATGTTTGCTGGCTGGGAACCAGTTAAAAAACTTGGCACCGGTGCAGCCAGCACTATCTATCAGGTTCGCAATGTCGAAACTGGTCAGATGCGTGCTTTGAAGTATGTGATGCGTAAGGATGGCGAAGACAAAAGAATGATCGATCAGGTCGAGGCCGAATTTGATGTAGCCAGCAAGATAGATCATCCTTATATTCGCAAGGTGTATGAAATCAAACGTATTCGCAAGATGTTAGCGTGTCGCGAAGTGATAATGCTGATGGAATTTTGTCCTGGCATATCACTGGAGCAGGGTCCAAGCCATTCTTTGCTGGATCTGCTTTTGGTGTTCCGCATGGTGGCAAATGCGATACATGGAATGCATCAGGCAGGTTTTATCCATTGCGACTTAAAACCGAACAATATAATTATTGCTGAAAATGGTGGCATAAAAGTCATTGATCTGGGTCAAAGTTGTGCTGTTGGTACGGTGAAAACCCGCATTCAGGGCACACCTGATTATATAGCACCAGAGCAGGTTAAACGCCGTCCACTTAGTCGCCAGACTGATATATTTAATCTGGGCGCTACGATTTACTGGGCTTTAACTGGTAAGAATATTCCAACGATGATCCCCAAGCACCAGACGGCAGGATCAATTACCGTTGAAAAAAATGTTCCGCCACCACCAAGCCCCAACGAATTAAAACCTAAGATTCCTGTCGGTGTTTCAAATTTGGTAATGGAATGTATCCGCAAAAAACCTATTGACAGACCCAAAGATATGCCGGAAGTTATAGCTCGACTTGATTTGTTAATACACATGATTGCCAGCGGAAAATCACTGAAATAGGTTTTGTCCATGAACAGTCAGGAAATAATAAATATTTTTCAGCAGGCATCCAGAGCTAATGTTGAAAACATCAATCGCTTTGGCAATGTTATTAAATTAAATGGCCCTGGTAAGGTGGTTGTAAGCGGAGATGTGCATGGCCATGATCGCAATTTTGAGAGACTTGTTTGCACAGCGGCGATGGATTCGGATGTTAATAATCATTTAATAGCCCATGAATTAATTCATTGTAATGAACCAGTCAGTGCGACAATGTGCCATTCGTATAAATTATTGCTGGAAGCGGCCATGCTTAAAATCCGCTATCCCAATCAATTCCATTTTTTAATGGGCAATCATGCGATGGCCCAGATTACTCAGGATGAGGTCCTGAAAAACGGCCAGCCCATGGTTCGGTCGTTTAATGCTGGAATTGAGGATGTTTTTGGTTCTGACGCCAAAGCTGTTTACGAAGCAATGCAGGTTTTTTTGATGACACTGCCGATTGCCTGTCGTACCAATAATAAAATATGGATGAGTCATTCACTACCAGCGATGCGAAATTTAGCTGCTTTTGACAGCAGTATTTTCGATGAACCGATTACCTTGGATGTTTTAAAAAATAATCGTTCATTGCGAGCATTAATCTGGGACCGGCGACATTGTTCCGATTGTGTTGAGCAATTACAACAAATGTGGGATATCGAGGCTTTTGTAGTGGGCCATCAGCCTCAGGTCCATGGATGCTGCAAGTTGCAAAAAGGTTTGATTGTTATTGCCAGCGACCATAATCATGGCTGTTTCTTGGAATTTCAGTTAGATTTTGACTACAAGGCAGATGATTTATTTGCTTTGGTCAAGCCTTTAGCCTCGATTGCATGATGATATTCAAAGTGGAATTCATTAGTTTTGTGGCTGAGAAAGTTTAATTTCATTAGTGAAATTTGTGATAAAATCTGTTAAAATACTTCGACTTTAACCGATTTAATTGATTTTTTTGTTTAAGAGGAAAATAAGATGCGTAAAACAGCACTGATTTTAGCAATGATAATAATGGCAGCTATATTTGCTTCATGCAAAAAAAACGAGCCAAAAGCTGGCCCTATCAGCTATGATCCAGCGATAGACGGGATAAACGTTCGTATAGCTACCCCGATGAGCCCTAAAACTGTAGAGCTTATAAATAGAAGAGGTGGTGCGGTAAAGCCTTCGGATATGATAACAGATGTTAATGAAGTTCCGGCAGCTCCTGTGGCAATACCAGAAGATACTGGTATGGGTGATGGCGGTATGGGCATGGGTAATCCCGGAGATCCTAATTCGTAAAAAATGATACAAGTTATTGATTTGTAGATACTTATAGTATTTTATACAGGTGTTTTTGTCATATTATATGCTAAATGCACCTGTTTTTTTATGTTTAAATTTGGGGTTTATAGGGTAAGTTTTATATAGAAATGCTAAAAAAGCGGAAAAATATTAAAATTAGTTCTTGAAATGGTCATGGTTATTGAGTAGTATCAGGTTGTATACCTATCAAGGGTATGACTTTTCAAAATATCCTTTCTAATTTTATTGGGGACGTTAGCGACCGAAGGGAGGCGTTATGGCGTCATTAGTTATTGTCAACGCGGCAGGGCGACGGAAACAGATACCTATCGGAGTTGGGGCTATGGTTATGGGGCGGCACGATGATTGTGACATCCACGTGCCTGAAATACATGTTTCGCGCAGACATTGCACGATTACGATTAACGATGAGTTGCTGCAAGTTCAGGACTTATCCAGTCGTAATGGCACTTTTGTCAATAATCAGAAGGTTGAAAAAGCAGCCTTAGCTGATGGCGATAAACTGCGTTTGGGCCATGTGGTTTTCTGGGTCGAAGATGAGCAAGTAGTTAATTTGGATGTATAATCTATCGATCTGATAGTTAAGTGCTCTTAAAGCTTATTGGCCTTGTCAGGATTAGGGAAATAAGTAGATCGACAATGGTTTTGACAGAATCGTTGGAGTGAAAGGGAGATGTCTTGCTGTATTTTCATATTTCAATGTTTGCTCAAATTACAGGGCTACCTACTGATAAATAATCGTCGAATTTAAGTTTGTGCGGCAATGTAATATTTTCTACCTTTTTGGGGTGATATCAAAATGTCTGGTCTGGTAATGTCTATGGTATGTGCAAACTAATACTCCTTCAACGAGCCAGCATCGCAAGCATGTTTTAATTATACTTGAACCAGACAGTCGCTGTTGTAGCGACGTCACTAATTGCACGAACCCAATATGCACTGAACCCTTCAGGGAATTTATGCGAAATTGCTACCCCCGGTTTAACCGTAAAGGTTCTATATGGCACCCACAAACCTGTGCCATCTATATCGATTTCGATTGTTATCACAGCTGATTGACTGGCCTCAATAGTGACAGATTTATTATCATAACCTGTCATCAAATATGGGTCGGATGGCTTGTTGGCTTTGACAACACTATTTTTCCAGGGCCCTCCCTGGCCACGCGGTTTGCCAAGTTTCCATAAATCATCAATCACACCTGCCCAGACCGCAATTTTACCATTATCACTTGATATTACCCGGTCATTGACCTGGCCATTTAAACCACTGATAAACATTAAACCAAAATGAGAAGCATAATCATTAATATTAAGATTATGGGTTGCAATCGGCCTTATCTTGGCAAAACCCTGGGCATTACGTGCTGGCAATTCATAAAATGTCCCATGCAGATTAAATAAGTCACGTTCTGTAGCAACTTCACGGCATATCCGTGCTGGATATGTATCTGAGCTAATTGCAATTTTTTCATTCAGCAGACCAATTTCATAAACTCTTACATAACCTTTATCATTAGAAACAAAACGAACATGCTGAGCTGAAATACTTTCACTTAGATTAATCACTACCGTTGCACTATTATTATCTCTTATTGTGGCCCCATCTAAAGTTTGCCAGCTATCATTGTTTTTTATCTGAATGTCAAAATTTTTGACCGCGTATGCACTATCCATATTCCAGCCGGTTACCACCGCTATACTCTGGAATGTTCTAATTTGGCCAAGGTCCATCTCCAGCCACTTCGGCCCCGCATTTTCGGCTATCCATCGGGATTCATTACCGAGCATACCATCAACAGTATTGCTGCCATCATGATTCTGAAATGTAGAACTGGCTGTAATGGTTGCTGATTTAGCCAGACTTCTAGCCAGATAGCTTTCGATAGTTTCAGCACTGGCGATATCCTGATATATTTCATTTTTAGGTAAGCGATAAGTCTTGCCATCTTCATTTACAACAACCGATGCTTCATCAACATAAATATCAGAAGCAGGCTGACCGACACCATCAAATAAACTTGTAGAATCTCCACTTGCCGTTAATTCTAATTTCTCATTAACCTCAAAGCTCCCATCTTCACCATACAGACTCAATACTTTTTGATTACTTCTCAGCATTGCCCTGGTTTGGTTTTCTTGCCCGGCATTTGATATCGGTGCAAATATTGGATCATTTGCTGTTGTTCGATTATCTTTATTACGATAATTAAAATGAACCGAAACATCTTTGGCATCAATATCTGTTTTTACCCTGAGCCAACAGCCTTTGTCTGACTGGGGGAAGATATGAATCAAGTTGTTTTTTACCTTAAATTCCGCAAAATCTTTCCAATTGTTGTTACCATCTTCATCTATCTCAATGGTAAATGTAACGGGATTTTGGGTCTTATGATTAATAACCATCATGCGATAATCATAACCGGCAAACAAGTATGGATCACTAGGCACATTAGCTTTGACCTCATCTTTGAGCCAGATACTTCCACGGCCAATTGCCGGGCCAAGTTTATCAAGACGCCCCGGGTCGACAAACCATAAATTTGAATTAGATTGAACAGGTGCGCCTTTGGTTGACTTAAATGGGCGATGATTCAAAAATTCTTTCTGTGCTGAATCATCACAGCCCAGCACCAGATTATCTCCCCATTTCGCAAAATCACCAATGACCTTCAAATAATTACTGCGAGGCAAGATGCCTGCAGAGTTGTGTAATGAAAAAGTCCTGGGAAATTTCCAGAATGTTCCGTGCATGGTAGCTAATAGTTTATCTTCGCCAATGTCACGAATACGAGGCCATTCGGTATTCCAGCCATGAGCCCCGTCATAGCTATGGCTGGCCTTGGGCAATCTATAGCTATGCCATTGCCCATCTTCCAGCAGCATTAATATTACCGAACGATAATCCCAGCCCATCGCCCATATTGGATCGGTTGCTGGTTTTTGGTTGCCATAAATTCCGCCAGGGCCTGTTACCTCAGTAAATTGATTTCTCCGAATGAGCTTCCAGTCACCTTCACCTGACCATGAAGCCAATGCACCTGAATCAATGGTTGGATCAATAGCCGCTGAGCTACCTTGCTGCCCATTGTTTGCATAAATAAGTTCGCCCTGACCAGAGTACAAACCTTTGCCATGATATCCCGGCAATTGTGAAGATATTCCATTTTGAACAGGCTTACTAAGATTACCATCTTTGATATGTTCGACAAACTCTAATGTATTTACATCAACACTATAAAGGCCTTCTTCCATTGTCGCGATATAAACCTTGTTGGCAGGGTCGGTTAAATGCCGAGCGGTACCGGTATGGCGGCCGGGCATTTTTTCAGGCGATATTACCCGGACTTGCCCATCTGCATCGATAAAATACGGGCCAATATTAAGTTGATTTGATTCGGTGTGAATCATGCGATTGGCTGGCGTGCCACCCACACTTTCCGGACGGATAACCTGAGTCAATGTTTCCGAAATCTCATATAGCTTATCACTTGAGCCAAAGGGTTTGTGTGGGCCATAAGTAATCACCCACAATTTACCTGCAAAGGGCACCACCGCACCGGTGCCACATTCGCCTTCATTATTATACATCGTCAAATGAGGATAAACACCACTGATGCTACGATGTTGAGCAAGAGAAGTGTTTCCCATAAATGCCATTATTAATGCAATAGCCATAATTCTAAAGAATTTCATTTTAATTTTCCCCTTTTACTATTGCAGTAAATATTCAACAGTTCTGGCGATATATTTATTCTTAGCATGTTTTTCCTGACTGGCTTTCATTTGGGCTATTGGCAGTTTCTCTGGCTTGATTTCTGTCATAACATTCATCGCGAACAAAGCCGTAAAAGAATTTTCATCTTGTAATTTCTCGGTTATAACTTTCAGAGCCTGCTCGCTTTTGTTAAGTTTATAAATTGCTTCAGCGGCAACCAACTGTATTACTGACGAATTGTCCTTGAGCATAAGTTCTATTTGCGGCATTGCAGGTTCAGCAGTTTTGCCTAGAATAAGGAAAGCGGTTGCTGCCCAATAGCGAATTGCTGGATTTGCGTCTTTAGCGTATTTAATAATTTCAGGTAAATCAGCTTTGGTTGCCATTGATGCAAGCTGAGCGGATTTGATTATAGCTTTTATATTTGTCGACGGGTCACGTGTCAGCTGATATGCCGTTGTGTTTTTTTCTTTTATCATATCCAGCATCATTGGCTCAGGGATAAAACCTGTATCATAAATATCACCAAGCATTTGCCCAAGATCATGTCTCATGCGTTTCAGCGTATCTGTATATTTCGGGTCATTTGCTAAATTATTGATTTCATGCGGATCATTTTTAGTGTCAAATAATTCCTCGGCTGGCTTCCTCTGCCAGAATGCCGATTGGGCTTTATTGCATTTACCCAGCTTGAACTGGTTTTCCCATGATCGGGTTGCTGGTGCTTTCCACAAATAGTCAAGATGTTGACCAAAAATCCGATGAGGCATAAAATGACGGGTATATCTGAAACGTTCATCTCGAATCGAACGTGACATATCATATCGCTCATCCATGCGGCCCCGAAACATAAAGGCATATTTGGGGTCATGAGTTTTATTTGAACCAAGAAATGCCTTGCCTTGCAGATGCGATGGGATTTTTATACCTGTAATAGAAAGCAGAGTCGGTGCTAAATCAACAAAAGATATAATTCTATCGCAACGACCTCCAACTTTGGTCGGTGCCAGATGTTTATATTTTTCTGGGAATCTGATAATAAATGGCACTCGTGTACCTGAGTCATAAAGAAAGCGTTTGCTGCGAGCTATTACTCCGCCATGGTCGGCATAATAAAAAATGATTGTGTTATCATAGAGCCCATCTTTTTTTAAGTCGGCGATAATTTTCCCTACGCGTGTATCCATATCTTCAATTTTGTCATAATATTGAGCATAATCATGGCGGATGTCTTTGGTGTCCGGATGATACGGAGCTAATTGCATGTCCTCAGGTTTGTGACGCAACTGTGCAGTTGGTATGGATTTGTGAACAGAGCTTTCGTGGCTGGTCGTAAGATTAAATATCGCGAAAAATGGTTTGCCATCTTTGCCATTGCGGTAATGGGCTTTATTATCGCATTGGTCCCAGATTTCAGAATGTTGTACAAGGTTATAATCTGTTTTGGAATTATTGGTACAATAATAACCCGCTTGGCGGAGATATTGCGGATAGAATTTAATAGATTTTGGCACCTCATTGCCACTGCGCATGTGTTGAGTGCCTAAAGAACAGGCATACATCCCGGTTATGATAGTCGAACGAGTCGGGGCACAAACCGCACAGTTGGCAAAGGCTTTGTCATAGCAGGTACCTTCAGCAGCCAGCTGGTCAAGATTAGGTGTGGTAGCATTTTTGTCGCCATAGCAACCTAGAAATGGGCTGTTATCTTCGGAAGTTATCCAGAGTATATTGGGTTGGTTTACCGTTTGTGCAAATGCCGGGACGGAAAGGCTGGCTAATGTTAATGAAGACAGTTTTAATAAGTTTCTTCTGGATATTTTTGTGTCCATAATCTTGATTCCAAATATGTTTATAGTTCCAGTTTCAATACCAAACCCGGTGCGGATATATCGCCTTTAGTTGCGGCCATCGTGCCTACGGTATCAATCAGTTCACCGGGGATGGTCATGGTATTATCATTAATGATTATCTTACTGGTTATATCAACTGCAGTATCAGCTAGCAAGTCTTGAGCCCATACTTTTTTGATATTTTTAAGCGATTTTTCAGAATCAATCACCAGCGACTGATAATGGCCAAAGATGCCGATGGGCTTTTTGGGGTCGCTAATGGTGATTGTGACTTTAGCACGTGGATGAAACCACTGGTTTTCCGGTTTTACCCGACCTTCGGTAGCTACTGCGGTAACTCCATTGGGAAATTTGCTGGCCATCACGAAAGGTGGGTCACTATCAATTTCGACTTTGGGTAAGGCCATATTGCGTGCCATGACAGCCGGTGCGCTTTGGTGTACCATTTTGCCATAGGTTGCTGCCATCCAGGTGTCACCTTTGACATAAGGGTAATAGTCGATAAGTTCTTGTTTTCTCGATAGATACGAACCCTGGCCTGCCGGAAAAGCCGGTGCGATTCGCTGCCAGATAGCAAACCTTTCAGCTTCATCCATGCGATGCTGAATCATGCGCTTGCCCCGTATTTGGAAATGTATATCCTTACCCTGATAAGTTTTTTCATTATAATTGTTGTGACGCTTCACTGCCGCCAGACAGCCCAGAGCGGCGGCGGCATTTACGTCGTCTTGTAGATTAAGAATCGATTTGTATTTTGGTTTATTTTGGGTTTTTTCGAGGATGTCATCGACTCGACGAAGAGTTGTTGATGTTACCAGTAGTGGGGTGGCATCATAGGTTCTGAAGGTGTCGGAGTGTTCCAGAACGGGCAGAAAATTGTCATTTTTTGCGTAAATTGAAGGGTATTCGGGTAGTTTTTGGTCCCATTTGGGGTTTAACGGGCCCGTTGGTGTCACATATTCCAGCACTAATTCGGGGTAAATCTTCTCTTTGGCATTGAAACAATGAAAGAATTTGATATCACCTCCATCGATTTTCCAGTATTCGATGCCGGCATATTTCGACCATTTAACAAAAGTTTCGGCATCTTTCTGGCTGACATTGCCACGTACCCAGATACCAAGCCCACGCCAGCCCAGGGCCTTAATGTCGTCGTTAAATTGCTTTAAAGCCTGTTTTTGGTCATATTTCTCATAGCGTGGGAAATCGGTTGGCTCAATCTGCAGCGAGAAAAAGGGCAGACCTGTTTTCCGCGATTTATCATCTTTTATTTGCCAACCATGATCGATTAGAAAGAAGTAGTCATTGCGGGACTTGGGCAGCAATTGGACAGCCCATCCTTCAGTTTTGTCGAAGATAGTCTTTTCATTTAATTCTTCACGGGAATTGGAATTACTTAGTATATTTAGGTCTTTGATTTCGGTTCCACGGCCCACCCAGTAATTTTGAGCATACCAAGTACACCAGTAATTCGGGGATTTAGCAGGTTCGGTTGGAATTAATGTGAGATTTTGCGCAAAAATTGGCGAAGTCAGAGCTATAATAAATAAGCATGATAGTTGTATCAGTTTACGTCGATTGTTGATTAAATTCATTTTTATCTCCAAAATATGAATATATTACAAATAAGGCTTTATGCAATATTTCTTATATCTGTTACGTTAATAAAGAAATACGCATTAAAAGACGATTTGTATATAATTGTTATAAGATTCTTGAAAAGGGTAAAATTGGCATATGTAGATGTGCTTGTGGGGAATTGAGATGCGGCTTAGAATTTTCCTGTCTGTTTGTTTTGCGGTTCTATTATTGGTATTATTTAGTTTTACTAATGATTTGTCCAGCTATAGCTATGGGCAGATAAGTGAGGTTTCGGGCAATAAAGTATCTTATTTGGGTGATATACGACCATTTATTGACATAAAAGGTTGTAATGCGGCCCAATGTCATGGGTCGGTGGGCGATGAAGGTGGTTTTGAGCTGTCACTGTTTAATGGTGACCCGAAAGGGGACTATGAACGTATGATATATGCCAACCGTGGTAGATATTTCGACAGGTTTTCTCCGGAAAATAGCTTGTTTTTACGAAAAATCAACGGGAAATCACCCCACAAAGGGGGTGTTTTAGCTGAAAAAGGCTCTAAAGAATATCAAATGTTGGTGGCCTGGATTAGTCAGGGGGCAGTCTATGAATATCCAAATCAAAGAAAAATCGTATCGTTGCGGATTAATCCTGAAAAATTTCAGATGAAAGTTGGCCAGGAAAAACAGCTCAGTCTTATGGCAGTTTATTCTGATGGTACAGAAAAAGATGTAACCGCAGAAGGATATTTTACGAGTAATGATATGGCCGTGATAGCAGTTGGCGGCGATGGCGGAATCAGGGCCGGCCATTTTGGGCAAAGTTGTGTGTCGGCTAGCTATTTGAGAAATACCGCAAGGGTTTTGGTGACTGTTGGCAATGAATCCAGATCGAATCCGCAATTTAACGGTAATAACAAAGTTGATGACCTGATTCTGGCAAAATGGAAGCAGATGGGCCTGGAACCTTCGAGGCTTTGCAGTGATGAAGAATTTCTACGTCGGGTATATCTTGATGTTACCGGTGCTTTGCCAACAGTGGAACAGGCGAAAGAATTTTTAGCTGATAAAGCAGGGAATAAAAGGTCGGAACTTATAGAACAATTGTTGGCAAGTGATAAATTTGCTGATTTTCAGGCCTTGAAATGGTGTGATTTGCTAAGAGTCAAAAGTGAATTTCCCAGTAACCTTTGGCCCAATGCGGTTCAGGCCTATCAGCGCTGGTTGCGACAGAGTTTCATTGAAGATAAACCTTATGACCAGTTTGTTCGTGAGCTGCTGGTTAGCCAAGGCAGTGATTTTCGTGACAGTCCGGTTAATTTCTATCGAGCATTTCCAGACCGGCAACCCCAGGCTATTGCTGATACCGCGGCATTAATTTTTATGGGGGCCCGGATGAGCTGTGCCCGCTGCCATGAACATCCAGCCGAAAGCTGGGGCAGTAGAGAAAGTTTGGGAATGGGTGCGTTTTTTGCCAAGCTGGGCTATAAAAAAACCCAGGAGTGGAAAGAGGAAATCGTTTATTTTAATCCTGATGGCAAATTAATGCATAATGGCAAAATTGTCCAGCCTCAATATATTGATGGCACAATGGCAGAAGTAAAGGCGGGCCAGGACCCGCGTGAAGTTTTTGCCAACTGGCTGACGGCAAAAGATAATCCATGGTTTGCCCAGAATATTTCCAATAAGATATGGTTTTGGCTTATGGGCAGAGGCATAATCCATCAACCAGACGATATAAGGCCGGGTAATCCGGCGACTAATCCTGAATTGTTAAATTATCTGGTTGAAGAGTTGGTTGGCAAAGATTATGACCTGAAGCACCTGTATCGATTGATTTTGAACTCTCGTACCTATCAGCTATCTTCAGAGGCCAATGCCAATAATAAAGATGACTATGCTTATTTTTCTCATTATATGATAAAGCGTTTGACTGCTGAGCAACTTCTTGACGCAGTCGGTCAGGTTACAGGCACTAATGAGCCTTTTACCAGCCGCATACCTGAGCCATTTACATTTATTCCGGATGATTGCAGTGCGGTTCAGTTGGCTGATGGCAGTATAACCACGCCATTCCTGGAAATGTTTGGCAGGCCCGGCCGGGATAGTTCTTTTGAATCGCAGCGGAATAATCAGGCTGCGATGGATCAGATTTTACATTTTATTAATTCTGAACATTTACAGAAGAGGCTAACCAGCAGTTCGGTTCTTAAAAAAATAGTTGCGTCGAAGAAAAATCCTAAACAGATTATTGATGAATTGTATCTGGCGATGTTGTCAAGATATCCCAAAGCCGATGAGGTTAAAATCTTAGCGGAATTTTTTGATAAGAATAAACGTAATATTGCCGTTGAAGATACGGTATGGGCGATTATGAATACGAAGGAATTTATTTTTAATCATTGATTTAAGCAGAAAAAGGCATGAGGCATAAGATGCGGTATTCGCTGTGCTTATGGCTTTTTATAAGCGAGGTTAAAAAATGAAAAATATTAGATTGATAGACAGACGTAATTTTATAAAAAGCGTAGCCGGCACAGCTGCCGGAGTTGCTTTTGGTAGTCAGCTGGGTTTTGCCAGTGGGCCAAAGCCAGTAATGGGCAAGGCTAAGTCTGTTATACAGGTTTGGATGTGGGGCGGGCCATCGCATCTGGATACATTTGATCCTAAGCCTGGTGCCGGGGTTGATTATACCGGGCCATATCGCAAGCCTATTGAGACCAATGTTAAGGGTGTTTATATTGGACAGAAACTTCCTATGCTGGCTAAGATAGCAGATAAATATGCAATATTGCGTGGTATGACTCATGGTGTCTTTGCCCACGAGACCGCGACTTATTTGGTGCAAACCGGTATGCAACCCGGTGAAATGGTTTATCCATCACTTGGTGCGGTGGTGGCTTTGAAGAAAGGTTTTGGCCAGGAATACAAAGGGGTTTTACCACCTTATATTTGTTTGACCCAGCCCCAGGGCCGGTTTTCAGAAGCTGGTTTTTTAGGTCCGAAGTATAAACCTTTCAGCACCGGTGGTGATCCTAACGCTGGTAAATTTATTGTTCAGGGTATTGTCGCACCCGGTGGCATTGATGATAAGAGACTGGCTGGACGCAGGGGGTTGCTGGATAAACTGGATAGATATGATGCCGCGGGTAATTCAACTTTAGTACAGGCGGATGATTTCCAAGAAAAAGCTTATGATCTAATTCTAGGCGATTCCAAAAAGATTTTCGATTTAAATCTGGAATCCGATGAGTTAAGGCAGAAATATGGCCGCAATCGTTTCGGGCAAAGCTGTTTGCTGGCACGCAAGCTGGTTCAGCAGGGTGTGCCTTTTATTACTATTAACTGGAAAGGCTGGGATACCCATAAGAAACATTTTGAATCGATGGATAAGCAACTTCCTCAGTTGGATCAGGGACTGGCGACATTGATATCAGAGTTGTCTGAATATGGTCTTTTGGATTCTACGATTGTTTTATGCGGCGGTGAGTTTGGTCGTTCGCCTAAGGTTCATATGGATCCGCCGTGGAATGGCGGCAGGCAGCATTATGGCCATGCGTTTTCGTGGCTGGTTGCCGGCGGCGGTTTCAAGGGAGGGCAGGTCGTAGGTGAAACTGACCAGAGGGGCGAATATATTCGTAATCGTCCGATATATCCATGGGATTTGAATGCCAGCATTTATCAGCAATTAGGCATAGACCCACTGGGGCAGTTGCCGCACCCGCATGGCTGTGTCGCTTATGTGACGCCGCTGGCTAGTGGCGCGGTGCAGAGTGGTGGATTGTTGACCGAGATAATGTAGAGAAAGAGTTAACAGTGAAACACTAAAAGTGAAAAGTTGTGGTATTCGTTTTACTCATGTTTTTTTGATTTACTCAGGAAGGTTGTTGTTAGCGTGTGCTGGTACTGGCCGTTATGTTTTTCGTAGATATGAAATTGGGTTTGTGTTTAGATAAAAGGTTTGGATATGTATAAAAAATTGTTGGTAGCGTTGATATTGGTTTTATTTTCAGCTATTGGTTTGGCTGAGACTTTGGATATTGATGTTGAATATATTTCTTATGCGGATAATAAACCGGTGTCGTTTAAGTGTCAGGTTGACAGCAATATCAGGCCATCGGTTCAGGCGGTTGGTTTTAACCATGGTGGTACATTACTGGGGGCGGGTAGTTATGGCCATGTAGTTGTATGGGATTTAAAAAAAGCCAGTCTTGCAAAAAGGATTGGTGTAGGGGATATCCAGGGTGCCGTCCAATGCCTTGCTTTCAGCAATGATGGCAAGTGGATAGCGATTGGTGATGGGGTGGCCAGCCAGAGCGGTGCGGTACGTATTTTTGATGTTAATAGTAAAGAGCAACTCTTTTGTTTTTCTCAGCCGGGTGATATAGTTTACAGTCTGGCATTGACAAAGGATGGGAAATTTGTCGCCGCAGGTTCCGCCGACGGTAATGTCTATGTGTGGGATATTGCCGGAAAAAAACTGGTGCAGAAATTTGATAAGCATAGCGGTATGGTTATGTCGGTTGCCTTTGACAGCACGGGTAAGTTTATGATTAGCGGTTCGACTGATAAAACGGTTTGTCTTTATGATGTTGAGAAATGGGAATATTTGAAAAATATCAAGTTAGATGCCAGTGTTAATGGGATTTGCTTTGCTAACAAGGACAAAGTGATTTTAGCGATTGTAGGCGGTAGCGAAAATGCTATCAAGACCATCAATACCAATAATTATAAAGTTAGCAAAACCATCAAAGTTGCAAGTGAACCTTTGTCGATGGTTTATATTGAAAAAATGGGTCGGCTATTGGTGGGTTGTGCTGATGGGAACGTGATGGCTTATAATGCATGGAATGGCAGTTTCCTTAAAAAGCTTGATGGCCATGATCGGTATTGCTATGGGATAGTGGCAAGTGCTGATGGGGAAAAAGTTGCAAGTTCTGGTGCTGATGGGCTGGTAAAGGTTTATCGCAGTTACAATGGGGTTAAGATTGCTACGCTGGCTGATCTGGATTTCAGGGATAATCAATGGTTGATAGTTACGGCAAGAGGACATTATAGCTGTAGCGATGGAGTTCAGCTTAAATGGCTGGATTTCAAGGGTGAACCAATGCCTGAAAAAATGGTGCAAAGGTTGAAAGATTCGGCTATAGCGGCTCAGGTGTTTGTGGTTCAAAATAATAATAAAGCGACACAAAAGAATAAAAACAACAAGCCAACCAAAAAGAAATAGATACTGGTGATTCCATGAAAAAGATATTTTTATTAGTTTTGATTTTATGGGCAGGGGCAGCTTATGCTCAGCAGGGCCCTCATATTAATTATTTGTATCCAGCCGGTGGTCAGCAGGGTAACGTAGTGAAAATTAAAGTTGGTGGGTTGCGATTATTGGCGGCCAGTGATGTTTTATTTAGTGGTTCGGGGATTGAGGTTGATATTTTAGAGGTACCCAAGCCAAAAGAAACAAAGAAAGGTCGTAAGATTTCCAAAAATGTAATTGAAGATCAGGATAATCCTGAGGCGATTTACTTATCAGTGAAGATTGCCAGGGATGCCAAACCGGGCATGCGAGATTTACGGGTGGTTTCTGCCGATGGTATTTCGAATCGATTCAGATTTTTCGTTGGGGCAATAAATGAATTGACTGAAGCTGAAGACCTTACCATGGACAAACCCATGCAGGTTAATGAATTTCCCTGTGTGATAAATGGTCAGATCATGCCAGGGGACAGGGACTACATAAGATTTTATGCGACCAGGGGCCAGAAGCTTGTTTGCGATGTAAAGGCTCGTGTGATTTTGCCATTTTTAGCTGACGCGGTGCCAGGGTGGTTTCAGGCGGTGGTGACTTTGTATGACAGCAAGGGTAATGAGGTGGCTTATGTGGATGATAATGAGTTTCGGCCCGACCCGGTGGTGGTTTTTGATGTAGCCAAAGATGATACTTATATTTTGCAGATTAATGATTCTATTTATCGGGGTCGCGATGATTTTGTATATCGCATTACCGTTGGCCAGATACCATTTATCCGGAGTGTATTTCCATTAGGCGGTAAGGCTGGCACTAAAACTGTATTGCAGGTTCAGGGCGTCAATTTACCGAGTGGCCGGCAAGATGTCGCTTTTAGCGAAAAAGGAATTATGAATGTTAGCTGTGGGGTAAAAGGGTTTGAAAGTAATGCCAAGCTTTTAGCGGTTGGCGATTTGAATGAAGTTTCTGAAGTTAAGCAAAACGATAGTTATGCTAAAGCTCAGCTGGTGAAATGGCCTGTGGTGATAAATGGCAAGATTGAAAAAGTTGGCGATGTCGATGTATATAAAATCAGTGCCAAAGCTCAGCAGAAAATTGTAATCGATGTAGATGCGCGATTGCTGGATTCTCCTTTGGATAGTTCGATTGAGTTGTATGACGCCAAATTTAATCGTTTAGGTTTTAATGATGATTTTGTGGGCAAGAAATGGTATGGGCTGGTTACGCATCATGCCGATTCTAATCTTTCTTATACATTTAAAGCTGACGGTGATTATTATGTAAAACTTGCTGATGTTCAAAATAAAGGCGGGGTTGACTTTGGTTATCGGTTGAAGTTAGCTGAACCGAACCCGGATTTTGATTTATATGTTTATCCTGATAATCTGTTGATTGGTAAGGGCGGGACTGGAGAATTGACAGTGCATATCCATCGTAAGGATGGTTTCAATGGGGCCGTCGATCTTATGGTTGAAGGTCTGGGGGCAGGGGCTAAAGTTAATCATGCGAAGTTGCCAGCTAAAGCTGAACAGATGCAATTTACAATTAGTCTGCCAAAAAATGGGCCTGTTGGAATATTGAGGCCACGAGTTTTTGGTCAGGCAACAATTACGCGGAAAACTGTTAAACATCAAGCGAAGCCATGCGAAGATTTGATGCAGGCATTTTTATACAGGCATCTGGTCGAAACCGATGAGTTGTTGATAGGTCGAGGCAAGGATGTGGCTTTTAGTTTTACCCATGATTTTGCTGATGTGGTTTTGGAAGTGCCTCAGGGTGGCCAGGCAGAATTTGCAGTAAAAGTTAATCGTACCGAGCAGGCTAAAGCGATGATTTCTTTGGCGGTTGAAACTATTTCCAAGAATGTTCAGGTGAGAAAAGTAAGTTTCGCTCCGGATAAAAATACCGCGACAGTGGTGGTTGCCGTTAAAAAAAATATTCCGGTAGGCTATGAAGAAAATATTGTTATGACCGGGTCGATGAAAGTGGGGAAAAATATTGTCGAAAATGTAATGCCCGCGATTGCGGTTAAGGTGGTGGCTGGGAAATAATTTTCAATATTTTAGTGATTAGCAAATCAAAGGTACTGGCAATGAAGCGGTGCCTTTTTTGTTTGGCTATTGTGTATTAAAAGGCTATTATATCGTTCTGAATAATATGTTAGCCATTTGCGGTTATATTAATAAATTGGATTTTGAAAGGTGAAAGATGAAAAAGCTGATAGTATTACTGGTTCTGTGCTTCTTTACAGCAGTTCAGGCGGCAGATTATGCCATTGTAGTAAATGAAAATACCCAGGCAAAATCGCAGTGGAAAGAAGTTGTCGATGCCTTGATGGCTAAGCATGATGCAAAGGTTTTTATCTATCAAAATAATATTCGGGAAACCCGGGTCGCTTTAGCGAAAATGATGCCTCGCTATATTTGTTTTGTTACCGAATGGCCTGATGCCAACCGGCAGTTTGTGATGGATGTCCATCGTTTAACTCGAATGCTGGATGAAGATATTTATACTGATTCGATCTGGGCAATTTTGACCGGTTATGAAGTTGCTGACGCGTTGCGAATAGCCAAACATAATGAACCGCTGGTTGTGAAAAAAGCTTTGTCAGGTACGATTGGCCTTGATATGGGGCATTTTGAAGAAGGTATGAAGTTTGATGAAGCTAAAGCCGGGCACATGCGAAAAAAAGAAGTCGGCAAAGAACTGGAAGATGCCGAATGTCCTGATGATTCAACTAAGACTCTGGTTGATGCGATGAACAATTATAAACCAGATGTATTTTTTACCAGTGGTCATGGCACCACTAATGACTGGATGCTAGGTTATAACCGCAAGAATGGCTTTTTCAAGTGTCGCGATGGCCAGATGTATGGCATTGACACCCAGAAGAAAACTTATGATATTAATTCCCCTAACCCTAAAGTTTATATGCCAATTGGCAATTGTCTCATTGGCTTGATTGATAAACAGAATTGTATGACGCTTTCGATGATGCATTCGGCTGGCGTTTACCAGATGCCGGGCTATACCGTGGTTACTTTTTATGGTTTTGGCGGCTGGGGGCTTAATGATTATTTCCTCGCCCAGGCAGGCCGTTATAATTTGGCGGAAGCTTTCTACAGCAATACTCAGGCTTTACTGCATAAGCTAAATGACATCGCACCAAAACTGATGGATGTTAACCCGGTGGCTGATGAACTTGGCAACCGAGGGATTAATCGATTTTCCAGTAAGTATGGCTGTAAGAGTCGGGATGAAATGGGTTTGCTTTGGGACAGAGATACGGTGGCGTTTTATGGTGATCCGGCCTGGGATGCCAGAATGACCAGAAGAACTCTGGCTTATGACCAGAAGCTAACTGTTCAGGATGGCGTTTATACCTTTACGCTCAAAGCCAATGAAGATGGGAAATTCCATGGCAGGCCAGTTATGCAATTGCTGGATCATCGTATTAAAGATATTGAAATTGTCAAAGGCACAGAATTAGAACCTGTCATTACTGATAATTTTATTATGGTGCCCATGAAAGGTGAATTCAAAAAGGGTCAAACCTTTGTTGTCAGTTTCAAAGCTAATAAGACCACCGAAGGTGTCAGCAAAGCAACCCTGGAAAAATGGGCCACCGAAGATGAACTAGCTACCCTTGCCCCGCAAGCTTATGCCAAGGCAGTAAGCGAAGCCTTAGCTAAGGCGGGCGATAATGCCAAAGAATTAAAACAGGCCTTGAAGGGAACTGCTGGAGCTGAAAATGATGCGGTGGCGTTTCTAATTGCTAATATGCCCGATAGAGATTTGAAAGAATTGAAAGCTGACTTTATCATCGAAAATGTTCAATATGCTTTTAAGGCTCGCGATGAATTCAGCTGGGGCAAAACTCTTCCTGATGATTTGTTCTATAATTATGTTTTGCCTTATGTCAATCTTAATGAAAAGCGGGATAACTGGCGTAAAGATTTTTATGAGAGATTCGCTGATAAAGTGAAAAGTTGTAAGACCATGGGCCAGGTGGGCTTGCTGTTGAATATTGAAGCTTTTGAAGAACTCGATGTGCGCTATCATAAAACCAAACGCCCCAAGCCTGACCAGAGTCCTTATGAAAGTGAAGAAGCAGGCTATGCATCCTGTACGGGTTTATCGAATATTTTAGTTGATGCCTGTCGCAGTGTAGGGGTTCCGGCCCGGGTTGTCGGCACCCCCAGCTGGCAGGAAACTCGTGGCAATCATAACTGGGTAGAGATCTGGGATGGCAAATGGCGACATATTGGCGCAGCTGAAAAAGGCGAATATAATAAAACCTGGTTTACAGAAAAGGCCGCTAAGCAGTTAGGTGATAATGCTTATCATAAAATTTACGCCACCTCTTTTGCTAAAAAGGATTTGAAGTTTCCTTTGGTATGGGGCAGGGACATTGATTATATTTCAGCTTATGATGTGACAAAGTTTTATAGTGAAACACTCCCCTGCAAACTCGATAGACTTCCCAAAAGAGAATTTGACATTTATGTTATCTTCCAGGGCGAAACGCTGGCCTATGACAATAGCAAAGATGGCTGCGAATTCGATCTGGTGCCGGGTTTAGATTATGAATTATTGTTCAAGGACACCAGCGGCAACACCCTCGGGCGTCAACCGTTCAAGTTTGACAAGCCAAAAGAAGCGGATAAAGTCGAAGAAGATAAGAGTTAAAAGTGAACAGGGTCAAGGCATAAGGCATAAGGCAATATGTTATTGAAATATTTTGGCCGTGCGTCTAGCATTCGGCCTGAAGGGCCAGTATAGCATAGCCCAGGGCAAAGCCCTGGGTAAAACCATGCCCCCCAATAATTGCGGTCTGAAAGACCAGCATAAATTTTGTTGGCTTGATTGTATTGCCCTTACAGGGCGTAAAAGTTTTTTGTCTTTTATCCCCAGGGCGTTGCCCTGGGCTGAGGTATATTGCCCCTGCGGGGCGTAAACTATTGGGGTTTGTCAATGATATTGAATGATTGTAACATTTTAGCCATATGTAGCAAAACAGCACGAAGCGGCAGCGCCGTGCTAAGGCATTATGCCATATTACATGGTGATTAAAGTAATTTTAGCGTTAAACCACAGTTTATGTTTTTAGCTGGGCGCTGCCGCTACCAGCTGTTTGTTGGCTAATTAACGCCGTTTGTTTCACGTCGCTAAAGTGTTACAAATTATTTGCTTAATAGGCGATTTTGAAGCTGGTATATCGCAGTGTGGGCGGGCGGGTATTGATTAGTTCTTTGCGGATATGTGATCCCATGGCATAGTGAATTGCTTCCAGCACCGCATCGATATTGTGCTTGTCCCCTTCGATGAGCATTTCGACGGTGCCATCGGCCAGGTTTTTGACATAGCCGGTAACATTATAACCGCTGGCGGCCCGATATACCCGGTAGCGAAAGCCCACGCCCTGGACATTACCTTTGAAAATAATGTGCCGGGCTATCATTTCTTCCTGCCTCCGTTTTCGGTTCCGGCAATCAGTCTTGAAATATTGGAGCGATGTTTGATGATTACCATTGACCCAATGACAAGGGCAAATACCAGTAAGGGCCAAAGATTGCCCAGCGTCCATTGGTCGATTATGCCGATCAGCAGCGTAAAGATCAGCGGAAATGCTACAGCTGCGACAATCGAAGCCAGCGAGACATAACGCCAGATCGCCCAGATAATCGCCCATATGATAAAAGTAGCCAACCCGGCGAAAGTCAGATAAGGCCAAAGCCCCAGCAAAATCCCCAGCGAGGTGGCGACCCCTTTACCGCCTTTGAATTTCAGATAAAAAGGGAAAACATGCCCAATGACACAGCAGCCAGCTACCAGCAGCCAGCTCCATAGCCATGGTCCCTGCAGTTGAACATCGGCAGCGTTGACCTGATGTTTGAGCCAGAGCCCCATTAGTAAAGTCGGTATTAAACCTTTTAAGACATCGCCAAAAAAGCAAATAATGCCCCATTGCTGGCCCAGTACCCGAGTGACATTGGTCGAGCCGAGATTGCCGGAGCCATGTTTGCGAATATCGATGCCTTTGAGCTTGCCGACCATTATCGCAAATGAGATAGAACCTATGGCATAGGCCAGCAGCGGTGCTATTAAAAAGGATATAAGTATTGTGGTATTATCCATATTAAACTTGCTTTGAAAGTTAAAGGTTAGCAATTATAAGTCAAAAGCTGTTATGGCAGTGCCAAATACTTTCAGCTTAAATTAGAGCGGGTATTTTATAGGTTAATGGCTAAATGGGCAAGGTTTTATTGTTCAAGTTCATCTTGCATTTCGCTGGCTTTGGGTAGATGTCCACCAAAAATAGGCACCAGTCCGCCCGGTAGCGAAGCGGCATAACCCAATATTCGAACCAGAACCGCCAATGCCGCCGCATCAGTATGCGCGGTTTGGGGCGATGATGGATCGATAACCATGCCAAACAGGAAGATAATCAATCCTTCGCTGACACCTAAGCCACCGGGGATTGGAATCGCCGAGCTAATGACCCAGATAATAGGCATAATTATGAAGCATTGCAGGAAAGTCACCTTTTCAAAGCCTAAAGATAAAGCCAGCAACCAAATCGCTACTATCGAAAAACTTTGGATAACAACTGTCATCAGGAAAGTCAGCCCAATAGTTTTAATGTGGCTGCGATAGACATTGATAGCTTGTTCGGCTTTTTGCAATAAGGAGGCAAATGGTAGTTTTTTCAGTAAGCCAGAGAGCATCATTCGTTTACGAATAGGTTTGCATAATGCTATGGCACTGCCAATAATCATAATAAGTAATATTCCCCAGAGGAACCAGCGGATATGGAAAGTCCGGGAATTGATAGTATAAACAAGTTCATCGCCAGCGAATATTCCTGCAATTGATGCCACGCAGATCATGGCAACCAGGCCAACAATTCTATCGACAAATACAGTTACAACGGCAGCGACTTTCTGGTGGTCTTTGCTGTGATGACGTATGTACCAGGCTTTGAGTAAGTCGCCCCCGACGGCTCCGGGCATCATACTATTGTAGAAAAATCCCAGATAGGTCAGTTTGATCGTCTGCCAGGGTGAAATATCGACTTTATGAGGTTTCAACAACATAAGCCATCTGAGCCCGAGTAGTACCTGAGCAGCTAATTGAATTGGTATGGCCAACAGGATAATAGACCAGTTGGTACTTTTAAGAATCGTTACCAGCTCTTTACGATCAATACGGGAAGCTAAAAATATAATTGCTGTTAGGGCTACTGCCAGCCAGACCAGGTTTTTTATGACTTTTTTCTGCAAATTATGGGCCTTATTTTTATGTTTTTGGGTGCCAGTTACAGTTCTAAATGTTAAATAATGCAGTTTTTCGGTTCTGCTATGTATATCATCGACATAAAGAACTAAAAACTGGAAGAACCAGAACAAATATGCCGACGTATAATAAATAAGAATGTGTTATTAAGCAAAGGCAAAAAGCACAGACTACTGTCAGTGAGTCAATTATTATCAATTGAAAGATTATAATTAGCTGTTTTTGTTGACAAAGTATCGACAGTAAGTTATTGTAAGACAAAGGAATATGTGCCATAAGGCTGTTTATTGACCGGCCCAGTTTATCATTAGTTGTGCCGATTTAAGTTTTTCCTTAAAAAATTTAACCTTATGGCCAAACCTATAAACCCAGCCTACCGCAAGCTGATATTATTTTCAGCTTTACGGGAGTTTTTAATATGTTTGGCAAAAAGACAAAACCCATGATTATCGGACTGACTCTGGCAATAGCCGGTTTTTGTTCCTGGTGTTTTGCTCAGGAAGCTCCGGTCGCTCCGGCCAGTCAGATTGATATTTCCATTCAGACAATACTGTCATTAGATACCCCGGTGGAATTACGTCAAAGTCATGCGGTGTTATTGCTGAAAGACCCTGCTTCCCATCAGCCGATCGTTGATAAAATTCTTATGGGCCAAAATCATATCGAAGCTAAGATTATTATTTGTAAGGCTCTGGCCAGTCAACATCTCAGCAGTACAGGCTTAGGTCAGGTAGAATCGCTACCAACATTATTTACCCAGCCTTTATTTGGATTATTGGGTTCAGATGATTCAGAACTTTCAAAATGGTCAGCCAGGGCACTGGTTCGCTGTCGCAATGGCGTAACAGATCAGCTTGGTGCTATCATTACTAATTCTGCTGAAAAACCTAAATTGAGAATTGCCGCGATGGATGCCCTGAAACTTATTCCGGGTAAAGACGCGGTAAAAGTTTTAGCTGATGCTTTATCGGATACAGACCCCCAGATAGCAAAGCAGGCTTCTGAAGCGATGGCTCAAATGTTGTGTGTAACTTATGCTGTTGATGCCCAACAATATAAGGATAATTGGAAGAGCTATATTGAAAATGTGGTAGATGAAAAAGATTTCATTATTCGCCAACTTGAATGGCAGCGTAAGCAATACCAGCAGACCAAAGTTCAGTTAACTGCCGTTGACCAGCAGAGCCAGCTTTGGAAGCAGCGGTTTCTTAGTGCTGAATCAGCAAAGTTTGACAGACTAAACACTCAGGGGCGTCAGGACTTGCTTTTGTCTTATATAAACGGCAAAGATGAGGATATGCTGATCTGGGCATTAGAACAGATGGCTAAATGGGCTCAAACTACCCCGATTCAAAAAGATATTGCCAGCAAGCTTGTCGAACAGATTAAACCTCTGATCGAATCTACTTCTGATCGGATCAGGGTTTTGACAGGGCAGGTTCTGTTGGGGATCGACAAGGATATTATTTCTCCTTTGGCCGCAGAACTATTGGAAAGGCTTAAAAAAGAAGATAGCAATAGTTGGCAAGTGCAAATTGCTTTTATTGATACACTGGGCAAAATTGGCTATCAACCAGCTATCGAGACTATTGCCGCCATTGGGAACCAGGCCAATAATTCTCCTTTGGCCGCAGCAAATGTCAGAGCCTTAGCTAAGATATTCAGTGCGGAGTCTAATACTATCGACAAAACGCAGGCCGAACAGATTTTTTCAGTTTTGACCAAAGAAACCCAATGGTCCGAAGTTAAATTTGAACAATGTAAAGCTATACGCAATATGTCAGAGTATGCCGATTATTATGTTTTGATAAAAGGCAGGTTTGAGCAATTCCTGAAGAATTCTTTAGCGGACAAAAACGCTATGGTACGCAGTCAGGCAGTACCGGCTTTGGCTAATATAGAAAAAAACTCAGCTCTGGGCTCACTGTTGAAGCCTGTCAATATGCTCGATGACGAAGATCGAAAAGTGCGATTTGCGGTCATTCCGGCTATTGGTAAATATGGCAATAAGGATCATCTGCCGATTTTGCGGCAAAGACTCAATATTGATCTTAATGCCAAGGACACCGAAGCTGCTGACCAGATTTATTCGGCAATGAAGAGTATTCTTGATAATATGACTATCGCCGATAATAATGCCTGGCTGGGGCAGCTTGATGCAACCGGACAGGATTCTAAGCTGGAAATTCAGGCGATTAATTCTCTACGCGAAAAGATTAATAAAGCTGTCGCTCAGGGCAAAGTCAGTGAAGCGGAAATTCTAATCGAAATTAATGCGATGATTAAGCAGGCCACTGTGGAAATGCGGAATGGCCAGTTTTCTCAGGCTGCTTTGACGTATAAACAATTATCCGATAAAAAACTCAATGAAGTACAAGGAAAGCTTGTTTCTGAAGCGATGATTTCGATTATTGCTCATAATGATCTCAAAAAAAGTGGGCAGTTCATCGATGTTTTTGGCAAGCTTTCACCTGTCGTTGTTGCTGAACTTGCCACATCCCAGCAGTCTCAGGATAAGTTAATAGGCTTTTTCGCAGGTTTGAAAAGCGATAATGATATTGACCTGGAATTTAAATCGCAATTGTTGATTAGCTTTATTGTCCCTTTGAAGACTTTCCCACAAGCCCAGACGAAAACTCTTTGGCAAGAAAATATATCTCGTACTGCTAAGGAAATTGTGCAGTTGCAACTAAGTGAGTTTGCGGCAAATAAAAACGATAATCTCAAAGCGGTTGAGTTGTTAGTGAAGCTTAAGCCTGAACTGGTTGGCTATGACCCTAAGGCTGAAATTGCGGTACGTAAAACGACTATGGAGAAGTTTTTGACTATTCTTAACCCACCGGCAACGGTCGTTAAAGAACCAGCGAAATAGTGCAATCAAATTTTTTTACCAAAAATCTGGTCCGATAACTATGATTTATGCCCGAAAAAAAAGCCCGCCTCTGTGGTGGGTTTTGGTTTCGGCCTCTGACTGACCAAGGAGATCAAATAAAGAAGATACACTAATAGTAAAATACAAATCAGGCAGAGGCAAATAAATGTGGGGGAAAAAGTGGAAAAAATGGTAAAAATAAGTTAAAAAAGTGAAAAAAAGGTGGAAAATGTGTAGAATCGGGCCCGTTGTAGCCCGCTTTTTTTTTGAAAAAATCCCGCCTCCGCAGGTAGGATCGGACGTCAAAACGTCCTGGAGAATAGATGAGGCTAAATAAAAGATAAGATATAAACAGAATAGAGGCAAGGAGTTAGGGGTAAATTTATAGGTATAAATTTATCTTTAGGGTGGAAAAGGTGTTTTTTTATGATTTTGGGGGTAAGCGTAATTAATTCTTAAGTCGTTGTCAATGTTGACTTTATATAGATTTATAGAAAATAATGTTGCTTAAAATCTGATATTCACTAGAATAGTAACTTCATAGCTTGTGAAATGTATTACATCTATGAAGAAACCTGCGAAAGAACCTACCGGCTACCTGCCTATAGATGAGCATAAGTATTGTGCTCCAAATGACTTATATATGTTAGCAAAAAGAATAATACCATGTCTGGACGTTGCTGATGGCCGCGTGGTCAAAGGCGTAAAGTTTTTTGACCATGTCGATGCCGGCTCGGTAATCCAATGCGCCAAGCGATATGAACAGCAAGGTGCTGATGAATTAGTATTTTATGATATAACAGCCAGCCATGAAAAACGTGATTTAACATTGGATGTACTACGTGAATGTAGCGAAAATGTGTTTATGCCTTTGACGGTTGGCGGGGGGATACGTACCATTGACGATGTGCGGATAATGCTGAATAATGGCGCTGATAAGGTAAGTATTAATACTGCTGCGGTATTAGATCAGTCATTGATTAAAGAGTCGGCATTACGATTTGGTAGTCAATGTATAGTATTGGCTATTGACGCGAATCGAGTGGTTAAGGGTGGTATTGAGCGTTGGGAAGTATTTATCAATGGTGGTCGCAAAGGAACAGGCATTGATGTAATGGATTGGGTGAGAAAAGCGCGTGATGACGGAGCAGGCGAGATTGTACTGAATGTGATGAATGCTGATGGCACGAAAGCGGGTTATGATATTGAGATGACCAGTGCCGTAGCAGATGAAGTGAATATTCCGGTGGTGGCCTCAGGAGGAGCAGGCACGCTGGAAGATATGTATGAAGTGTTGACAGAAGGCAAGGCAGAAGCTGCATTGGCGGCCAGCATATTTCATTTTGGTGAATATACGATAGGCCAGGTAAAAGAATATTTGGCAAATCGTGGCGTAGTGGTACGTACTTAGAAAAGACATAAGGCAAAAGGCATAAGGCATAAGTTGCTGGAATGGATTTTGCGATATATAGATATAAGTCCCTGTATTAGATAGGAGATAAAAATTGGATAAGCAACCGATTTCCCAGCATTCTTCAAAAGATAAGATTCCAGTGATAAATAAGTATTTTACTGCGACAATTAAGTCAGAAGGTTCAGATTTACATTTAAAGGCCGATTGTATACCTCGGATTCGATCCAAGGGTTCACTGAGAAATACGACAAGTGGAGTTATACCTGAAGCCCAGATGGAAGAGATGATCTATGAGATTCTAACTGAGAGTCAAAAGAAATTTTTTCTGGAAAATGGTGCGCTTGATTTTGCCTATGATTTTGGTGATACCGACCGTTTTCGTGTTAATATTTTTCGTCAGCGTGGCAAGATATCTCTGGTAGCTCGTCGTGTTAGTTCGATCATTCCTGATTTTAACACATTGAATTTGCCACCGATTATTCAGGATATATCAGACTATCATCAAGGTTTGATTCTTGTGACCGGTGTTACCGGTTCCGGTAAATCAACAACAATTGCCTCGATGATAGATCGTATTGTAAAACAACGTCCTTGTCATGTTGTGACTGTGGAAGATCCAATTGAATATATTTATACCGATTCAAAAGGATTGGTGAATCAGCGTGAAGTTGGTATAGACTGTGTCAGTTTTGAAGATGCTTTGCGTTCTTTGATGCGTGAAGACCCAGATGTAGCATTGGTTGGTGAGATACGAGATTTTACGACATTGAATGCGGCAATCAAAGCCGCAGAAACAGGCCATCAGGTATTTGGAACGCTTCACAGTACCGATGCCTATCAGTCAGTTACCCGTATGCTTGATTTGACACCCGAAGTGGAACGGTATATGGTTCGTCAGGCATTGGTGGGTAATTTGAAAGCGATTGTATGTCAGCGTTTGCTGCCTACGATTCGCAAAGAGGTTCCCCGTGTACCAGCATTAGAGATATTATTGGTAAATGGAGTAACCAGGAAGTTAATTGCTGATGAAAGAGAAGTTGATATCCCATCGGTTATAAAATCTTCCTATGCCGATGGCATGGTTGACTTTAATGAATCACTCCGTCGTTTGATAGTTTCAGAGATGATCGATATCAAGATAGCATATAATTATTCGACAAATGTAGATGAATTGAAGATGGCAATGAAGGGTATCAAGACCACCGCTTCGACGCTTATTGGTTAATGCGGTTGCAAGATTAGTGATTGCAATTGGCGTCTATAGTTAATTAAATTTGGAATTATGCTCGCAAAGTGAAGCGAGCCAGAAATAATATTTTTATGGAGCAACTGATGGTTACAGAGGTATTGGCTCAATCGGTTACCCTGGGTGGCTATATAGCGATTTGGGAAGTGATCATATTTGTGGTTTTTTTCGGTTTTTGGGCATGGGTAGGCCAGTGGGCCGACAAAGATGCCCCGGCAGTGAACACCAACCGGACATTATGGAATAATATATATCTGGCCAGCGGCACCTTAATTTTGATATTGTGGTTCATAGTACCGGCCCCGTTTTTTGTTTGCCTTTTGATGTTCCTGGTGATTTGGGGAGTGGTTTCGGCGGTGTATGTAATGCACCGAAACGCACGAGTTCCTCAGAATCAGACTATATTGACGAAAGATCATGTCGCCTGGCTGTTAAGTCCAGAAGGTCGGGGTAAATCGATTCATCATGCCCGTTTAGAATTCATTTCCGTGAATGATAATGAATTGCCTGTGCCTCACCGAGAAGATCCTGAATACCACGGTTATCTTATTGCAGAAGAGATGCTGCATGACATGGTCCAGCGTCGCGTGAGTCATTGTCGTGTTACCCCCAAAGGTGAAACTTATCAGATTCAATATGTAATAGATGGTATTTCAACTGTTGCTGGTGAACATGAAAAAGAAGATGCCGAGCAGGCATTGATATATCTAAAAGCGGTGGCGGGTCTGGATGTTATGGATAAGCGTCGTCCCCAACATGGCAGTTTTTTCACGATTCGGATGAGAGACAATACCATAGGTTGGAGAATAGCAACTTCCGGCAGTACCCGTGGTGAACAGTTGACTTTAGAGCGGATAGAAGAAAAATCCCTGATTACTATGGAACAACTGGGATTAAACAGTGATCAGCGAGAGCAGGTTCGCAAAGCCATCAAGAAAGATGGTGGAATTGTTCTTGTGACCGGTCCGGTGAAAAATGGTGTTTCTACCAGTGTGTATAGTATGGTAGATAAGCATGATGCATTTATTCAGAATATACATTCGCTGGAGTTGGAATTTTTAAGTGAATTTGACAATATAACACAAACAAAGATTAATGCAGAACCAGGTGCGCCTTCGCATTCTCGTCAATTACAATCATTGCTGCATACAGACCCTGATGTCTTGATGTTGGGTTTCATAGATGAGCCGGAAATGGCACCATTACTGGTAAAAACCGTATCGGAAAATGCACATAAAAAGGTTTATGTGGTATTAAATGCCGACAGTGTTTTTGAAGCAATGGTGAAATGGATGAAGATGGTCCAGTCGCCACGTAAGGTAGCAGAGACATTGATAGCGGTAACTAATCAGAGATTAGTGCGTAAGCTTTGTGAAGAATGTCGTGAAGCCTATATGCCCGATGCAGCAATGCTGAAGAAACTGAATTTACCGGTTGACAAGATCAAACAGTTTTATCGTCCGCCAACTGAGGTTATATATGATAAGAAGGGCAATCCGATTTTATGTGAGAAGTGTCAGGGTACTGGTTATTATGAACGTACAGCAGTTTTTGAGACATTGTTTATCTCAGATGCCTTGCGTAAGCTTATTGCCAGCGGCGGCTCCTTAGAAGATATTCGGACGCAGTGTCGTAAAGAAAGAATGCTTTATCTGCAGGAGCAGGCCTTGCGAAAGGTTATCGACGGCACGACTAGTATTCAGGAAGTATTAAGAATATCAGGTAAGAAAAAGTAGATTACTGTTAGACAAAAGAAAGATAGTCGCTTGAGATAATAGAGCGGCTTTTATATAGGAGTTAAACAATGGAATTTTTTGCCCAGTTAATATTGATAGTTATATTTTTGATACTGACATTTTTCCAGGTATTTTCCCAGGGTGTTTTCAGTTGTATCATAATGGCGGTTCTAGCCGTAGTGTCATCAATAACAGCATTTAATTATTATGAGCCACTGGCAGCTTTGATGAGTGATTATGGTGTTAGTGTTGTTGGTCCTCAGGCGGTTTCATTTTTGGGTTTGTTTGCATTGACATTATTTGGTTTGCGACAGTTTTCCGATAGGTTTATTCGTGGTAATATGAATTTTCCCAAGTTTATTGATCGTGTGGGCTGTACATTTTTTGCCAGTATTACCAGTATGGTGATGGTTGGTGTTATTGCGATAGGTTTTCAGCTTATGCCCGTAGATGCTAAGATAATGGGTTTTGATCGTTGTGAAAATCTTGAAGATGCTGAAGAAGATAATCATTTGTGGATTCGCGCCGATGAATTTGTATTATGGATAATTGAGCATTCCAGTCAATATTGTTTTGCAAATAATAATAATTTTTCGCAGCTGTACCCGAATGGATTTTTACGCGAGCAGTATTTTAACCGCATAACACCTAAAGGTTATGAAGGTATGCGGCATGAGGCGGCTCATAATGCATTGTTGCAGACAAAAGATTCATTTTTTTATCGCACGGTCGATCCTGCGGAAATCAGTATTTTGATTGATAAAAAGAAAGTAGAGCCAACCGAAAAAGAAACCTATATATTGTTGACAATAGAAATTGATAGTGGTACCGAAGGCAGTAAGAAAGATAAAGGTTCTACCGGGGCTCGTGATAATGATGGTAAGATTCGGATGGCATATGCGCATATGAAGCTGGTTGGTTATGATCCTAAGAATCCAAAGGGGGAATCATTTGCGGTTTATCCAATAGCCTATAAGCATGCTATCGGCCCAGGTGGTTTACCGGAAAATAAGCCAATGAAAAGAAAAGAGATGGCTAATCTGAAGATGTCTCTTCCGATGCAGGGTGTAAAGCCTGATGATGGTGATTTTTCAGATTCTGGGAGTTTGACCAAAACCTTGCTGTTTAAGTGGCCAGCCAAGCTATCCAAAGATAATATCATGTTTTTGGAGTTTAAGCGTTCTTCCAAGGCCGATATATCGATCAAGAAATTGCTGGAAGGGATAACTCTTGAAGAGGAAGATCCCGCAGCGAAACAAGAAGATGAGACAAAATAAATTGTCCGATAGAAGCAAAATGAACCCCTTGGATTATCTGAGGGGTTTTTTTATATCTGCAGGCTGAAAAAATGATTAATGCTGTTAGTATATCGCTGTCATTAAGATTGAAATGTTGGTTTTTTTCTATTAGCTCAAAGGGTATTTAAGCGATATAATGGTTTTGTTATGTTTGAACGTCGATTGAAAATTTTAATAGTGATATTTCTCCTGGCGATAGCCGGTTTAGTAACCCGTTTGTATAGACTGGGGGTGCTGGGTCAGGAGTATTATCAAAATTTGATTCAGGAAAGTCTGGAAACTCAGGGGAAATGGCTCGATACGGTGCGGGGTACGATTTATGATCGCAATGGCAGAGTTCTGGCCGAAGATATACCGGTTTTTAATGTGTGTATTCATTATAAGCTGGCGCTGCTTTATGATCCGCGGTTTCGGCGGCTGGTGGATTTACAGTTTTTAACTGAAAATCCCGGTCAGGAACACTCTTTGGAAGATAACTGGCAGAATCTCTATGGCAAAGGATTGGCCCGGGCCCAGAATTGTCTGGTTGCAATCGCTGAGAAGTGTGGGATAGATAAAACGGAAATTGACAATAATAAGATCCCCAGGATTAATGCTTCAATTTATAAGATCAGGCTGGATCAGGCACGACGGAGTTGGTTTCGGGAAAGGGAATTGTCTTATGTGCCGGTTTCGGATAAAGATTATGACCCGGATGTAAATTATGTGGCATTGCTGGAAGCGGATTTTCAGCTGAAGTATCCTGATGAACTTAAAAGGCTGGAAAAGATTTACGCTACCGATATTTATGAGATGTATCAGCCTTATTCGATATGCGAAGTTGGGGTCGATGTCGCAACTGAAATAGATGATATGTTTTCGGGGATGGTAGTCGATCTGGAAGAAAAAGATGTCTGGCCATTCGGTAAAGACAGTCAGTTTCCTATCGAGGTTACTTATGATAAGACTCGGGTATATCCCTATCGGGATGCGGCCTGTCATTTAATCGGCCAGGTGGGTAGATATAATGAGTTTTCCTGTTTGCTGGTGGGGCATAACGAAGTAAATGTTGATTATTCGCGTTATGCTCAGCCGGATCAGGATCAGCTGGGTGATTATCATTTGAATGATCGAATGGGATTTTGGGGTTTTGAGCTGGCCTGTGATAAAAGGCTGCGGGGCTGGCGGGGTTGGATCAAAAGGGATATCGAAGGCAAGGTGGTTACAGATGTGCCAATCAGGCCGGGCGATGATGTTCAGGTGACCATTGATATTGATTTACAAAAGCGGATCGCGAGGGTCTTCAATGGTGCTAATCCATTAGGTAAAGTCTATAAAGGGGCGGCGGTTTTAATTGATGTTAATACAGGCCAGGTCTTAGCGGCGGTGTCGGTGCCGACCTTTGATTTACAGAATTATTTTAAGGATTATGATCAGCAAGAGATAAACGCCAATGCCGATAAGAAATATTATAATCGGGCATTTTCCTATCAGGCGGATTTTTATCAGCCGGGCTCGACCGCCAAAGTAACTCATTTGCTGGGCGCTTTGGAAAATGGTTATATCAGTCCGGGTCAGACTTATGATTGTTATCGTGATAATATTGACTGGCTGGCCGATGGGTCTGTGCTGACCGGGGTGGCCCGGCAGGTGCATAATCATGGTTATGTCGGGCCCGAAGATGCTATCAGGGTTTCATGTAATTTTTATTTTGCCAAGGTTGCCAATAAGGTCGGCTATGATAAGATGATCAGCTGGCTGGACAAAGCGGGCTTTGGCCGGGAGATACTCAGCTGGCCTGATTATACCGATGCCGATTGTGTACAGAAGGCATTTAAGGAATTTAAGGGTTATCTTCGGTCATTAAATAGCCGCAGAGGCGTTACTGATGAAGAAATTCGTGCCATGGGTATCGGTTTGAATCCGTTTGCCGCTTCGATTCTGCAGGTGGCCAACAGCATGGCTACCGTTGGCCGGGACGGGGTTTATCTGGAGCCAACTTTGATAATCGATAAGGATCAGGTAAAACAAAAGGCCCGACGTATTGCTTCTGTTGCCAATACCCGGATTGTACAAAACGGGATGGCCGGGGTTATTTACGAGGGAGGTACTGGCAAAAACCTGAGGAATCTGGTAAACTGGGACCCGGATGTATTGAAGATCTATGCCAAGACCGGTTCGACGGATTTTTCGGTATTTAGCAGCTATGCCAAAGCCGTCGATGGCCGTTGTCTGGCATTGGCGATTGTAGTAGAATCAAGTGTCGATGGAGCTGTCGCTGCCGGGCCTTTGTCGATAGCTATTTATAAGCAGGTAGCCGAATCGGAATTTAATTATCTGCCTAAGCCGCAAGAGTAAGTCAGGATTGACAATTTCTAATTGACAATTGAGATGTCCGCCGGCGATGGCGTTTTGTTTATATTGAAAAACTGTGCAGGAAATTTATTTATGAAAATTGGATATATAGGAACTGGTATCATGGGAGCTCCGATGGCGCTGAATTTGCTTCGGGCCGGGCATGAAATGTTTGTTTATAATCGCACGATCAGTAAATGCGACAGCTTAAAGGCCGCCGGGGCGGTGGTTTGTGATAGTCCCGGGGCAGTTGCCGCTAAAAGCGATATCGTTTTTATCAATGTGCCTGATACCCCGGATGTGCAAAAAGTCTTGTTTGGCGATGCTGGGGTTATTCATGCGGCCCGGGCCGGTTTGATTGTGGCAGATAACAGCACGATCTCGGCAGGGGCGACCAAAGAGTTTGCCGCAAAGCTCAAAGTTGTGGGAGTTGACTATCTCGATGCCCCGGTTTCCGGTGGCGATGTGGGTGCTCAAAAGGGAACGCTAGCAATTATGGTTGGCGGTGAAAAGGAAGTCTTCGATAAGGTCCTGCCGCTGTTGGAAGTTTTAGGTTCTAAGGTGTCATTGCTGGGGCCGGTGGGCTCGGGCCAGATGTGCAAGGCCTGTAATCAGATGTTTTGCACCTTGCATATGCAGGCATTGTGTGAGGCTATTACTCTGGCGGAAAATGCCGGGCTGGATGTGGCTAAGATGGTCGATATCGTCAGCGGCGGGGCAGCCGGCTCGTGGGCTTTGTCGAATCTGGGGCCCAAGATCTTAGCTAATGATCTGGAGCCAGCCTTTATGATTGACTTGCTGGTGAAGGATTTGAAGCTGGTAATGGAATTGGCCGCTGATGCCAGAGTTGCCATACCTGCAACGGCGATGGCCAAGCAGTTCTTCCACGCCGCTGAAGCTAAAGGGCTCGGCAGCAAAGGCACTCAGGCTTTGATCGAAGTGGTGCGGGGTTTAAGTAAATAGTGAAAATTAAACTCCGCACAAGTGATGGTGTCGCTTTGCGACCTTGTTTTATATAGGATTTGTTATGATTGAAAAAATTAAAGATATGATCCAGCTGCATCGGGCGACTCTAAAATATTTTGAGGCCAATGGCCTGGAAGCGACCGCGGCGGCGGCGCAGTTGATTATCGATTCTATTACTAATGGCGGCTGTGTTTATGTTTGCGGTAATGGCGGTTCAGCTGCCGATGCCCAGCATATCGCCGCAGAAATCGTGGGCCGTTTCTTAAAGGAACGCCGGGCCTTACCGGCGGTGGCATTGACGGTGGATACCTCGATCATAACGGCGGTGGCCAACGATTATGATTTTGACTATGTCTATGCCCGGCAGGTTGAGGCTCTGGTCAAAGCCGGCGATGTGTTGTGGGCCTTATCCACCAGCGGCAGTTCAGCTAATATTATCAAGGCGGTAGAAGCAGCCCGGGCCAAAGGGGCAAAGATTATCGGCTTTACTGGTAAAGAAGATTCCCAGCTCCAGCAGCTGGCCGATGTTTGTGTTTGTGCCAAGGCCGATGCCTCATTTCCAGCTCAGGAAATTCATCAGCTGGCCTATCATGCGATATGCAATCTGGTGGAAGATGCCTTGGGCTAGTTAAGGATTATAGAACGCAGATGATGCGGATTTGGCGGATTGACGCGGATAAGATTTTTGATGTAGCTGGTTTGGCTAAAGCTTACAGAGCTTTATAGCGAGCACTGAGATAAGGCATAATAAAGTAAAAAGTTGCGGTATTGCCGGGCGATTTATTTTTGGCAACTCTTAACCGCAGGCGAACACCACAACTTTTATACTTCGCATCTCTACGAGACACTTTTCACTGTTAACTTTTAACGCAATTATCAGAGCACCACGGTGATGGTATTGGATGGATTACTCTGTCCGGCATCATTACTGGCGATCACGCGATAATTGATTTTCACCCCGGTCGGTTGGGCTGTCAGGGTCGCCTGATTGTCATAGAAGAAGTTCACCATCTGCCAGTTTGACCATGCACCCTCGCTGAAGCTCTGGCTTTGCAGGATATAGGCGGCGACTTTACCGCCGGAGGTCGGCTTATCCCATTTCATCGAAACTTCGCCATCGCCCTGAAAAGTGCTGGTCAGATTTTTGGCCATATCCGGCGGGCTAAGTGGGGTCCGTGGACCTGGCAATGCCCAGCCGATCTCATCGAGTTTGGTGGGGTTTTCGACAGTTGCCAGGTTCAGATACTTTCTCACCTCATCGCGCAGGGCGATAAAGGCGGCATCTTTAGCGGCCGTTGCGGCCTTAGCTTCTGCCCGGGCCGTCTGGGCATCGCCTACGGCATTATTATAAGTTGCGATCAGCAGACCCAGAGCTACCGGGTCCAGACTAGGAAAATCCGTGGGGTAGGCGTTCAGGCCTGCCATTACATTCATGGATAATTGCATAACATTAACTTCAGTGGTCGGAAAAATAGGCATAATAGCCACCTTATCTGCTCTAGAGCAAAAAAATATTATCGAACAGCTGACCAGAAACGCCTCTGGCTACACTGTTAATCATTTCACATTAGCGATATCGAAGCAGCAAGGGATGTTTCTTAAGCAGAAAGAAAAATTAAGTACCAGCGAATTAACTTTATTTTACTATTTAAACTCTTGAAAAATAAATAGTTAGGGTACTGCAAATATTTTTAAGATTTTTTTCAGACTATCCAGGATCGCGATAGTTACCGGACGTACATGGGATGATATATAGCAGAGATAATATAAGATATTGTCACGCAAAGGCGCAAAGACGCAAAGGTTTTTTAGACAGGATTAACAGGATTAACAGGATTGTTAAAACTTATGCCTTTTGCCTTATGCCTGATTTAAAAAATATTTAACCACGAAACACACAAAAGACACGAAGAAAATCAATTCATTTACCATTGAGCATACCGAGATCACCGGGCAAGAGGGGATTTTACTATAAATCACTCCTTTTGCCTCCTACTCTCGCCCAATGGAGGCTGGAAAATGGCGGGGTCCGGCCCAGAGCCCCGTTTTTTATGCTTTAATGTAAATAGAATACAGAACCAATGCTTTTTAATTGACGAATTTTACTGGTTCACTTAGAATTAGCCTGCTAAAGGATGCCTGATTAGGTATTATCCCAATTACTATCAATGACCAGAACCGAGGAAATCCTGTTTTGCCAGCCAAGACCAGCTATATTATCGAATTATCCGCCGCTGATATCAAAAACAATAAGATACGCTTTACCAGCTGCTTTATTATCAATAGCAAGATTGATTAATATACCAACAATTAACCTAGGGAGAACCTTAAATGCAAAGAGAATATTATTCAGATTCAATTGCTGATTTCCTAGATAGAAACCCCCAAGAGATATTGGGAATATTAGCTCAGCAGAATGAATTCTCTTTAGAGCAAACCCAGCGTGATGCTTGGCGTGTACAAATAGATACTCTCCAAAATATACTTATTCCTTATCGAAACAATGGACACATTTGCTTTGAATATTCTATTCCACGAATGGGTCGCAGGATTGATGTGGTTGCAATTATTGATACAGTTATCTTTGTCTTAGAATTTAAGGTCGGGGAAAAGGATTTTCCCGCCCATGCCATTGAACAAGTTTGGGATTATGCCTTAGATCTGAAGAATTTCCACGAATCAAGTCACAATCATTATATAGCCCCGATACTTATCTCTACCCAAGCCAAACAGGCTTGCACCACAGTTGCAATGACAGCCCAGGAAGATAAATTATTTGAACCAATAAAAAGTAATATTGATTGCCTTGCTGATATAATTGCAAATGTACTTATCTTAGCTGATGGCCAAGGTATTGATTATGTCAATTGGTGCGCAGGTCGCTATTGTCCTACACCAACAATTATTGAATCAGCGATGGCCTTATATAATGGCCACAATGTAGCAGATATTTCCCGCAGCGATGCCAGTGCTATTAATTTGTCAGAAACCTCTGCTGCTATCGCAGAGGCAATACAATATTCAAAAGATAATTTACAAAAGACCATTTGCTTTGTTACAGGCGTCCCCGGTGCCGGTAAAACTCTAGTTGGTCTTAATATAGCTACGACTCATATTAATAAAGATGATGAATTATATAGTGTATTCCTATCAGGTAATGGCCCACTGGTAAAAGTTATGAGTGAAGCCTTGGCCAGAGATAAAGTGCAGCGCGCTAAGCAAATAGGCAATAGAATAAAAAAAGGTGAAGCTCGCAGTGAAGTTAAAGCTTTTATCCAAATGGTTCATCATTTCCGTGATGACTGTTTAGTTGACCGACAAAAGCCACCTATTGAACACGTTGCCTTATTTGATGAAGCACAACGCGCTTGGACCCGTCAGCAAACTTCCAATTTCATGATAAGAAAAAAAGGTTTATCGGGGTTTAATCAATCTGAACCGGAGTTTTTGATTTCTTGTCTTGATCGCCATGATGATTGGGCGGTGATGGTTTGTCTTGTAGGCGGCGGCCAAGAAATTAATACTGGCGAGGCCGGTATCAGTGAATGGATAGAAGCCTTAGAAAAGCACTTCCCTGATTGGCATATCCATTTATCTCCTAAATTAACTGACAGCGAATATGGTTCAGGTCAGATATTAAAACAATTAGAATCTCGAGCCAATGTTGTATATAAAGATGAATTGCATCTTGGCGTTTCGATGCGTTCTTTTCGGGCTGAACATGTTTCATTATTAGTCAAACAGATTCTTGACACCAATAAAGATGAAGCTAAAGCCACATTAACTAAAATAGAAAAATATCCAATTGTCATTACAAGGGACTTAAACAAAGCCAAACAATGGCTAAAAGCCAAAGCACGTGGTTCTGAAAGATATGGCATTGTGGTTTCTTCTCAAGCTGAGCGATTAAGGCCGCATGCCATTCATGTTAAATCTCCGATTGACCCGGTCCATTGGTTTTTACATGAAAAAGATGATGTCCGATCTTCATTTTATCTCGAAGATGTTGCAACAGAATTCCATGTACAGGGTTTGGAGCTGGATTGGGCCTGTGTAGTCTGGGATGCAGATTTCAGATATGTAAAAGGTGATTGGCTGCATCGTTCATTTAAGGGCAAACGCTGGACCAAAATTCATAAACAGGAAAGGCAAATGTATCTGAAAAATGCCTATCGTGTCTTATTGACTCGGGCACGCCAAGGAATGGCAATTGTTGTCCCACCCGGTGATATGGAAGACCCAACCCGCAAACCAGAATTTTATGATCCAACTTTCCAGTATCTACAAGAAATTGGTTTTGATGTTATTTAGCAAAAAGGTTTAATGATGGTAAATAAACAAGGTGATTTAGTAACCATATCTTTGTCGCGCATTGATATTGGACAATTAATTGATGGCCTTAGTGTTCGCCGGGATGCTTGGCGCTATACTCAACGCTATCTTGAAGAAGGCTATATGGAACCTGAACGTCTAATAGAGGAATGCAGCGATATTGAAGAAGCTAAATCAATAGCAGATCATTACAATGATATCATTGAAAATATTGAAAAGCAGCTGAATAAATTCAGGCAAAAGGCATAAGGCAAAAGGCATAAGTTCAAATGCTTCTGAATCCGTGTAAATCCGTTAAAATCGGCGTCAATCCGTGACTAATCTCTTCTTGTTTTCCGTCCGGATAAGCTGATTTTGTATAAAAATGGCCCTGGCGCTACTGATAAAGGGGTCATATGGTTATCGGGCGATTTATTATAAGGGTTATAAGACTTCGAATGCTCTATTTGACGTCTGGAATGGAGCATTCCACGTCTGGGATAGAGCATTCGAGGTCTCAAGAAGAGTCTTTTAAGTCTGGGATAGAGCATTTGACGTCCGGAATAGTCCATTTGATGCCTCAAACAGAGCATTTGAAGCCTCGGGTAGAGCATTTAAGGTCCGGTTAACGATATTTCAGCTCTAAAACATCAAATATTAGACTTCAAATGGAGCATTCCAGACTTCAAGAAGAGCATTCCATGTCTCAAATGGAGTCTTTGAAGTCTCAAAGAGAGCATTTAAGGCTTCAAACAGAGTCTTTTAAGCCTTAAATGGAGCATTCCAGACCTCCAATGAAACATAACAGGCTTCAAAGAGAGTCTTTTAAGTCTGGCTTGGAGTCTGTCAGACCTGCAATGCTCTGGCTCAGATGAGAAAGCGAACTTTTGAAATTGACAATGGCGGTATCGCTGGGCGATGTGGTTTTGAAGTGATTTACTTTTGCCTTCTGCCTTTTACCGGTCTTATATTTGAGCAGATCTGCCGCTTATAATATCTGGCCGGAGGTAGAGGGTTTGCATGCAAACTCTCTACACATATGTAACCCCGCGTCCGACATTCAGCCGGAAGCAGGCGGCAACGACGCCGGAACAATCACCAACCAATGATCCTTATGTAAGCAGTGTCCAGCTTCAAGCTGGCGGGGTAAATTATTTTGATGTGGGGGTTTTTTTATTGGTGTTTACATTGCAAAAGGGCTCATTTTGCGTATAATTGATTAAATACAGCTAAACTCACGGATGAGATGGCGTTTTTTTACTGGTAGGTGATCGTATCATGGATGTTTCGATTCTACAATCAACTCTCAAAGATATTATAATTGCCGCCCGACTCGATGATAATGAGCTGGCCGGGGCTGCTGTCGGTTCAGTTGATCTGACCGGTAAAATTCGTTGCGACAGCCGCAAGGTTCAAACCGGCGATATCTTTATTGCTGTGGCCGGTCCGCTTGCCGATGGCCATGACTATATTGATATAGCTATCGATAAAGGTGCTGCCCTGATTATCTCTCAGCGGCAACTGCCGGATTGTCCGGCTGGTCATCTTGTCGTCAGCGATTCAGCCCTGGCTCTGGGCTATCTGGCCCAGCAGAGCTGCGGCAACCCGGCCCAAAAGCTTAAATGTCTGGGCATAACCGGCACCAATGGCAAGACAACAGTTACTTATCTGGTCAAACATATTTTAGATGCCCATAAATGCAGCTGTGGTATGCTCGGTACCGTAGCTTATGATCTGGGCAATGGCCATTTAATCAAGGCCGACAATACCACACCCGGTGCGGTCTGCTTAGCTGAGATGATGGCCGCAATGGTAGATAATGGTTGTCAGGCGGTGGTGATGGAATGTTCCAGTCATGGCCTGGACCAGCGGCGCACCGCCGGGATAGATTTTGATGTCGCGGCCTTTACCAATTTGACCGGTGATCATCTGGATTATCATGGCAGCCGGGAAAATTATCTGGCCGCCAAGGCCCGGCTCTTTAGCGAACTTGGCCCTGATGCTGCGGCGATTATTAATATTGATGATATTGCCGGGGCGCAGCTGGCGGAGTTAACCGCAGCTGAGGTCTGTACTTATGCTATTGACAGGCCGGCTGATTTGACCGCGGCGATTATTCAGATGGACCTGACCGGCTGTCAGCTGGAATTGACATATCAAGATCAGGTTTATCCCTGCTGTTTGCCCTTGCTGGGCCGCCATAATGTGGAAAATGCCTTAGCGGCCATTGGGCTGGCCTTAAACGCTGGCTTTGGGATGGAAAGTATTATATTGGCCCTGAATAGTTTCTCCGGGGTGCCCGGCAGACTGGAAAAAATCACCGATGCCCAGGATTTTCAGGTGCTGGTAGATTATGCCCATACCGATGATGCCTTAGACCATGCACTGGCAACTTTGCGGGGGCTTAATCCATCATGTTTGACCGTGGTTTTTGGCTGCGGAGGCGACCGGGACCAGAGTAAACGCCCGAGAATGGCTCAGGCAGCCTTGAAATGGGCAGATAAAATCATTGTTACCAGTGATAACCCTCGTGGTGAGGACCCGCTGTTTATCATCAGCCAGATTCGGGCCGGTTTTGATGATATTGCAAAGGTTACCGAGATTCCGGACCGTCTGGCGGCCATTGACAGTGCTATTAGGAATGCCATAACTGGTGAAGTAATCTTAATTGCCGGCAAGGGTCATGAAGATTATCAGCTGGTGGGCGCTAAAGTGCTCAATTTCGATGACAGGGCCGTGGCCCGGACGATAATAAAAGAAATGAAAAGCTAATAATGGGCCAGCTCAAAGCGGGCCAGAGGGCTGGTTGCCCAATTGAGGCAGGCCCGAACCGACCGATGATGCCGCAACTGTTTAGTTTTACTGTTCAATACAACTTAAATAAAGCATTCTTTGGATAAATAAATGAAACCAATATTACTGGAAGAAATTAAAAGGGCATTGCATGCCGAGCTAAAGACTCAGTTAAGCGGTCAACTGGTCCGGTCGATCGTTATTGATTCACGTCAATGTCCAGCTGGCAGTCTTTTTGTCGCTTTACGAGGTGAAAATTGCGATGGCCATGACTATATTGACCAGGCAGTGGCCGCCGGAGCGGTGGCGGTCCTTATCGATCGAGATGTTCCTTTGTCCCCGGCGGTCAAAGATGCCGGGGTTACGGTCTTGAAGGTTGATGATTGTGTTATTGCCTTAGGTGAACTGGCGAAATTCTATCGCAGTAAGTTCGTATCTGGTACCCATGTCATCGCCGTTACCGGAAGTAATGGCAAAACCACGGTTCGGGAGATGATTTATCATGTACTGTCCAGGTTCCAAAAAGGTATACGCTCAGAAAAGAATTATAATAATCAGATTGGCCTGCCTTTAACGATCTTTAATATTCAAAGTGATGATCAATTTGCCGTTGTCGAGCTGGGCACCAATGCCCCCGGTGAAATAGCTTATCTTTCCCGGATCGCCCAGGGCGATGTGGCGGTGATAACCAATATTGGACCGGCCCATTTGCAGGGTTTTGGTGATATCGAAGGGGTAAGTGCTGAAAAAACCGCTATTACCGCCGGCCTGAAAGACCATGGTATGATCATTTGTAATGCCGAACATAAGCCCACCTTGGATAAACTGCACGCCCAGGGTCGCAAGGTCATCACTTTTGGCTTAGATGACAACTGTGATGTCAGTGCCCACTATATCAAAAGGCTTGATGATGGCTATAGTTTCATTACAAATGACCGCTGCCCGGTGCATATTCCGGTATTGGGTTTACATAATGTCAAAAATGCTCTGGCAGCTTTGGCGGTGGTGCGACGGCTCGGCATTACTTCAATGCAGTTCGCCGAAGCTATCGAAGATTTCAGATCGGTGCCAGGTAGAATGGATTTTAAGACTTTTAATTCCATCACAGTTATAGATGACACCTATAATGCCAACCCCGCCAGCATGAAAGCAGCCTTGGAAGAATTAACCAGTATGGCAGTTATGGGCCGGCGGGTTATGGTCTGCGGGGATATGGGTGAAATGGGCTCACAAGGTCAGGAATTCCATCGCCAGCTGGGTCATCAGATCGCCGCCAGCAATATCGATTTATTATTAGCTGTGGGTCCGCTGGCTTCCCTGACGGCTAAGGCGGCTTTAGATGCCGGGATGGGCTGGAGCAAGGTGCAACGGGCGGTCAATTCCAAACGGATGGCCCGACTGATTAAGCCCATGCTGCTGGATGGTGATACGGTCCTGGTAAAAGGAGCGCGGTCCATGCAAATGGAAAATATAGTTAAGTCTCTTTCCCGCTGGAAGGGCAAAAATACCACAGTAACGCGGTAGCATGGTATTTGCCAGGCTGAAATCGTCATTTACTAATTATCACTTATAAATTATAAAAACATGCTTTACTTATTAATGGAACATTTCGAATATTTTCTGCAGAACACGCTGCATTTTTATGCCTGGCAAGATGTATTGCTGCGTTCGATGCTGGCGCTGCTGACCAGTTTGAGCATTGGCCTGTGGCTGGCACCGCGGATTATCCGCCAGCTTATCCGTCTGAAAGTCGGGGATAACCCTGAATTCAACCATGCCCGGTTAAATGCCCTGACCGAATACAAAGGTGATACCCCGACTATGGGTGGTGTGATCATCTTGATTTCGCTGCTGGTCTCGGCGCTGCTGTGGGCTGATATTACCAATTCATTTGTGATTAAGTCCTTCTTTGTCATTGTCTGGCTGGGAGTTTTAGGTGGTATCGATGACTGGCTGAAGCTGACGGCTAAGACCAAAAAGCGCAGTCGCGACGGTTTGCTGTCCTGGGAGAAGCTGGCTTTTCAGGTGGGACTTTCGATTCTGGTGGCCTGGTTTCTGTTCGATATCGATTTTAAGGAATCGCCCGATGGCAAAATGCTGTGGCTGCCGTTTTGCAGCGTGGGCTTTTCCATTGGCTTTATTGTCTTTCTGGCCATGGCGATTTTTACGATCGCCGGTGCCAGTAATGCCGTCAATATCGCCGATGGCATGGATGGCTTAGCTTCGGGACTGGTGGTTATTGCCGGGTTGGTCTTTGTGGTTTTGTGTTATCTGGGCAGTGAAATGCTTTCGGTTTCCCAAAATCGTTCATGGGCCCAGTATCTTTTATTGCCCCAGATTTCCGGTGTCGGTGAAGTGGCCATTGTCTTATCGGCTATGGTCGGGGCGACTTTAGCGTTTCTGTGGTATAATTGTCATCCGGCCCAGGTCTTTATGGGTGATGTGGGAAGTTTGCCATTAGGGGGGTTGCTGGGCTATGCCGCAGTTATCACCCGACATGAACTGCTGTTGATGGTCATTGGCGGGGTCTTTGTGATGGAACTTATGAGCGTGGTTATTCAGGTGGGCTATTTCAAATATTCAAGAAAGAAGTATGGCACCCCTAAGAGGGTCTTTTTATGTGCTCCGATCCATCATCATTTCCATCTGAAAGGCTGGTCTGAGCCTCAGGTGGTCATTAGAATGTGGCTGATGGCTATCGCCTTTGCCGCCTTTGCCCTGGCAACTTTGAAGTTCAGATAAAATAATGAAAAATCTATACGATTTTTATCCTTGGGAGCGGCTTTTAGCTGATATAAAAAGAAAGGTATGTTGTTATGGATAATGAAATTGCTGATGATTGGAAATTGTATTTTTTACGGGTTGTTCCGTATGTTGTTTTTCCAGTGATCTTTTTTGTATTCCCGTGTTTTACAAGGTTTTTTTTAGATTTTGATGTGGAATTGCATGCTGCAACTAAGGCCGTCTTAAATTTCTCCAAGTCAATTTTTATGATACCTGCTTTTGTGTTTGCATGTATTTTTGACGCAATTGTTTACTATATGATTTCAAGAAAAAAAAGCAGTATGGTATTAATTTATATTTGTTCGATTGCCGCTTCACATATTATTTTTTTAGCTTTATGTTTTATTGCAATTGCAATGCCTTTTATAACAATCTTTAAAGATTTGGGATTATAATTCATTGACTAAAGTTACAGAACAATTAAATACTGCTGAAACCACAGTTAATCCGCAAATCAATATCAATATGGCCAACTGGTTCATGGCGATTATTTGTGTATTATTGTTTTATGGCGCGCTGATGGTCTTTTCAGCCGGGGCCGCGGTCGATCAGCATATCGACATGTCTAAATTCTGGCAGTACACAACTATCAAACGTATTATATTTGTCCCGATAGCGATTTTCCTCATTGCGATTATCGCCCAGTTCAACTGGACCAGAATCCTGTTTTTCAAAAAGTATTTCTGGCTTTCGCCTATTGTTTTTCTTCTGGGGATATCCATCGGCTTATTATGTTATGTTTTGGTATTCGGTAAATCCGTTAATTTTTCCAGGCGTTGGATTGAAGTGGGCTCTTTCCTGCGTTTCCAACCCTCTGAGATAGCCAAATGGGTTACGCTATTATTTATGGCTGGCTTTTGCGATCATCAGGGCAAGCAGATGAAATCTTTTGCCAGAGGTTTCCTGCCGGCTTTTGGCATATTGTTAGTTGTTGTGGGTTTAGTTGGCAAAGAAGACCTCGGTACCGGTTTGCTTATCGCGATGATGGGTATGCTGGTGATGATCTTTGGCGGGATTAAAAAAAGATTTCTATTTATACTATTGCCTTTGGCGGTAATTGGCTATTTTGTCTTTATTCATAATGTGCCATATCGCAGGGCCCGCGTAGAAGCTTTTCTTTCAGGTGGCCAGCGTGCCGCAAGTGTTAATTATCATAAAGAACAATCCCTGATGGCTATTGCTTCGGGCGGCTTTATTGGCTGTGGATTGGGCAATGGTGTTATTAAAATGGGGCATCTGCCCGAAGATACTACCGATTTTATCTTTGCCGTCATTGGTGAAGAGCTCGGATTTGTTGGCTGCCTGGCGGCGATATTGTTGTATGTGGCTTTAATGCTTTGTGCTGTGGTTATAATCTGTAATTGCCATCGAAGGATTGACCAGCTATTAGTTTTGGCCATTGCCGGAGCCATCGGTACCCAGGCTCTTATTAATATGTTTGTGGTTACTGGAATGGCCCCGACTAAAGGGATTGCTTTACCTTTCATTAGTGCTGGCGGGACTGGCTTGCTCATTACCGCGATGGCTGTTGGAGTACTGATCAGCACGGCCAAAAATAGTGCCAAGTCAGAATTTGACTAAATTAGAAAAATGATAATCCAATGGGCCTGGGCCCATGTTTGAATAAAAGGTAACTTTTTAGCGACTTGAAGTAAATGGCGTTAATTAGCCAACAAACAGCTGGTAGCGGCAGCGCCCAGCTAAAAAACGTAAATTGTGGTTTAACGCTAAAATTGCTTAAATCATCATGGAATATGGAATAATGTCTTAGCACGGCGCTGCTGCTTCGTGCTGTTTTGCTTCAGATAGCTAAAATCTTACGATAAAAGAATGAAAACTCAACCTTTATACATTTTTGCTGGTGGCGGCAGTGGCGGCCATCTTTATCCTGGCCTCGCTGTTGCTAATGCTTTACAGGCAATGCAAGTTGATGCCAGAATCCTGTTTCTCTGTACCCAGCGCCAAATTGATGCTGATATTCTTGGGAATAGTGGTTTTGAGTATAAATGTCAACCGGTGATCCCTGTTCCACGAAAACCGTTCTTATGGCCTGATTTCCTGAAACGCTGGAACCAAAGTAAAAAAATTACCCGTCAATTGATTGAGCAGAACAATGTCAAAGCTATTCTTGGTTTGGGCGGTTTTGCTTCCGGTGCTGCTTTAGGGGTCGCCGCTAAGTGCAATATTTCCGCTGCCATGCTTAATCCTGACGCGGTGCCCGGCAAGGCCAACAAACATTGTGCCAAATATGTCCAGCAAATTTTCCTGCAATGGCCTTATACCGCTGATTATTTTGGTAAATATCAAAGCCGTTGCATCGTTACGGGCTGTCCGATACGGGATGGCTTTGCCCGGAAAGATGATACCAAAACTTCAATTGATATCGAACCGAATAAGAAATTATTATTAATCGTGGGTGGCTCTCTGGGTGGACGCACATTAAATAATGCTGTGGCGACCATGTTCAAAACCAACCATCAGCTAATGTCAAACGATTGGCAAATCCTCCATATAACCGGCAATAATGACTATCAGGAGATTGTCCAAACCTATAAAGACAATAATTTAGCAATTAAAGTGGTAAATTATGTTTCAGATATGGATAAAATTCTTCCGCATGTCGATTTGGCTATCGGACGGGCTGGGGCTTCTACAGTTGCCGAACTTACCGCCTGTAGCGTGCCTGCGATATTATTGCCATACCCATTCCATAAGGATAATCATCAAACTTTAAATGCCCAGGTTGCAACTGATTGCGGCGCGATGCAAATAGTAACCGACACCAAAGACCAGAACAAAACCGCTATCGCCTTGGCTCAAGCTTTAATGGAAGCGATGGAACCCGAAAATCTAACCCAAATGACTCAGGCATCATCAAAACTGGCAAAACCTGATGCCGCTTATACCATAGCACAAAAATTAATCGAACGGAGCAACAATTGAATTATCACTTTATAGGCATCGGAGGCTGTGGCATGAGTGGCCTGGCCCAGGTTCTGGTCCAGCGGGGCCATCGGGTTACCGGGTCAGACATGCAGAGCTCAGAAGTAATCGACCGCTTAGGTCGCCGCGGTATTGATGTAAGTATTGGGCATTTTCCCGAAAATGTACCGGCAGACCTGGATACCATCGTGATTTCAGCGGCGGTAAAGCCCGACAATCCTGAATTAAAGGCTGAAAACGCCATAAATATACCAGTTCTAAAATACGCTCAAATGCTGGGTAAGCTCACTGAAGAGTTAAAAACCATCGCGATCGCCGGGACTCATGGGAAAAGTACTACCAGCGCCTGGTTGGCCTATACTTTAAAAGCCGCCGGTAAAGATCCTTCCTTTATAATAGGTGCCGATGTCGAGCAGCTCGATGGCGGTGGCAGCGGAGCAGGCTCTGGTGAATTCCTGGTAGTAGAAGCTTGTGAATATGACAGGTCATTCTTGAATTTCAGTCCATTTATTACTACAATTCTCAATATCGAAGCCGACCATCTCGATTATTATAAGGATATCGACGATATTATGGACGCTTTCGCTGATTTTGCCAACCGGACCGCATTTGATGGACAGGTAATACATAATAATTCAGATATGTATACAAACCAGACAATATCCCGTTTTGATGGCAAAAAAGTTGGTTTTGGTGATGGGAAAGAGCATTTCCATGCCGAAAATATAGAATTCGACAAGGGTCGGGGCATTTTTGATTTATGCCGTGGGACCGAAAATACTGGTCGGGTAAAGATCAAATTGGCAGGCCAGCATAACATATATAATGGTCTGGCAGTAGCGGCGATGGGCTATGCCGCAGGGCTGACAAATCAGGAAATTGTCTTCGGATTGGAGAATTTTCTTGGCGTTGGCCGACGTATGACATATAAAGGCAAAGTAGCAGGAGTGACTGTACTGGATGACTACGCTCATCATCCTACTGAAATACAGGCGACCTTAACGGCGATTCGTGCCGCTTATGAGCCGCGCTGTTTATGGTGTGTATTCCAGCCCCATCAGTACAGCCGCACCCGATTTTTTCTGGAAGATTTCGCGATAAGCTTTGAATTTTCCGATATTGTGCTGCTTCCTGACATTTATTTTGTCCGAGACAGCGAACAATTAAAACAAGAGATTGACGCAGAGAAACTAGCTGATAAAATAAATGCTAGTGGACATTGTGCCCGATATTTGGGCGATTTTGAAAATATAATAGATTATTTGACCGACCATGTTCAGCCAGGGGATCTGGTGGTGACAATGGGTGCTGGCAATATTTGGGAAGTAGCTGATGACTTTATTTGCAGACTTGGAAAACATAGTTAAAAGAGATGAGCCGATGGCAGGGCATACCTGGTTTAGATTGGGCGGGCCGGCTAAGTATTATATTGAGCCTAACTCTCCGGAACAATTAAAAGAAGTGGTCAAACGCTGTCGGGATCATGATGTCGATGTTTACGTTTTAGGCCGTGGGTCAAATTTATTGATTGCCGATGCTGGCATTGATGGCGCTGTTGTGCGTTTATCTGACCCTTGTTTCAGTAAGATTCGTTTTGATGATAATAAGGTTTATGCCGGAGCCGGTGTGAATCTAAGTACTCTTTTGACCGAATGCGCTAAAAAAGGTTTTACTGGTCTGGAATGCCTCGCTGGCATCCCCGGTTCGGTAGGCGGGGCGGTTCGGATTAATGCTGGCGGCAGCTTTGGCGATATTGGTAATGTTTGCGAGTCTGTAACTTTGATGGATAGTTCCGGTTATACTTTTACCCGCAGTAAAGGTGATATTCTTTTTGGCTATCGCACCACCAATATTCTGGCTCGGTTTGTGCTTGAAGCTGAACTGCAATTGATGTCGGATGACCCCGAACGCATTGCTAAAATGATTAAAGAAGTCTGGATGCTTAAGAAAAGCTCTCAGCCTATGAACAGCAGAAATGCTGGTTGTATTTTTAAGAATCCTCGTGCAATTTCCGCTGGTGCTTTAATCGATAAGGCTGGCCTGAAAGGCGCCCGTGTCGGTGGGGCTTGTGTCAGTCATCGTCATGCAAACTTTATTATGGCCGAAGATGGTTGCACCGCAACTGATGTCATGCAATTGATTGAAACTGTTCAGAACAAAGTCAAAGACCGTTTTGATATTGATCTGGAGCTGGAGTTGGAAATCTGGCAATGATTGAGAGTTAGAAACTAACAGTTAAAAGTGAAAAGTTGCGGTATTTACCTGCGGTAAATGTTAGTTTTAAAATAGGTGATATTTTAGCCAAATATATTGCTTTGTAGAATTTGCCATGCTGGTAGTGGTAGTGTTTAAAGAGGGCAAAATGCAACTTGAGTTAGATTTGTCTGAAAGTGATAAATATAAAAACCAATCACAACTGATACGGGTTATAACAGAAAGATGGGTTAAATCAAACAGCTATTGTCCTTCCTGCGGCAATAAATATCTGATGGAATTTAATAATAATCAGCCAGTTGCCGACTTTTATTGCAAAGCTTGTCATGAACAATATGAATTAAAAAGTAAAAAAGGTAGCCTAGGCAATAAAATTGTTGATGGGGCATATTCAACAATGATAAGCAGGATAAGTTCTGCAGAAAATCCTAATTTTTTCTTTCTCACTTATAATAGAAGTAATTGGCTTGTTCAAGATTTTCTGGTAATTCCAAAATATTTTTTTATTCCATCGATAATCGAAAGAAGAAAACCACTAAAGGCAACTGCAAGACGGGCCGGCTGGGTTGGATGCAATATTCTGCTTGATAATATTCCGGTACCTGGACGTCAGTTTATTGTAAGGGATTCCATAGTTCTGCCAAAAGCTGATGTTGTCAAAAAAACAAAACAGATGCTATTTCTTAAAGAACATAAACAAGATTCAAAAGGATGGACTATCGACATTCTTAATTGCATTGACCGTATTAAATCAGAGCGATTTTCTCTTTCCGATATTTATGCCTTTGAAGAAGAATTGAAATTAAGACATCCGAAAAATAATTATATAAAAGACAAAATCAGGCAACAATTACAATTGCTCAGAGATAAAGGGATACTTGAATTTGTGGTTAGGGGTGAGTATTGCAAGCTTTATTAAGACAGGAATATAATATGCCAAAGTATAGAATTGAAATAACAGAAACTCTCCAACGTGTAATCGAGATTGAAGCTGGAAACCCAGATGATGCAATAGGCCAATCTCGTGATAAATACCATAATCAGGAGATTGTTTTAGATTATGTGGATTATTGCGATACAGAGTTTGCGGTAGTGAAGTGATATGTGATACCAAAAAAACAAAGCATGAAAATAAAAAATGTCCCCCGCGCAAGCGGAGGTCAATCAAACATGAATTAGTGTTTTGTGCAGGAAAACTGGATTCCCGCCTGCGCGACGGGTGGCAGCGGTTAACTCGTTAACCGCTGGTAATTTCTAAATGCAGTTAATAGCGTTGCATCATAATATACCCAAAGGGTATGAATTTATTTGGCAGAGCCAACCCGAAAGCTTTGCAGTATATTAACTCATAGGCAGGCAAAACAGGAAAACTCAATTATTATGAGTGTAGATATAATGAATACTTTAAAAATATTTTCACAAGGGATTGAGTCTATTCCGACTTCCTCTTCTTGGTATCTTACTGATTTAGGTGAAGCTTTGGGCAAGCAAAAGCTCTTTACTCGTCAAGCTCCACAAAAACTAAAAACATTAAGGGAACACGCTATTATCGAAAGTGCGGTATCGTCGAACCGAATCGAAGGAATTGAAATTAATAAATCTCGTATTGGCACGGTGGTTTTTGGGAAATCTCTATTGAGAGATAGGAATGAGGAGGAAATTCGAGGTTATCGTCAGGCATTGGAATTGATCCACAAGGACTCCAGCAATTTGTCAATATCTGAAAAGACTATTCTAGGATTGCACAAGCTTACCCGTGGTGATATATGGGGTGCAGGTAAATACAAAGAAAAGCAAAGTGATATAATTGAAAAATATCCCGATGGCACAGAGCGGATCAGGTTCAAAACAATCGCTCCTGATTTAGTGCCTGAATATATGGATAATACTTTGGAGCTTTGGGATGATTGTCTTAAAGAGCGATGGGTTCCTCCTTTGATTGCACTTGCAGCTTTCAATCTTGACTTTCTGTGCATTCATCCATTCAGAGATGGCAATGGCAGAGTATCGCGGCTTTTGTTTCTTTTGCAGAGCTACCATATTGGCTATGAAGTCGGAAGATATATTAGTTTAGAAAGATTGATTGAGCAAAATAAAGAACGTTATTATGAAACGCTTGAACAAAGCTCTAAAGGATGGCATGAAGGAAAACATGATCCTTGGCCATACATCAATTATGTATTGTCAATTTTTAATTTAGCATGTAAAGAATTTGAAGAAAGAGTTGGCCGAACCGTTTCTGAAAAAGGAGCTAAGACAGCTATCATTAAATCTTCAATTGAACACAAAAATGGGCTATTTGCAGTATCTGAATTACAACTGAACTGCCCAGATATAAGTATTGATATGATACGAACAGTATTGAAACAGCTTAAAAGTGATGGTCTTGTCGATTGCACAGGCTTAGGTCGTGGTGCAAAATGGCAAAAGACCGAAAAATGGTAAATAGGTAATGTAGATTTTAATTAGGTATTAAACTGAGTAATAGGATGAGGGGAAGTGGCAAAAAAACGCACCAATGTCTAATGAAGACTGTTTAGGCGATGTTAAGCTTCCTGTGCCACTGAGAAAAATCTATAAATAATATACCCAAGGGGTATGATTTTATCTGGCAGAGCCAACTCGAAAGCTTTGCAGTGTATAAACTTATTTTATGAAATTTAGTCACTGTTAATAGTTTTACCTTGATTTTTTTGGCAATAATCAAGGTTAGCGGGTCGCTACCGCTCGCCGCTGTTTGTTGGTGGTATTATGACACAGCCGCCGTTGCGAGAATGACATAATGAATTAGATGCGGTAGTTCTGGACAATTTTGATTGTCCCTTGGGCGCCATTAAAGTGATGATGGTATAGAAAAGTTGTTTTTGATTTTTATGCCCCCGTTTTTTCGGGGGTTTTTAATGTGCATAAATGAAAGGATTGTTTTATGAGAAGGTTGGCTGGTTTTATAGTTTTAGTTTTACTTGCAAATATTACAATCGCTGGGACTAACCCATCGATAAAGGCAATGCCAACTTTACAATTCAAAGAGGTGGCCAACGGCGTATGGTCGGCAAAGTTTGGCGATGTTAAGGACAAAGGCTATCTTGAATATGCAGCCAACGCTCCTCAGCTTGATTCGCTGGCTAAACTTTCTAAACAGTCTTTTCCGCTGGATGCCGCTGAAATTCGCGGTATTGTCAGTAATGACCGTTCTGTTATCCGGGTGCCATTGACACCAACGGAAAAGCTCTATGGTTTTGGACTGCAATTTCAGGGTATGAATCGTCGGGGCGGGATATATCATCTGCGGGTTGACCATTATAGTACAGGTACCAGCCGTCTTCATGCCCCGGTGCCGTTTTATATATCAAGCGAAGGCTATGGCGTTTTCTTTAATTGTCCCAAATTTATGTCGGTTTATGCCGGCGTGGGCAATCGTCATGACAGTGTGAATTTTCCTGAACCAAAAGATCGCAATGCCGGGCGTGGCTGGTCGGCGCAACCGATTTCTGATGCGGTAGAAGCTTCCTCTTATGCTGATGGCATGGAGGTTATCGTTTTTGCCGGGCCAACAATGCTCGAAGTTATTCAGCGTTATAATCTATATTGCGGGGGCGGGTGTTTGCCACCTAAGTGGGGGCTGGGTTTCTGGCATCGGATGCCAACGTTGGCTAGCGATGAATCAGTCTTGAAAGATGTCGAGGATTTCAAAACTAAAAATTTCCCACTGGAAGTTATTGGTCTGGAACCCGGTTGGCACAGTAAATCTTATCCCTGTACATTCAGTTGGGATAAAAGTCGTTTTCCTGACCCCGCGGGATTCCATGAGAAGCTAACAGAAAAGGGTTTGCATACCAATTTATGGCTTAATCCTTATCTGTCATCAGAAAGCCCGATGTATAAAGATATGCTCCCTTATTGCGGTTCGCATACTGTCTGGCTGGGGGTGGTGCCGGATTATACTATTGAGGCGGCACAGAAGATTCTGACTGCTCAACATGAAAAGGAACATATTTCGGTTGGTGTTTCTGGTTATAAAATTGATGAAATTGATGGCTATGATAATTGGCTTTGGCCCGATCATGCGATTTTTCCATCGGGCAATTCTGCTGAATACATGCGTCAAACTTATGGACTGCAATGTCAAAAACTTTATTATGATATGTTCCGCAAAAATAATCAGCGAACATTTAGCCAGGTTCGCGGTTCAAATGCCGGGGCATCGGCTTATCCGTTTGCTATCTATACCGATCATTATGATCATAAAGGTTTTGTCGGGGCGATGGCTAATGCTTCGCTGGCTGGGGTTATCTATACCCCGGAAATTCGTTCTGCCGGTTCTGCCGAAGAATGGCTCAAACGTATGCAAACGGTATGTTTTTCGCCAATGGTTCAGCTGAATGGCTGGGCGTCGAAAACCAAGCCATGGTCTTTTGATTCTGTTACCGATGAAGTTCGAGATGTGATTCAACTACGTATGCAAATGATGCCATATTTTTATAATGCCTATGCTGACTATCAGCGTAAGGGGATACCGCCGGTTCGGGCTATGGTGCTGCAGCCGGGCTATCTGGATAATCAGCAAATTATTAATGGCACGCTTGATGGCGAGAAAAACCCTTATGCGATGGCCATCAAAAAAGATGTTGTCGATCAATATATGTTTGGCGATTGCCTGCTGGTGGCTCCATTATTTACCGGTCAAAAATCTCGTCAGGTAATTCTGCCGGAAGGCAAATGGTATGATTTTTATACAGGTAAACTGGTTGGCGAAAGTGAAATTGTCACAGTTGCCCCACCAATTGAACAGATTCCGCTTTTTGTCAAAGATGGAGGTATTATCCCCATGTTTGCCAAACCGGTTAATAATATCACAACGATGACAGGCGATATTGAGCTGGAGATTCGTCATTATGGCAAGAAGCCATCAATGCTGGAACTCTATGATGATGATGGTCAGACTTTTAATTATCAAAAAGATCAATATGCGATAATAAAACTGCAGGCAGAATTTATCGCCGGTCAATTTCAGGGCACCGAAAAGATAATCAAGGATACCTATAAAACCAAATACAATAAATTCACCTGGAATTTTATGACTAAATAAATCAAATTGAGCGATTGACGTTTGGTGTACCGTCGTGTCGCTGGCGTTCCACGTTATATGTTATGGGTAAATAATATGACAAACAATAAATTAAACATAATGGTTCTTTTAGGCGGTCCTGGTGCTGAACGTGAGGTTTCACTCACCAGCGGTGCCGCTGTCGCTAAGGCTTTAACTCAGGCAGGCCACAATGTCCAGACTTCGGACATTGGTCCGGACGATCTTTCGGCTTTGGATACCCCGGATATTGATTTATTTTTTCCGGTGCTGCATGGAACCTTTGGCGAAGATGGCCAGCTCCAGAAAATCATGGAAGACCGCAAACTGAAATTTACATATAGCGATTCGGTAGCATCTCAGCTTGCGATGGACAAATATCGTTCCAAACTGGTTTTCACGGAGGTTGGTTTATACACAGCACCTTCAAGGCTGGTCCAAAACCCTGATATGGCTGAGAAGATAATCGATGAAATAGGTACCCCTTGTGTCATAAAACCTAATTGTCAGGGCTCAAGCGTAGGTATAGCTATCGCCAAAGATCGCGATACAGCAGTAGCGGCAACTCTTGAAGTTTTAGCAAAATATGGCGATTGCCTGGTTGAAAAATTTATTTCAGGGCCCGAATTTACCGTTGGTATACTATTGGATAAACCTCTTCCGGTTCTTGAAGTCCGGGTTAAAACTGGATTTTATGATTATGAAGCTAAATATCAATCTGAAACTACCGAATATATTTTAGACCCGGAAATTTCACTGCGTCAATCGCAGGCTATTCAGGCGGCTGGTTTGCATGCCTTCGGTGCTTTGGGCTGCCGCGATCTGGCTCGGGTGGATTTTATTCTAGCTGATGCTAAACCTTATATATTGGAAGTTAATACCATCCCGGGTTTTACCGATCATTCGCTGGTTCCAAAATCTGCGGCTCATATAGGTATGACAATGGCTGAAATATGCGATAAAATTGCACAAAACGCTTTTGCAAGACCGATATAAGTATAATATTACTAAGAGAAAACTACAAGAAAACTCAAAATCGCGACAATTAAGAAAAAATAATGGCAAAAAAAACGAGAAAAAAGACTAAGAAAAAGATTAAACAACCCGGCTTTCTAGCCCGTTCTTATGTGGCAATCATCGATAAAGAAAACGCTTCTCTACGTCGGTTACTTATGTGTTTTGTAGTATTTACTGCCTTGGCGGTTGTTGCCGTCTGGGGCTTTGGCCGTATGGAAAGCTATGTCAAAGCGGTACATCAACAGCGAAATGTTGTTGTGCATCCAAAATTTCTTGATCTGCCCGAATGGATTGACCCTGAAAAGTACACTCGTGACCGCGGAGTCGATAAAAAACGCTGTGAGGATATCCTTAATTCGATTTCTAATTTTGTTGATGTTAAAAGTGAAAATCAGGATTTTATCCTGGATGAAGATTTGGCCCAATTATATCTCCAGAAACTTGGTGAAAATCCCTGGATTAAATCAGTCAGGCAGGTGCAAAAAACCTATGACGGCATTATTAATGTCGACTGTGAATTTCGCCATCCCATCGCCAAAATCACTGACACATCCCGTGGCTGTGAATGTTACCTTGATGCCGACGGCATAGTTTTGCCAGCGACGAATCCGCTGCCAACCAGTTGCCATGTTGTCGAAATAAAGGATTATCGAACCCGTCTGCCTTTGCCTGGCGGGCAGGTAGAATCTCGTGACATCTTAAGTGCGCTTGAGATTTTAGCCAGCATATCTAAATATCAAAAGAGCCAGCCAGCCAATTGTAACCTTTGGCGAGAACTGGCTAAGTTGAGTCTTAAAAATTTTGATGGTCGTAATGACCGTAAATCACCACATATTATGCTTTATACTTCACGCGAGGTTCCTATCCGCTGGGGCACCCGTATTGGTAATGAAACTGCCATGGTAGAACCGCCAGCCGAGCATAAACTGGAAATGCTTTTCCGTGAATACAATATTGGTGGCAATGGCAGTTTTAATATTCTGAAAGTCGTCGAACTTTGTCTTTACGACAGATAAAATGAATTATAAATGAAAAAAAATTTGCTTTTGTTCATTTACGTGTCATAATTTATATAGACAGATGTATTTTAAAAATTGAATAGCGGAAATAACGGTTCAGTATTTTTATCAAGCGAACTCTCAATTATTTTATTCTATTGTTTTTATTTTTTTATTTTATTCGAGAGCAGCTAAAAAGTTATCATTTCAAAACTCATATTTTTGAGCCCATTCCCGCTACTATACTACAACGCTTCCTTTGCGCAGTGATTTAAGCTGTCAGGGGCGGTTTTGTGCATCTTTTGCAAGTTTTTCTTGATTTTTATCTGAATAATCAAGGGAAATGAACGTCTATTTTTATAAAGCGGCAACAGTTTTCATTGATGTTGGCCTTGAGCATGTGTAATTCTCGCTTCGATTCATGCACTAATTTTTATTATATTATTATTTAGGAGAATTATTATGTGTAGGAAAAATGGGTTTACTGTAACGGAGATGATTATAGTTTTGGTTGTCATATTTATCTTGTATATTATGTTAGGTATACATTCTGATGGCCATTCCAGTGAATTAGCCAAACGCGTACAATGTGGCAGCAACATGCGGCAGGTTGGCTTGGGGATTGCATTATATTCGCAGGATTATGGAGATAAATATCCGGTTGTAGGTTCAGCTGAATTGGCAAAATCTGAAAAATCATTTTTTGGAACAGGGTTTTACAATAAAGATGGAAAACTTGAATATAGTCGTTATGTAAAAGAGGATTTCAACTGGGACCAACAGCCAACCGTAGGCGGCAGTTTATATCTTTTGATAAAACATTCGGGGCTGGATCCTAAAGTTTTTCTTTGCCCATCCAGTGAAGATGATGAAATGGATTTTGATGATGTCGCTAAAGAATACGAATCTGTAAATAATAAAGAATTAGAGGATTGGGCGCAGCTGAATGATTTTCGCTCGATGAGGAATTTGAGTTTTTCCTATAATGATCCATGGCATAATCCTTTGACATCGGAAGATTCATCCAGCTTTGTACTGATGGCCGACAAGAATCCAGTTTTCGATACTGCCGATGGGAGTATCGATAAGGAGCTGGGTTTACGACCAGACATTAATGCTGACCTTGAAGATTTTGAGGAAAAGGGCAACAGCAAAAACCATGATTATGAAATACAGAATGTTCTCTTTAATGATATGCATGTGAAACGTCACGATAATCCCAATGTTGGTATCAATGAGGATAATATCTATACCCGTTGGGATGGCGATGACAGACTTATTGGAATATGGGGCAAGGGCATACCAAAAGGCAAAGAAGACAGCTATTCAGGCAATTAAAACGTTAGTTTATGCTGGCATTTTCCCTTGAAAATAGATAAATAGTGAACTATTGATAAACAAGAATGCTATAATAACATAGAAAGTATTTCCGCGGAATACAGAGTTATCTGAAAATTGCTCGCAAGCTTATTTCAAGTTGAGGAAACAGGCAGTAAAGCGATTTTCAGGCAGGATTAAATTAATATCAGAATTCGACAGATCAGGAGGTGACGCGACAAACAAATTTTCATACAGGCATTATATATAATCAGGCAGGGCACAGCTAATCACTGTGCCCTAATTTTTTATACTTATTTAAAATTCCCTTAAGATTTTAGCTATATGAAGCAAAACAGCACGAAGCGGTAGCGCCGTGCTAAGGCATTATGCTGCATTACATGATGATTAAAGCAATTTTGGCGTAAAACCACAATTTACGTTTTTTAGCTGGGCGCTACCGCTACCAGCTGTTTGTTGGCCAATTAACGCCGGTTGCTACATGTCGCTAAAGTGTTACAAATCCCCATTAATTTCAATGCTATCGCCAGTGTCTTTGAGTTTGAATAATTTAAGTCTTTCCTGGCCATTAGGAGAATTGGGCTGATGCAGTGCCAGAACCAGTTGACCATCGAAGGTATTAAGTATCATGCCATGGCCGCCATGGGCTTCAAAGAGCAGTTTTTCATCCTGGGTCCATGGGCCTTTGATATTACCGGTTTTTGAACGGGCGATACCGATTTTATATGAACTGCCACCAAAGCTGGACCAGATCATTAGCAATTTGCTATTGGAAGTTTTGTATAGGTAAGGGCCATCGGTAACTTTGTCAAGTGAACGGTTTACCCATTTGGCCTGTGATGCACTGAACAGCTTTTGCGGTTGGCCAATCGTATCTGACAAATCATCACGCAAACGAACAATGTCCACTGAGCCATCGCAAACTTCAACCCATTCATGGCAGAATATCATATATGCCTTGCCATCCTCAACATAAAGTGTTCCATCTAAGGCCATCCAGTTTTCTGGTGTGTGGGGCTTGTTGGCAAATGGTGTAAATGGCCCCAGCGGACTATCGGCGACGAAAATCTGCGTGCCTCTTTTATAAAAAGGAGGCCAGCTTTTTACGCCTTCGGGTTTTTTTATATGCGTATGTAAATCGTCTGAAGTAAGTGTTACAAACAAATAATATTTGCCCTTATACTTATGCATTTCCGGTGCCCATACCATTTTCCTTGCCCAGCAATCTTGCTCTAACAATAATACCGGTTGAGGCTGCTGCCAGTTTTCCAAATCATTACTGCGGTAGACTTCCACACCTTTTTCATTGGAATTACCCAGCCGATTACCTATCTGTGCATACATATAATAAGTTTCAGTTTCGGTATCGGCATAAATAAACGGGTCGCGAATACAAATATCTGAAGTTTTAAGCTGGGGTTTATCGCTTAGCCTGGTTGTGAAAGTTTTGTTATCTTTGGTCGTTATAACTTCCAGAGTTTCCAGTTCAGCTTTATTGCTGGCTATGGGTAGAATCGCTTTAATTTCTTTATCGCCTGATTTTATTTTCAGCTCATAACCATTTTGTATGCGTTTAACTTTTGAATCGGTCTTAGCCGAGTGTCCATCCTTATTGATTTTATAAACTGCGATATATTCAACTTGTTTCTGTTTATTATCGATCTTCGCTTGCAAATGCCATTGATTGAGTTTGACCCTTTCACGGGGTTGCGGGTCGCATTTATCGCTCTGCTGGAATTTTAGATTTTCCGGCCAAACAAAATTTATATTACAGCTAACATTGTCATTCTTAAGTTTAATATTATGCTGATCCTTAATGTCGAATTTTTCCAGACCATGTAACCAATACTGATATGTGCTTGGTTCTCTGGTTTCAAGGCAATCATAGACTATCATAATATCAGGTTTAATAAAAATTATCGTCCGCAGGAAATTCTCTAATGGTTGCTCATAAGCCTGGCTCCCCTGGCCTGCGACAATATCAACGTCATCACTGGTCATAAAAGCGACAATCTCACCTTGTGCTTTTGAGCTGCGCCGACCCTGGCCTTGATAATCATTTACCGTAATGCAATTGGTTGAGCGGGTTGACCACATCCATTTAGCGTGATGGACGCTGCCATACTGATCGCGCCGACCAGAACGAATCAACAGTTGTTTGCCATAGCCACCCAGTAAAAATGAATTGTTGGCTTCATAGCCATGGCTTTGTGTCCCGAATGGACTTGACTTAAATGTTATCTGTATACCTTTATTGGCATCTTCCAGCGTGCTATTTAAATAAGCCTGACCAATACCTTTAAATAATTTCGATGTTGGCAATTCCGCCAGTGGTTTGGCTTGAACCTTTTTATTACCTTCTCTCATAAAACCAATATAGCCCCCCGAACTGGATGGCCCGCCAATTTTATCCAGGTAATCCTGCCAATAGCCATTGCCCGACTGATTCACCAAAGCGGTCATAAGCTCACGATTGCGACTGCTTCGATAATTGCCATTGAGGTCGCCAAATCCACCGCCAACTTTATTGGGTGGCGACAGGTAAATCGGGTAATCACCAATTTTAGAAAAATAAGGTTTTTTATAAGCGTCGATGCCCATAGCTTGTTTCATGACATCGATCCACCAGGTGAATCTGCCGACATAGCTGACCCAGTAATTCTGTCCTTCATGCCAACCGCCATCGCTATCGGACCATACCGGGTAAACATTATAGAAGACATTCATGGCGAAATAGACCCAGTCTTTTGCATCGGGTATTTCATCATAAAACGCGATGCCAACTTCACCTAGAAAATGCCATGCTCGATTGGAATGGCTGGCATAAGGCTGCCATAAATGACGTGGGCAAAGATGATTATACATTTCGGTGCCGCGGATTTTCATCATATCCCGGCAAATATTTTTTTCTTTTTCATCCAGCAGAGCATTGACAAATGTATAAGCCCGGGCAAAATAATAAGCATAGGGCATCCCCGCTTCATCATTATAGCGATAGCCGGTGCTTCCCTTTGGGTCCCATCTGGCACATTCCAGCAAAAGCCGTTTAGCTTCATTACCAAACTTTTTATTGCCATCAAGCTGATATGTAAAACCCAGGGTAGCTGCGGCGTTTAAGACTCTTATGGTATAATCGCGGTTGCCCCACCAAACCTTACGCCAGGGGTCAGAACCGGAGGGCTCATTTTTGGTATACTTGGGTGGCTCTTGAGTCGATGGGGGATTCTTTAATAATTTTTCACATTGTTTAGCCAGTTCTTTATATTGTTTGTTCAAATTTCCTTTAGCCGCTGCCTGCAAAGCTGGGATATTTTCTGGTCGAACAAAAAGTCTTGGATGCTGCTTAGGAATTTTGCTTAGCAATTCACTTTTTGTGGGCATGGGAAATTCAACTGCAGTCGGATTGATAATAAAGCTGCGAGCCACACTCCAGTTGGTAATATTACCTTTGCTGTCGGTGCCGCGATAACGCCAGTAAAATTTACCCGGCTTGAAAACTTTAGCTGGACAATGCACATTGAATTGCCAGTTTGAAATTTCATATTCAATATTGTTGAATAATTCATCGCTGGCGCACTGTAATTGCCATTGCATCCCCTTCATAGGCCGCCAGCAAAACGATGGGGGGTTTGTTTCAGCCTTTTGGCCATCGAAAGGTCTATACCCCCATTGCCCCGGCACCGCGACACTTTCATCCAAGGGGGCAGTGTTTGCAAGGCAAACCGCACAGAATAATACCAAAACCCAGATAAACTTGAAATTCTTCATAAAAACCTCTCTAATTGCCCAAAACTTGAGATTGGGGGCACTGCTTTGACCTGCATCAACAAATTGTTTTTAAAATATATAGATTTAATGTAAATTTATAATTTTCGTACAATATATTGTATATCGATGCAGTGTGATTTGAAATACTAAATTTCATTAAAGTTAATCAGCATGTGATATTCTTGGTAATTCGCATAACTGGTTTTATTTAGATTTGTATTTATTTATAGAAGTTTGTTTGCGTACAGGACTGCATTTGTGGATTTTTCGGTCCGCAAGGTTGCTCTTAAGCAATTATGGTCGCTTAAATGGCATCGTAAATTTGACAGGAATTATAGTCGCGACCGAGTTTGGCCAGAATGGATGGATAAATATCCAGATAAGCTATAAAAGTTTGATAACATTTTAGTGACCTGAAGCAATTGGCGATGATGGGCGAGAAATAATGTTTTTCCTCGGCTGATGCATAGTGGCCATAAGCCAGGAATCTTGAATGTTGCAAATATTTAATGTTGCATATTGTTAAGTATGCAGGAAATCTTACAGGTTTTTTGTTGGTAAGCCGATACCCCACAGTTGCTTGCCATTGAAAGGAGGATGTGATTAATCCAGGGGTGTTTGTACTTTTATAATTGTAATTTTTTTAATACTTTTCCAGGAGGATGTAGTATGCGAAATGCGAAATTAATGTGTTTATTAATGTGTTTATTAATGTCAAGCGTGGCTTTGGCAGTTGCTCCAGTGTCCGATGGTTTGATCAAACATGTCGATGCCAGTTCTATTACGGGCTTAAATGATGGAGATAAGGTTGCCAGTTGGCCTGACTTGGCGGGCATTCAGGATGTTGGTGTTGCTGCTGAAGATAATCAACCCATTTATATTGCCAATGGCCTGGGTGGTTTGCCTTCTGTCCGTTTTGATGGTGTCAATGATTATCTTAATGCCTGGAATACTACCAATAGTGTTATCAGTGGTGATACCCCATTCCATATCTTTGTGGTTTGTGACCTTGACACTTATGGTACTGGCGGTTCCTGCTCACGCAGTCTCGCTGCAATGGGTACTACAACCGGAACAAGAGCAACTACTATTCTTGCATTTGAGTCCGCTACCACTGTAGGTAATCGTCTTTATGGCGGTTGGCCTCATTGGACTGTGCCAACAATCCCATTAGAAACAAAAATGCTTGTACACAGTTCTTATGCCAGTGGCGGTCAAAGTCAATATGGTTTGGCACTTGATGGCACAACTATATCACCTGGTATATTCAACAATGACGACACTCATGCTTTTCAAATCAGTACCATTAGAATTGGTGGCCCAGCGCCAGGTGTTTCTATTAATGAAGGTACCGTCTGGGATGGTGATATCTCCGAAGTTTTGATTTACAATCGTGTTCTTTCTTCGGTCGAAATTAATAGAATTGGTTACTATCTAACTGAAAAATATGGTTTGACCACAACTCATACTGATCCAGGTCCTTTTGTTGCTTTAGGTTTTCCTACAGAAGGTAAGACAGATGTTGACCCTGATGCTGCTACTTTTACATGGAATGGTTTCAATACTGTAAATACTCCTTCATATGATTTGTATTATGGCCCGGTAACTGATCCTAATGAGAACAAAATTACTACTGCTGATAATACTGTTACTACAACTTTGGCAATTGGTGCTGAATTTGTCTGGAAAGTTGCTATGAATGATGGAGCTAATACATATTGGTCCGCTACCAAAACTTTCACTACCAGCGGCAAAACTGACACTCCTGCTCCTGCAGATGGTGCAACTTCTATTGGTCAGGACACTGATTTGTTATGGCGTGACTTGGGCTTAGCTAATCTGGAATACATTGTCCACTTTGGCACAGATGAAGTTAACCTTACTAGCTATGACCCTCAAAGCGAAGTTACATTTGATCCCGGTGATCTCGATCCTAACACTACCTATTACTGGAGTGTAGATTCTACTCGTGATGGTGCTGTTGTTGAAGGCGACGTATGGAGCTTTACCACTGGCGGCATGGCTACTAATCCATTACCTGGTGACGCCAGTCGCGGTGCCGGAACTATGACGAAACTTACATGGACTGGTGATGCAACTGGTGAATACATTAATGAATATGATGTATATGCCGGTTCAACAGCCAACCCAACTTATGTCGCAACTGTTACAGAACCTGAATATCAAATTACAACTGAACTTGCAGAAGATACTACTTATTATTGGAAAGTTATTCCTAAGCATGATGGACAGGAAGTCTACCCAGGTTTCCAACCTGTCTGGAGCTTTACTACAGGTGAATTGTTAGGCTACTGGCCTCTTGATGCTGATGGAACCGATGCTTTTGGTAGCCAAAATGCTACTTTAGTTCACAAGACCGGTACCACAACTGATCCTAATTTCGATCCGGGTGTAATCGGCAATGCTGCAACTTTCTTTGGTACCGAGCTTTTCTCAATCAATAACTCTGCTCATTGGGCTGATACTGGCCAAGGTCTTACTATTGCTTGTTGGGCTAAATGGAATATTGGCGATGGCTATCCAGATGCTTTCCGCTATGGTCCACTTGTCAGCAAAAACAATGGCACCGGACCTGCGACCGGCTGGGCATTGCAATTCAATAGCTGGTACAATCGCACTCAGCTTATCGCTGGTGGCAATACTACAACAGCTAATGAAGGTCTATTTTCAATAGGTGATGTATGGCATTATCATGTTGTCACTTACAGCCCACTCGGCAGACAATATTTTGTTGATGGTGTTTTGCACAGAGATTATGTTGGTCTGGCTCCGTTTGATCTGGACGAATCTAAAGTTCAAATCGGTGGTCGTGTCCTGATTGATGGCACATGGAACAAAGGTTTCAAAGGATCTATCGATGACCTGCGTATCTACAGTCGTCCTCTAAGCGAACCTCAAGCTTTGGATCTCTATCTCAACAGCCCAATGGCTAAACTGCCTGATCCTGCTGTTGGCGAAGAAGCCGCTCCGTTTGAAGGTATCCTTAGCTGGACCGCTGGTGTTGGCGCAAACATCGATGGCCAAAAACTTTACTATGGTACCGAAGCTGACCTTTCTGACGCTACTGTCGTTGACCTCGCAGCTGATGCTACCACTTATGACATCCCTGGTTATCTCGATGCCCTTCAGACTTATTACTGGAGAGTCGATTCCACCGATGGCACCGAAGTAGCATGGACAGGCACTCGCTGGAGCTTCCGTGTTGGCAAACTTGACTCTGATATCGTCGTTGATAACGTAGTCGAAACCGCTGACTTAGCTGCTCTTACTGGCAATTGGCTAGCTGACACCAATTCGATCCCAACCGAAACTGACGAAGTCAGAATCAAATGGACCGAGTATCCAAACGCTAACCTTTACTTCATTCCTCGCTTGACTGTTTATAACTATAGCTGGATCGAAGTTAATGACGCTCCCGTAGGTGACGAAAACTACACTCCTGAAGTTACTCAAACTGTTCAATGGCATCTCGATTATGACGAAAGCGAATATGATGGCCATAATCAGTGCGAAGCCAACTTCAGATTCATGGAGCCTATCGACTTAGCCAATTATCAAACTCTGACTCTCTGGATCAAGCCTCATGGCATGACACCAAGTTATAAAACTATGACCAACTGGTGGCAAGATGAAACTGGCAACACTTTCTCCAGTGGCACCAGAACACCATTGCTGGCTGACGGCACTCCTATCGCCAAATGGTCTGATGTTAATGATCAATGGGTTCGTCTGGTTTATAATGTCAGCGGTTTTACCGATGTCCATAACTTCACTGATATGGAACTTTGGTTAGGCAGATCTTCTACCACTGATTGCTACTTCGAGCTTGGCGAAATCGTCCTGACTCCTAAATCTGGTTTGGCCGAAGCTTACTGTTGGGATACCAACTATGCTGCTGGCGATATTAATGAAGATTGTATTGTCGATCTTAATGATTTCGTTATCATGTCAAATCAATGGCTGATGGACCTCAACTAATCTTTTGATTATTTAGTTGAAATATTATCAAACTGGCCTCAGCATTATACTGGGGCCAGTTTTTTATGCGCCGGGTATGTTATCATCCTTCGCCATCGGTTGGCTGGATCGTAAGTCCTTTGTAATAATACTTTATAGGGGAGGTTTGAGCTTAAATGATATTTGTGGATTTTTAGCGAGTGAGTACCAGTAAGATTTACAAGTCAGTATTCACTGCAAATTGGTGTGTTCCTGTTGGCTCGCACAGGTATGGTATCCAGATTGATAGGAAAATGTTACGGCCACAATTTTCCATTAAAAAATAATAGCATCAATTTTCTTTAATGTTTTTTTCGCTGGCGGTTTTTTCGATTTTGCTTTTTAGTTTGAATCCCAGGCGGCGTTGGCGTTGTTCCAGCAGATCAGCAGCTTGTTCGACCTGACCGGTAGCATTGAGGCATTGGATATGGCCTAGAAGTGCCAGGTCATTATTAGGATCGCCTTTTAAAACTTGCATATAATATTCATCAGCTTTTTTTGCGTCATGTAACCGAAATAATGCATCACCAATTAATAACTGGGCTTCGCTGTATTCAGGCATGATTTGCAGTGCTTTTTGGCAGTTGTGGTATGCTGTGTTCCAATCTTCACGTTGTGAATAAAATAGTGCCCGGCTATAATATTCCAGAGCCTGCTGCTGTAATTTAGCTTTGTCGATAGACTCGGTAGTGATGATTTTGGTTTTTGCCTTTGCATTTTTATCGGTTGGCTCGATGGCATAATTATTTGTTACTAAACTATTTGTGTCAATAGTGATATATTTGACATCGGCATTGCCCGCCAAATCGGTAAGAACCGCTTTGATAGTCGCTTTGGTGCCGGCATCAGGTGGCATATCCCAACAGAATTTACCGGCGGCCAGCTGGTCTTTGCCCATTTTTACCCATTTATTAAAGGTCTGAGGCGATGAGCCATCTGGCAGTTTTGCCCAATAAAGAGTTAGTGGCTCATGACTTAGATAAGTATCAAAACCGGTCCAGCTCAGTACATAGCGGCCATTGATTTTACTATTGTTTTCATCAATGAATAGCGTTGGCGTATTCAAAAATAACTGTGGCGGGGTATAATCGACAAAAAGAGTCTGATGGGGCTTAACATTTTCAGCGATTGAAACTGTATTAGTATTAGGATCTACATTAACATCGCAGGAATACTGTCCGTTTTTATCGACCGCAACGATGAGAATATTGAAGATTCCTTCGGCTGGTGCGATGAACCAGGTGGGACCTTTGCAGTTGTTGTCATAGCCAAACAGTTGCCATGAACCAGTGTAGCCACGGGAGTACCAAATCTCCACCCGGTCGATATTTTGGGTGGTTTTGGCGTCCAGGCTGTAATCAATTTTGATGTTTTTGCTGCAAATTGCGGTAATTTTGGTCGATTTTGGGGTGAAAACTGTCGTTTTGGAGCCCTTTGGGGACTCTTTTCCGGGCGGTCCATCAGGTTTTGCTACAGGCGGGGACTGGGTGTTGGCTCCCAGGTTATCATTTGCGCAAACAAAATTAAAACTGAAGAAGCTTAGAAAAATAGCGGTTATTATCAAATTTTTCATACAAAACTCCAGGCTCTTCATATACTAGAACATATCAATTATCGAGTCCTATAACCATTTTTCATCAAAAATAGTTGATTTTTGCCTGTTTTTTACTCATTTTCAACATAATTAACCAGTTTTCCGATCCCTTCGATCTCAATAGTTATCTTATCACCATTCTGCATTAGTACCTGTGGGTCCCGGGCGAAGCCAATGCCATCGGGTGTGCCGGTAAGGATTACGGTTCCCGGCAACAAAGTCATGTGTTTTGAAATATAGCTAACCAGTTCATTTACGGGAAAAACCATGTCGGCGGTATTGCCATCCTGCATGATATTGCCATTCAAGATTGAGCGTACGGTTAGTTTCTTGGTATCCAGTTCAGTTTCGACTACAGGGCCAATCGGGCAGAAAGTGTCAAATGATTTGGCGCGGGCCCATTGGCCATCGTTTTTCTGGCAGTCGCGAGCAGTTACATCATTGGCACAGGTGTAGCCAAAGATATGGTCAGGAACCTGGTTGGGATTTATGTTTTTGGCTTTTTTGCCTATTACAATCGCTAATTCGGCTTCATAATCGATGAAATCCGGAGCCTGCTGTGGTTTTTGGATAGGTTGATTATGAGCAGTGATTGACGTTGCTGATTTAATGAAAATCAAAGGTTCTTTGGGCAGGGGTGTGCCGAATTCAGCAGCGTGGGCGGCATAATTTTTTCCAATAGCCAACAAGTTCGGCGGTGTGACCGGAGGCAGATAAGCTTTGATAGAATCGATAGAGCAGGTTTGACCTGTTAAGGTTGGGTTATCCAGCAGGTCGCCATCAAGCAGTTCAATGATATTATTATTGAGGATGCCAATTTGTTCGATATTATTTTGGTCGATGAAACGGATATATTTCATTTTTGTGCCTTTCGGTTTATAGCCATGCACTTATTTAAGGATAAATTTCTTGGCTATAGATTAACATAAGGCCCAGCAGGTGGCAAAGTAAAAAACGCAATCGTTAATATCGATTGTTTTTATTATCAGGAGACTTTTTCGGATCCGGTGGTTACGTTTTGGAGCCATTTATTATATTCAGTTTCCAACTGTTTTGCAAGTTCAGGATGTTTTTCGCTGAGATCATTTTTTTCGGGCAGGTCAGTATCAAGGTCAAATAAGGCGGGTTTGGCTTTGCCGTCTTTGACCCATTTGAATTTTCCTTTGCGAACAGCTGATTTATTGCCATGCTGCCAGAAAAGGGTTCGTTGGGGTAATTTTGCGTTGTTAAAGAATACATCAGTGACATCAATGCCATCGAATTTAATGTTTGGCAATTTGGCTCCGGCTACCGATGCAAAAGTTGGAAGCATATCCATTGACAAAATGGTTTGGCTGCTTTGGGAACCGGGTTTGATTTTGCCGGGCCAGTATGCTATACCAGGGACGCGGTGTCCACCTTCCCAGGTACTACCTTTGCCGCCTCGGAGAGGACCGGCGCTGCCAAGGCTGGCCGGGCCATTATCGCTGGTGAAGATTATCAAAGTATTATCGGCAAGGGAAAGTTCATGGACTTTATCGATGATTTGACCAATGCCTGCATCCATGGCTTCGATCATTTTGACATAACCTTGATAGGTAGGTTTGTAGCTACTGCCGGGCAGGACACCACCGCCAACTTTGCGATAGGCGGCATCTTCTGGAGTTTGAATCGGATAATGTGGAGTTTCATGGGGGACATACAGGCAGAATGGCTGGTCTTTATGTCTTTGGATAAAATCAATGCTGTGATCGGTTATCAAATGGGTGACATAGCCGTTTTCATCTTTGAGTGTGTCGCCTTGCCACCAGTCAAAATGACCTTCCTGATCGACATGACTAAAGAAATCGACATTGCCACTGACATAGCCTTTGAATTCGTCAAAGCCCTGTTTAGTCGGATTAAATTTTGCATCATAGCCAACATGCCATTTGCCAAAAAGTGCGGTTTTATAGCCAATATCTTTGAGAATTTCGGCAAAGGTTGTTTCTTTAAGATTCAAGCCAACATGGCGATGGCTTTTGGCAGTGACGACACCGGTTACGCCACTGCGTTGCTGATAGCGACCTGTTAGCAACGCAGCACGAGTTGGCGAACAGACCGCGCCATTGGAATGGAAATCGGTAAGCTTCATGCCATTGGCGCAAAGTTTATCGAGATTTGGCGTTTTAATATTTTTGCTGCCAAAGCAGGCGATATCGCCATAGCCTAAGTCGTCGGCCATAATGAAGATGATATTGGGTTTAGTTTTTTTAAATGCAGAGTTAATTCCAGAACAGCCACTGGTTAGTATTGCCAAGCTTGTTCCGAGACTGAGTTTTAAAAAGTTTCTACGATTCTGGTTCATTTTGTTACCCTCTTAAAAAACATTTAACACTGAATTTATATTTATTGTAACATTTTAGCTGAGTAAAACAATAGGGATAATCGGTATCGCCAGGGCGATGATATTTTATCAGCATGGGCATAGCCCATCCTACGCGCGTAAATTATTTTCTACGTCTTGTCGCCGGAAAATCTGAAGCTTTTTTATCCCATGGTTTTGCTGGCAAGGAGTCATATTTGGGGTTGGCATCGGTTTTGGGCATGGTGTCAAGATAGCCTTGCAGGCGTTTTTTTGCTGCGATATGCTCGGTTTGGGTGCTGCCTATTAGATTATTTTCTTCCCAGCGGTCTTGCTGGAGGTCATGCAGACGCGAAGCTATACCATTTTCAATAAATAATTTATATCTTTTATCTCGAATTACACGATTAGCATATTTTTCCCAGTTTTGGACCCGGCCAGAAGGGCCAATGCGGCCTGCGCCGCCACCCATGGATAAAATCCATTTGCGTGGGCCAGCTTGATCTTCGCCTTTGAAAACCTTAGCCAGTGATACGCCATCAATTGTTATGCCCTTGGGCATGGCAAGACCAGCTAATTCGGCAAAGGTTGGGTAGATATCTGTAAGATCGCTCAAAGCATCGGTTTCAATGCCTTGAGGAACTAAGCCGGGGCAACTGACGATGAAAGGCTGGCAAGTACCGTTTTCGGTGAGCTTAGCTTTGCCGCCCATGACTTTATGGCCATCGACATCGACCGACATTCCATCAGAGGCACCGTTGTCGGTTGTCCAGATGATAATGGTATTGCGACGAATGCCTAAATTTTCAATTGCTTCGACAAGACGGCCAAGGCAAAGGTCAGTATATCGAATCATAGCTTTGAATTTATCTCTGGAGGTTTTAATATCTTTTTCGGTTGGTGTGGTAGTATTGGGGCCATGGGTTAAGGCCATGGGGAAATACATAGCCATCGGCTGGTTTTTATTTTCCTTCATAAAATTAATCAGGAAATCGGTGAAAACATCCGCGCCGAATTTGTCTTTACAGGTTTTGCTACCAGAGTTGGTATGGATATAAGGATTCCAGTAACGCTCGGAGCTAGGTGGGTTTTGGGCTTCGTAGCCAGTCCACATGCAATAATCATCGAAACCATGTTTGGTCATCGCATCAGGCTCACGGCGGAAATCATTTATCTGCCATTTGCCAGCGACGGCGGTTTTATAGCCGGCTTGGCGTAATGTACGAGCGAAAGTCATATTGTGTTTTTCATCGAAATGGCCAGTGCCCCAGCGGGGGACATCCCAGTGATTTACCCAGCCATGGTGGAAAGGGTATTGACCAGTCAGCAATGTTGTGCGAGTAGGGGTACATTGCGGCATGGAATAGAAATTATTGAATTTTAGGCCCTGGGCAGCTAATCGATCCAGATGAGGCATTTTTACATCGGTATTGCCATAGGGGCTAACCCAGGCTTTATTGAGATCATCAATAAGAATGAATAAGAAATTTGGATTTGATGATTTAGCGATTTTTGACATCATGCCGCCACAGCATCCGCCTGCCAAAGCTGAGCAAGTGGCTAAACCTGCTACCTTTAAAAAACTACGTCTGTGAATGGGACCCATTTTTTTCCACCTTTCGTAATAATTTATAAATTACTTAAAAAATGATTATAATGAGCCTGTTGCACAATGTTTTCAAACCCAACCGTTTTGGGTCCGATGGCTGTTTGAGTGAGACGGCTCATTT
>JAEIOG010000142.1 GCA_016342495.1 Phycisphaerae bacterium
GGCAGTTTAAGGTTGAAAACGCTCAGACAAAATTGAAATCACTCTACCCAACTATTAAAGTGTGACTGAGCACTAGATTAAAAGCAATATCCGGGTAGTCAGACTCATGGGAGTCTTGATACGCTAAATCTGTATAATCAAGATTTTCATCACTGAAGTACTCGCACAATATCTTTTTCAGCGATACCCCGTTTATGTCACTATCTATAGCGATTTTCATTCCAAAAACCTTCTAGTCATTATAACCTCATAAAATCAAAATCATATACAAGAAAGATTAACCATTTGTATAATTAAATTAAACAAAAAAACCATAACATGTCAAGACTATTCATCATATATCATATTTATTCATTTTTATGACCAATTTTACTATGTCGTAAGATCCTATATTGCAGTTACTTACAATATTTATGTTCAGATAATAAAATTTTTGCTAAAAATTCCTTGAATATAAATAGATATTAAACTATACTTGTGACCATATATGAACATTTAAGAAAGGAGTTCTAGCGTGATGCAAACCGAACGACAGGAGCAAATGCTTGAATATCTGAGCCTTCATAGTTACCTGAGGATAAAAGAAGCCATCAAATTATTTAATGCGAGCATTTCGACGATCCAACGAGACTTCAAAAAGCTCATAGACAAAGGCCTTGTTCAAAAAGTCCGAGGCGGAATAAAACTTGCCACAAGCACAAACCTCGGCATGCAGCCCTTTGCTATTCGCCAAGTCAGACTTTCTAAGGAAAAACAGGCACTGGCTAAGGAGGCCGTCAAACTGATCAAACCGGGAAATTCAATATTTGTTGGTGGCGGAACAACTACATATTATTTATGTACTTGTCTTCCGAATTTTGAGTTAAGCGCGATCACTAATTCTTTCGGATTTGCCTCGTCTTTAGTCGAAAGATCCGCCTTTCTTCCCAGCCTGGAAATACATCTTGCAGGTGGGCTTTTACATACAAAGTCAGATGTACTTCTGGGACCTAACACTGAGGAAAGCTTAAGGAAGTACCATGTCGACATTGCTTTTATATCTCCTGCTGCCATGGACGAGAGCGGCCTTTTTCTTACCAACTCGCTTGTTATGGAAGCAGAGCGAATAATGATAAAAAATGCTGACAAAGTGGTCATACTAGCCGATCATAGCAAAATTGGCAAAAAAGCTATGTCATGGCTCTGTGGATTAGATAATATCGATATACTTATAAGTAATGAATGGCCCGACAATGACCACCTGCTTAACGAACTAATCAAGAAAGGTTTGGATGTTCTAAAAGTCGAAATTACTTGAATTAATTAATTTTCATAACATCAAAATCAACTGCGGAGCAATCGAAATAAGACATTGCAAAATATGAACTTATATCGCATTTGAAGTTCTTAGCCCAAATTTCGCACTTATGGCTATAAATCGTTAAAAATAAAAATATTTTCTGCGATTTTGAGCTGTAGTTGGCGATTGGGTATCGATATTTGCTTTGCTACAGACCTGCCCTATTGCAAGGAGATTTTTACATGCGATAATATGAGCATGTATTTGAAAAAGCACAAGCGAAAAAAGAATGGTAAGTACAACACTTATTACAGCATAGCTGAGAAGCGTAAAGTTTCCCGTGGGCGTTATGTGGAGAAGATGGTATTGTATCTGGGGGAGATATCGGATTCTCAGAAAAAAAACTGGGAAAAATCTATTGAGGTTATCAATGAGGACAATAAACCGGTTCGTAAATCTTTATTCGCTTATGATAAGGATAACGACACCTACCTTGATGTAGATGCAATTCCGATCAAACTGTCCAAGATGAAGTTGGAGAATCCCAGAGCTTTTGGTGATTGCTGGCTTGGTTGTGAGATATGGGATATGCTGGGGTTGGATAAATTCTGGACAGATAGAATAGATACAGCTAAATCTCCGGTAAAATATTCCAAAGTTTACCTGAAATGCGCATGGACAAAAACTTGACAGACTGGGCGTATTTAGGCGGACTTTGAGGAAAAGTAGCTTTGGGAAATATGCGTATAAAAAAAGACATAAGTCTTTGTTTAACAAAAACTTACGTCTTTTTTATAAAGCGAGGCTGACGAGACTCGAACTCGCAACCTTCGGATCGACAGTCCGATGTCGAAATTCACACAAACACTTGACAAACAAAGGCTTACGTTAATTTTTATTTCATTGACATGACAAATATCTGACAGGTAAGCCGGATGCAGGCGAACGCCCGCGAATCTTGGCGGATTCTTCGCTTTTTGGATAGCTACTTCAAGTTGGTATAGATGGGGCTCAAATAGCTATTTTATGGCCTCATTTATGGGATAGAAACCTTTGTTTTTGTTTTACTTTAAGTATCGATTATTTATTTGTTTTTAGCCTTTCTAGGGCTATCAGAATATTCATCTCATCCCAAATTGACTTTGTCAGGCCGCTCGTCGATATGATTTTAACAGGCTACCGACCTGCTCGTGGCACTAGAGTTTGTCTGGCCCTGGGGCATCGATTTTATCATGTCAATTCTCTAAAGCTAACATCTTGAAATACAAGCATTTAACGCTCAAATAGATTATTGCGTAAGACAATTAAATGTAACAGATTGCCCAACCGCCAATTCACGACTCCAAGTTTTGTCTAACCAACGGACGGTTAGTTTACTGGCCTTGTCGGCTTTTATGGTTGCTTCAGTTAACTTGCCGTTCTTCCAGGTCATATCGACGACAAAACCTCCTCGTGCTCGCAGGCCTTTGACTGACCCGTTTGGCCAAGCCTTGGGTAATGCTGGAAGAAGGTCGATTTCGCCTCCATCAGGTAGATACTGACTTTGTAATAACATTTCAGCAATACCAGCTGTACCACCAAAGTTGCCGTCAATCTGAAATGCCTGGGTGGCATTGAATAAATTCGCCTGGGTAGGTTTCGACATCAGGTTTCGCAGAACAGTATAAGCTCGTTCACTGTCACGCAAACGGGAGGCAAGACCAATCTGCCAACCGATTGACCAACCGTAGATTCCATAGCCACGGCGTTCCATAACCAAACGCGTAGCTTCTGCCAGTTTAGGTGTCTTGGCCATACTGATCTGATGGCCGGGAAAGGTGCCGAATAGATGATTGATGTGACGATGTGTATCTTTGATATTATCGACATCCTCATACCATTCCTGAAGCTGCCCGTAGTTGCCGATTTTATATGGAACGAGCTTAGCCATTGCCTGTTTCCAACTATCAACCCTTGGCCCGCTTTCACCCAATATTTCCGCCGCAATGATGGCTCCATTCAGTGCTTCACGGGCCATGGCAATATCACATGTCGCCCCTTTAGAGATCGGACCGTGTTCGGGCGACCAACTTGGTGTGCTGGAAAGCTCACCGGTGGGCAGTTCATATAGTAAATCTACTAGAAAGTCGGCTGTACTAGCCAATATAGGCCAGCTTGTCTTTCGCAAGTATTGTTCATCACACCCAAAAGCATATTGCTCGAATGCATGCGTAGTTAGCCAGGCACCACCCAACGGGAAATAAGACCAATAGCGGGGACGATTCTTACCGGGATGAGGAATGGTATAACCCCAAAGGTTACTGGACAAATTGGCCATCCAGCCATCTGCATTGAGATAAGCCCTGGCAGTCACAGCACCCGGCTTTCGCAGGGAATCTGTATATGTAATCAAAGGCTCCTGACATTCTAGCAGATTGCACGGGCCACAAGGCCAGTAGTTCATCTGTAAGTTAATATTAAGGTGGTAATCACTGTTCCAGGCCGGGATACGCTCATTACACCAGATCCCCTGCAAGTTAGCTGGCACTCCTCCAGGCCGGGAAGAAGCTATCAGCAAATATCGCCCATACTGAAAGTAAAGCCCTTCAAGATCGTGATCTGGTGTTTGCTTGTTGTATTTTACTCGCTGATCAGTAGGTAGCTTACGAACATCTTCGGATGTATTGCCAAGGTCAATCGCTACTCGGCCGTGCAGGGACTGATGGTCAGTGACATGATTTGCTTTAAGCTTGTCGTATCCCATAGACATAGCATTTTTGAGTCGATCTTTATTAATTGTTCGCGGATCATTGCCACGATAATTGGGCCAAGTCGGGGCATAATCGGTATCGAGTACAAGAACAAAAGTAATGTCGTCGGCTTTCAAAATCTGGATACCTTCATTGCCGATAACTACTTCACCCCCATTATGCAAAACACCAATACGAGCATCGAGCTTAAGTCCATTATTCTTAACCTTACCGCTAGCCACAAACACACCATCTTGCGGTTTCATCTTTATTTCATGCGGAGTAGCCAGCTTCAGGTGCAGGTTCTGTTGGCCAGGTTTGTCGGATGCAAAATGCACTACAAGACAACGATCAGGATTTGAACAGAAAACAGTTCGAGTAAATCGAGTACCTCCCAGATTGTAGTTAACTGTATGCAGTCCCGTTGAGAGGTTCAATTCACGTCGGTAATCACTGATTGCTTTGCCATCCTGGCCTGTGGAAATATGCAATTCGCCAAAGGTTTCATAACGACCGAAGTTGATATCTGCCGTATTGCGGTCATCTGAACCTAATCCGCGCAAGTGTTCGGTACTGAGATCTTGTGCTTTCTTATTTTCACCTGCCAGAAGAGCCTTACGTATTTCAGCCAAATGCTCGTGGGCATCATGTTTGTTCTGATCAGGATTCCAGCCGGGCGAACCAGGGCCACCACTCCAGAGGCTATGTTCGTTGAGCTGGATGCGTTCAAGTCCAACGCCACCGTACACCATAGCACCGATAAAGCCGTTACCAAGCGGTAGAGCATACTTTTCCCAAGCTTGGTCAGGATTAGTCTTATGTGTACGATTTGGATTCTCTACCTCCCAGCATTTCAGCGGGCTATTCAAGCCATAATCGTCAGCAGGTTTATCATACCACATTACATATTCATAAATGGCATCTGTTGTAGAAGAAAATCCTGTTGTAGATAGAGTCACCAACAATAAAACAGAATATAGCGAAACAGCAGTTAAAGTGTAATGGTTCTTCATTAGGAATCTCCTTCAGGTAAATTGGGCAACATCAAAGCTACGAACATTAACAAATGCTAAACGTTTCTAAATATTGAATTACTTTACCTGTCCTACTCAAAAATTTGAACTTGTTAATATTAAAGGACTTATGTAGAATACCAAGTTCACCAATAATTGCAAATTCAATTTCTATACTCAGGTCAGGGCAATATCCCGTGAAAACCATAATTTTACTCATACTTCAATCTAGCAAATATTTCATTTTACCTGGATATATTAATTACAGAAAATCTATTTTGAGGCAGCAGCTAAATGTTGATGAACGTCAAAACAATAAACCTCAGTTGCAAATTTTGACAGAATTATCTTCGTTTGGCTATCAAAAAAACTTCCCAATTGGAAATCGAACATCAGAGTTGCTAAACCTGCTACCCTAATTGGCTGGAGCAAGAAAGGTTTCAAGCTATTTTGGAAATGGAAATGCCGCAGTGTGGGACGACCTCGCATTAACTGGGATTTAATAAAACTTATCCGAAAAATGCAGAAAGAAAATCCTTTATGGTCAGCTCAAAGAATTCAGTATGAACAGGGCATGCTTACTTTAATGCTTGCGACAATACTGTCGCTAAATACAAAAAAATCCCAAAGGCACACCTGATCAACGTCAGCAAGTCCTTGGTAAAATCCGAAGGCAAGATTGCATGTAAGCCAATTCTTGGTGGTCTGCATCACCTCTACAGCCGTGCTGCCTAATCGATTTTCAACTTAATCTAAGCTTCCATCAAAGCCACATAACATCGGTGCGCGCATTCCACGAAAACCATACTAAAATCTCACTTTTTCGACTTGATTTATAAACCAAAAATTACTCATATTGAGTTTTAAAAGTTCAATTATTACAAATTTAATATCAAATTATGTTAATTTTCTTGCTTAGATTCTTTTTTTGCTTAGCACAATACACTTCTCCATATTTCAAAGAGCACTTTAGCTTGCTCAGCTGTCAAATTGCCATCCAAAGGCAAATCAAATTCATTTTCAACGCTATGTTTTTCCATAGCGAAATTATACCTAAATTTGCGCAAAGCGCAAGTTGCCTATATTAACATTTGGAACTTTTTTGAGACTTTTTTCAAGAAATTTGCTCCACATGGCTAAAATGTTACAGGGAACTTATCTAAAAGATCGCGGAAAGTTTTGTCTCTGATGAGTTTAACTTTCTTGTTTTAGAATTAATTCACGTTCATTTCTTTAAGCAGATTGTTCGCATGGTCGACGTTTTTCATGAACCAGAGTATGTATCGAATGTCAGCGTGTATTGCGCGATTGATTTCGGGCATGTATATCATGTCGCTCGCAAGTGATTCGGAGGTGCCATCGAATAGTAGACCAACGAGTTCACCTTTACGATTGAGTGTTGCTGAACCTGAGTTGCCACCAGTTGTGTCAACGTCAGAGAGGAAGTTTACGGGGATATCACCGACTTGATTGCTGTAGAATTGTGAAGATGGGTCAACAGTTTTGGCTGCTTTAACTAGTTCTTCTGGAGCGTTGAATGGTTTGATGCCGGTATTTTTTTTGATAACACCTGAAAGAGTCGTAAACGGTTTATATTTTTTAGCGTCGGGAGTCGGTCTGTAGCCTTTTACGGTTCCATAAGTTACGCGAAGAGAGCCGTTGGCATCGGGTGCAATGGGGACGCCGTAGAAGGCTTGCATTGCCTGCATATATTCAGGTTTCAAGAGGACCATCTTTGCCTGATATATTTTGTTTTCGTCTTCAAGTGATTTAATTAATGGTCTGATTCGAAGAGCGAGTTGGATGGCCGGGTCGGTTGATTGGTTGAGTTGGTTTGTGTCGGCATTTTTGAAAAGATCGACGCAAACATTGGGGTTATCAACGGTTAATTGTTTGTTGAAAAGACTGTTTACATAGGAGCCAATTTTTGTGGTGTCATTGGCCAGTTCTTCGCTGAATAGCGACAGGACAGGTATGCTCTGATCATTTGGCAGTTCGGCGATCTTTTGAAGATAATAGCTGAGTATGGCTTTGTCGACTTTTGGATCATATGATGTTTGAGTCCGCTGGAGTGACTGTATGCCTCGAGTTAAGTTACGAAGCTGGTAAGATGGATCCCTTTCAGCGTCGGGTTTTGGGCGTTGCTGGGCCATACAAACAATAGTATGGGCCGAGTTGATGACAGTTACCGAGTGAATCAGGCCGGTTATTAAGGAATCTCTGTGGTAAGTTGTTTGGCGTTGTTTCTGGAGGGCCGTAATATCGTCGAGAATACCACCCCATTTGGTTTTGTGTGTGGCATCCTTGTTGAGCCAGGCGATTAACTGTTGCTGTTGGGCTATTTTTTTATTTAGCAGTTGATTGTCTTTGAAGTTATTCTGAAGTGATTGCAGATACTTAAGCGAGTTTAAGACACCTTTAATAGAAGGGGTTACTTTGATTTCCAGTTCTTTACTTTGTGTGGCAAGGTTTTTGTAGATATCATTTTTCTCAGTAAGAATTTGAATCCGGTTGGGATTATTTTGCAGGTATGCGAATTCGACCTGCTCGGCGGTCCACCAGCGTTGTGTTCTTCCCGGATATCCCACGACCATAACAAAGTCGTTTTCTTTTAAGGGTTCAGTTGCTATGCGAAGGTAATGCTTAGGTTTATAGGGCACATTGGCTGCCGAATATTCAGCAACAGAGCCATCGGGGGCGACATAAGCACGGTAAAAGGCGACATCGCCAGTGTGTCTGGGCCAGTTCCAGTTATCAATATCTCCGCCGTAACATCCGATGGCAAGTGGTGGAGCGTAAACCAGGCGTATATCCTTAAGCTCAAGTTTTTTGATGAGGTAATAGTATTGACCTTCGAAAAATTCTTTTACAGAACAGCGAATACCTTTAGTGTTGTCTTCGTGTTCAGCGATAAGGGTTTTGATTCTGTTTTCGATAACTTTATATCGAGATAGTGGGTCCTTGATCTGTTCGATGTTTTTTCGAACAATGCTGGTTACATCAATTATTTCTTGCGTAACAGAAACTTTTTTACCAGTTTCAGCGGGGAGTTCTTCGGAGATATTTCTTGCGATAAAACCATTTTCATATATATTGCATTCGGGTGATGAGTGGGCTTGTAATGTTCGGTATACGCAGTGGTGGTTTGTAATAATCAGGCCGTTATCCGAAACGAAAGATGCACTGCACCCCATGCCTATAATCGCTCCAAGTGGATGGACGAGAGGGTTGGAAAGTGATTCGGGATTTTTTACACCTAGTGAACGAAGTTTATTTGAGTGATCGCTCATCTGCTGGGGCATCCACATTCCGCCTGGATTTTCAAAATCTATGCGGGCCTGTTGAGAATTGTCATGACAGCCGGTGGCTAGTATACAAAATATTAAGATTGTCATCAGAAAATACTTTTTCATGTTGTACTCCAAATTGTTCTTGTCCTGGTATCGGTCTTATGTCAACAATTTTGGGATTGTTGCATAAATAATAAGGAATCTATTAAGGGAGCCTCTAATAATTGGTTTTGTCAGCGAGAGCGAAAGATTTTTTTGGCTGACAAAGAATGAATAAGTGGCATATTAGTAAATAATCCACGTATTTCATTCTGCAGTTCAGGTGGAAAAAGATTCACTTGCAGTAGAGGTCCAATTTTTAGAGGTTGCCTTAATGCTAATAAGTTTACTAAATTCAACCTAAACTATAAAGACTTTTATTTTCTAAACCTTGTTTTGTTGCAAGTATCGCAGACAGACGATTCAATATGAGGTCAGGCTTTGCTGTTCAAATAAATATCTGAGCGTTAAATGCTTGTGTTTTAAGGCTTTAGCTTTGATGATTTTTGAAAATTTGATTTCATAAACAAGCACATTGATTATATCAAGGTTCTAATTTTGTTCTTTGACATGGAAATATGATGATCGCTGAGTACAGATAGCCCTATTGGGAAGGCTTGAAATAGTTAAAAAAACAAACTGCCCGTGGACGTCCGTTAAGGTTCGCTGACGTTTGCGCAATTTGGCAGGTTTTTGTCATGCTAGAAATTTTAATACCTATAACTATCTAATTAATAAATACTTACCGTAATTTTGGCGTCAGCCTGTCGATTAAATGGTTGCGAGTTTTCGGTAAGGGCGGCCCATAGTTTTATTTTTTTATACAAAATAGACTCCAATTTTGAATTTAATTGTTATATCCCTTATAGTAATCTAATTAATAAGTATTCTCAATGTTGAGCAACAAATGGATTCAGAGAATCAACAACCAGTTCAGAATATTTTGCCATCGGGGCTTGATGAATCATTTTTATCATTACTGATGGCTAATCAACGCAAGATTTATGGTTTCATATTAATGATAGTACCTAGCCGTAATGATGCGGATGATATAATGCAGGAAACTACTATTGTTATGTGGCGGAAGTATGAAACTTATCAAATGGGTACCAATTTTTCTGCCTGGGGTATTCAAATAGCTCGATTTCTGATAATGAATTATCAACGCAGACGAAAAGATGATATGCGCCGTTTCAGTAAGGATGCATATGAAAAAATCCTTGAGATTACAAATGAGATAATTGATAGCAATGATGATCGCATGAAAGCACTTCAAGGTTGTGTCGCAAAACTAAATGGAAATGACAGCACATTGCTGGACATGCGTTATAGTCAAAACAAAACAATACAAAGTATTGCAAAAGATATGGACCGGCCAATAGCCGGGCTATATAAAGTTATGACCAGGATCCACGGTTCGCTTCGTGATTGTGTCAGAAAAACACTAGCAGCCTGGGAGATGCCTTAATGAGTAATATCAAAAATAAAATACTGGACGAATTAGTATATCGTATGCTTGAGGACGAAATAACTGATGAGGAATTTGCGCAACTGGATGAAATGATAGCCACCAGTGTCGATGCTGCTCGTCAATATGCTGAGTTGACAAATATTTACGCCGGTTTGTCACAGCCTGGAAAAATATCGCTTTTGACTCATGCTAATAAATTAGGGGAAGCTTTAAGAAATGATAATGTTTTCCATGATTTTATCGAAGAGCATTATAAAGATTTATCTGAAAAGCAATTAATATCGGGATTGAATATTGACAAAGACAAAAATTCTGGAATATCTTATCAGAGAAAAACAATATCCAGGATGACTTTTCTGAGAGTTTTTGGTGCAATTGCGGCAATGGTTCTGGTTGCGTTTTTTCTGGATAGTCTAAGTAAGTTTGCAGTTAGGCCTGGAACGCCAGTTTCTCCGATTGTTGCCAGGTTAGTTAAGACAGTTGACGCTGTCTGGAAACTTGATGGCAAAGACCAAATAGAGTCAGGAGTTTCATTGCGTGTGGGTTTATTAACTTTAGAACAAGGTGTTGCGAAAATTGAATTTAATAATGGCGCTGAAATTGTGCTTGAAGCACCAGCATCGATAGACTTGGTTTCAAATCAGGAAATGATATTGATATCAGGCAAATTATCAGCTCATGTTAATGAAAATGCAGTTGGTTTTATGGTTCGCACCAAAAATTCCAAAATTATTGATTTGGGGACAGATTTTGGTATTTCTGTAGATGATAATGGTTCGACTGATGTGCATGTATTTAAAGGTAAGGTAGCATTATTACTGGATTCTTTACAAACACAACAAAATGTTCAGGCAAATAAAATCGATTTATACAAAGGTGATGCTCGCAGAGTTAATTATGTCAACGAAATTGAAATCATTGACAATGATAGGCTGACCTTTGTTATGGATGATGAATTCGAAGTTCGATATCAGGCTCGTGCAGGTTCAAAGTATTATGCTTGGCTTGAATACAGCTATCAACTTCGTAGAAGAGATGATATGGTTGCTTATTACACTTTTGAGCAGGATGCTGTCGATCCACAAATGCTAAGAAATATGGCACATAAAACTCAAGACCGTGTCGATGGGATTCTTGCCAGTAAGAATATCTTATTTAGTTCTCCAGAATGGGTACAAGGTCGTTGGCCTTCAAAGACCGCATTGCAATTCAAACGTGATTATAAACATTTTGTATACACCGAAAAAGATTATGATTTATGTTTAAGCGGGCCAGTAACGATAGCTGCCTGGGTGAAATTGGATGGTTATTATGATGGGGGACATATTTTGTCAAATCGTATGTCTGAGACCAAAAGTAATTATCAGATGGCTTATAATAATAGTAATATGAAAAAGCGTCTTCAGTTTTTGCGTTATGGTTATGGAAATGGGGAAGGTCGGACATTATATTCTAATGAGGTGACCGGGACTTGGCTAAGAGGCTGGCATCATCTGGTGGTTAGCCATGACAATGAAAATGTTAGATTCTATGTTGATGGTAGATTGATGTCGGTTGATAAATATGATTATAAAGACTCTTCGGTTTTGACCAATATTGAAATCGGTACTGACAAAAATGAAGGCGATAGCAACATGTTCAATGGGATAATTGGTGAAATAGCAATTTACAAGAGTGTTTTGCCAGAAAATGAGATTAAAGAAATGTATTTTAAGGGGAAACCTTAGAATTTCCCTAAATCATTATAGAGTAATCTGAAGTTAAAAGAAAAGTGAGTC
>JAEIOG010000143.1 GCA_016342495.1 Phycisphaerae bacterium
AACCACAAGAAAAGAGCCTTTTTCGCTCCATAAAAGCAGCTCAACGCCTATTCCACAGATTTATGGGATGGTTGTGTCCTTAACTCATCTATTGATTCAAGCCCACACCATTTCTTGAAGGCAACCGCTTTATCGTATTCATATCCATAACTGCTTTTAGCAATAATCATTTTTTTCATTGAGAAGTTCAGAAGAATATCTTTTGCCAAAGGAAGTGCTTGGGGACTTCTAATTTTTCTAATTACATTGAGAGCTCGGGCAGACTTATAAATATTTGAAGATGAAGGGTCAACATAAAGCTTCACCTGTTCAAGTAGAGCAGGAACAGCTTGCCTGCCAATTTCGACAAGTTCTTTTTGAGCAGCTTTATTCGTTTCTTCACTGTTGTTTAGGTCAGTAATCAGTTTCTGTATGCGATATTTTGATACAGCACTGCCTGATTTTGAAGGACCGGCATCTTGCCCCATCAAATTGCTACCCGCCAGCATGATCGTCATTGCAACCAATATTATTAGTTTACTTTTGTGTGATTCCAACATTAACTGTCTCCTGTAAGAGTATTTATAATTTTCAACAACAGAACGTATATAGCATTACTTTAACTACTTAAAACCAGAAATATTTCTGGACTTTTATCTTTAATTTCCTCAATATCTTCTTTACTGCATTCAAATCTTTAATTGCTTTTACAGTATTACCTATTGCATCTATCAGGTTATCTCCAGTATCTAGTGAGCGTTCTAGGCTGTTGGAGGGGTAGCCAACGAGCCAATTTTCACGTTGCATCAACACATGAACCTGATGAAATTTATTTAGTCCCCAATAATTCAATATCATCTACATTCCATCCAGAATACGGATAGACCCAATCATTAATTTGATAGCTCCAGCGAATAAACACATTGCTATGATTGGCTGCAAATTGGCTGATGTTATATTCGACTATACGCCATCTGTCATCCGTTATGGGCTGATCGCCATTATGCTGCCACACGACATGCCAATCTGTTCCATTATTAGAAACTTCAATTGCAGCTTGAGCATATAACGATTCATCAATATTTAACCAGCGGGCGAATTTTAATTCGATGTCCGAATAGCTACTACAATCAAATGGCCCTGCGGTTAAATGATATGGTCCACCAGCAGAAGTGTTATAATCGCCATAAATATTTACGCCGTAAACATTTTCTCCGGTATAACCCGATTCCGGATCGGCATAGCCATATTCGACACCACCAAGTCCTAGCGGTGTACCAAATTGCCATTGACCTGATAATGTTATACCAGGATAACCATCAATAATTTCATAAAGTTTAACTGTTCCGCTATTTAGCCAGTTCCCTGCCAAGTCAATCAGATCGGCCATATCATATTCAAATATCCAATCATTTGCTAAGATGGCAAAGTCCGTCAAATTTACTTCATTATCACCATTGAGATTGCCTGCAATTCCCAAAGAAACCAATAAATTCACTGGATAATCTTCATTAACCACAACGTTAGCTGAAGGCGTTTGCCTGATAATGCAATTTGTCGGAATAGCATTATTGTAAACATAAGAAATGGTTCCTACTGATAGATTAGATGCACTGATTGTTTGCTGGGCAGAAGATAATGAGAAACCAACCACTTGTGGCACTTGCGTTACTTGTGTATCACCAGGACCACCAGCATCATCAAGACCAACATAAACATTAAACGCTTGAATATCACTGCCATAAGCATTTTCTGCCATAAGCACAACGCTGAATGGACCTGGTTCCTCGGGATACCAGGTTATTAAGCCTGTAGATGAATTGATCTGGAAGCCAGCTGGACCATATACAACCGACCAAGTCAATGGCCTTATCCCTACCGCTTGAGCAATATTATCATTGTCATAATCATATCGGTAATTCATTATTCCATAAGTTAGAGGATTTGATGTAATTAAAGGAACTCCTGTGCCACCTGATGACACACTTTCAGTTTGCCATGATATAAAATCGACATAATTAGAAACTTTATCGCCAGCACCACTTGGATTAGAAGCATGTATCGGCCCGGAAACATCTCCCCACCAGTTGCGTTTTGCGTTTATATTTATCGAACTAGTGTCATTATAGACACCCCAAGAGCTGTTATCATAAATATTATTTTCATTTATGATAACATAAGCAGAGTTACATCTGATGCCATAGGTGTTATTTCTAATTATATTGTACTTCAAAACGGTCCCACCGTGAGTTCGATGCAAATAAATACCTGCAGTTGTATTGTAGCATATAAAATTTCCTTCAATCTTCGGTGGACTGACAACAGAAGCACTCCCCCCACTAAAATAAAGGCCATACGGATTGCTTCTGAATGTATTGTTAACGATCTGAGGACTGCTATTATAACTCTGCTCGGCATAGTAATATATTGCTTTATCATAAGCATATTCAAAGGTGCAATTACTGATTATTGGAGAACAGTCATTAATCCAAAGCATATTATAATAACTTCTACGATAGCCTCCATATCTAAATATGGCATGATGGATATTAGAAGAAGCGTTGTTGATTTGAATGTAACCCCAGTCAGACTTATTTGGCGACGTTGTCGAACCATCACCATTAGAATCCCCGCCATAAACATCATCACGACTTGATGTAAAAACAACTTCATTACCTGATGTTCCCAATAAATTTAGAGTGCCATGAACAAAAAGACGATAGTTGCCGTCTATACCACGTGCAGCAAGAAATTTAACGATAACTCCAGCTTCAATTGTTAATGTTGCTCCTGAAGCAACAGTAATATCACCTACAATATGATATGGACTGTTTCCTAACGTCCAAGTTGTATCTGAACTAATTGTGCCAGAAACCGCAACCGATGGTTCCTTGGTTCCGGTAATAGCGTTATCACTGAGCAGGGGTGTACTTGTACCATTAAAGTAGATTACAGAATTTGTGCCGACACTTTGTATTGTATTGTTAGAAACTGTTGGAGAAGCATTTGTTATTTGAATGCCATAACTTGAAGCACTTGTTATTTGATTGTTTGATACCAGGCCATCTGCATTTGTGGAAATAGCTGTTGGGCAATTGGATACTATATTGTTTGAGATGTTTGCTGTAAAATTACTGTTGTTTACATATATACCTATATTTGAGCAGCCTGAAAGATTGTTACCAGAAATAGAAGGTGATGAATTCAGACTGTTACATCCAACAAAATAAAGGCCATACGGATTGCTTCTGAATGTATTGTTAACGATCTGAGGACTGCTATTATAACTCTGCTCGGCATAGTAATATATTGCTTTATCATAAGCATATTCAAAGGTGCAATTACTGATTATTGGAGAACAGTCATTAATCCAAAGCATATTATAATAACTTCTACGATAGCCTCCATATCTAAATATGGCATGATGGATATTAGAAGAAGCGTTGTTGATTTGAATGTAACCCCAGTCAGACTTATTTGGCGACGTTGTCGAACCATCACCATTAGAATCCCCGCCATAAACATCATCACGACTTGATGTAAAAACAACTTCATTACCTGATGTTCCCAATAAATTTAGAGTGCCATGAACAAAAAGACGATAGTTGCCGTCTATACCACGTGCAGCAAGAAATTTAACGATAACTCCAGCTTCAATTGTTAATGTTGCTCCTGAAGCAACAGTAATATCACCTACAATATGATATGGACTGTTTCCTAACGTCCAAGTTGTATCTGAACTAATTGTGCCAGAAACCTCCGTCGGCTCGGTTTGTTCAATATGTATATCAGCATCTACAAACACAGCAAACATACCTGCTACACAGGAAACTGTTTTGGGATAAAGATTGTCAGCATAAATATCCAAAAGACTATTGTTAGGATTAGAAATAATTGCACCTGGTTTTTCAAAAACCTCTGGTTTCAATAAGCCATCATCTCCTGCTGAATTTTCAATGTAGAATTTGCCTTCAATATGATTTACATTCCCAGCATCTTCATATTCAGTATAATCTCCCTCGCATACCCACCACTCATCGTTTCCGGTTGCTTTGTACTGCCCGATATTATCTATTTCCCAATAGTTGTCTCCTAAGATTCCTCCATCCACATAATGAAGAGTAGGGAACATTCTTGAAAGCTCACTATCAGGTTGAATACCTGCAATTTCCTGCAGATGCCCTTGATAAGATGTAAAGTCATATGTTGCCTTCGCCAAACTATGAAGCATCCCTTTTATACTATCCCCTTCTACAGTAACTCCACTCGGTAGCAAAATATTACCTGTTGGAATTTCAGGCACAAGCCCCATTGATGAAAAGTCATATCTATCAAAGTAATTCGCACCATAATCCTCGAAATCATCGCCTGCTGTATGAATATCACCATGAACATGAGCTGGTGAAGACATGTCTTCTAATAGATGAGCAACCCAGCCAAGCATAAATGAACCCTTGTCTTTATTTCCGTATTTGTATTCATAAATAGACTGATTCCATCTAGGGAGTGCATAATTTAATGTATCTATTCCACCAAGGTCCCACCACCCACCACCAGTTATAGGATTGTAAGAATGATGAATCCAATTCAACCCATTCAACCAGCATGCATCTAATCCCCAACGCTCGGTATCCCAACTGTTAAAAGAATAAACTCCAAGATCTTCTTTAACTGATCCTTCATCAATGAAACTGCACTGAGGGTCAGTGTTGATATCAAAGTTACACCTAGCAGATATCTCGGAAATATCTGCAACTTCGGAGGCAGCATTCGTTAGGCCTGGATGAACAACATCATTTTCATGTGCATAAAGACAAGATGTCATTAAAATTGTTATAAAAACAATAGAAGCCATAGTATTAAAAATATTATTTCTCATTTTTTGCCTCCTTTATTTTAAGTTGACGCTGTGCCTTATTTGCCAGTTTTGAATCAGACTCTGATATTTCTTTAAGGATTTTTTTACTATTAGCTGAATCCAGCTCCAATATTTTATCAATCGCCCATGCTGCTACTCTTTCATTTTTATCACTTGAAAGTCCAGTAAGAAACCCAATCCTCTCTTGTTTTTTCATACCGCCTAATTTCTGATTTGCCAGAGCTATTCTTACGTAGCTTTTCCACTGTCCATTTGGATCGTCAAGAATCTCTTGCAGTCTGTTTTTCGATTTCTGAGTACTTATAAAGCCTAATGCATAAGTAGCTTCCTTTTTTGCTAAAGGATTCTCACTGTGTGTACTATTCAAGAGGATTTCTTCTCCTTCAAAACTACCTAACAGAGCCAATCCAGCAGCTGCATTAACACGTACACTTTCATCGGAGGAAGACAGATATTGTTTAATTGCTGGAATATCTTTCAATTCTCCTAGAAAACCAATTGCTACAAGTGAAGATTTGATCAGCCCTTTGTTTTTTGTTTTAACAAGTTGCTCCTTGATTTTGACTTTTGCTTGTCTAGCCTTCATTTTTCTAAGGCTAGAAACCGCACGAATCTTTACTTTAACATCTGGATCATCAAGAGCACCCATGATGACCGGTATTGAGTTAGGATCATTGATTTCTGCTAAAAGATGACATGAAAAAAGTTTCTCTCCCACTTTACCCATCTTTATTTTTTCACGTAGACTTGAGATTGAAGAATCAAGGTCATCAAGAAGTTGATCTTCTATCAAATATTTTTCTGGATGAGGTGCAATACTCCACAATTCAATGAGTTCATCCGCTGATTTACCTTTTAGATAATTATTATCTGCAGATGTAATGGGAGCCCCTTTGGCCGATAAGGAAAAAACAAGCACGCACAAACTAGTTAAAATCAAACTCTTAGTTTTCATCTCAAACCCTTTTATTAAATATAGAGTACCACAGTTTAAAAAACATTTGTATAATTGACTATTTTTGATTATTTCGCTACATATTAGGATAGATCGCATTCCTATTTACAGACTACTTGTTCTACTTGAGATAGTGTGAAATTAAATCGAATATGAAATCGCTAGACAGGATGTAAACTTTTGAGCGGTGAATGTAAGTCATTTGCTAATACGAAACTATTATAAAATAGGACCAAACCGAACAGCGAAATCTTTTTCATAATTAACCTCATTTATATGGCAATGTTTATATGAAAACTCAAAAGCTGCAGATCTAGATGCAAAATTCATAAATGGTACTGTAATATAAACAAAAAACACGGCATTAGCAATAGTTTTTTTGCAAATATAGCTTTTGACGGTTACATTTCATCAGCTTTTAAGATTTCTCTAGCCACTGTGGACTTTCTCATAACTCAACCGGCATAAAACCTAGTTCTATCAACTGAGTTATGCTTTCATTGTTCCCCTTTGGCACAGCCCATACCAAAAGATGTTTGGGACGTGAACTGGCTACATAAGCAAGTCTTGCAGCTTCTGATGTTGGGTCTGCAAGCCAGTATTCCCAATGGTTATCATTACTACCTTTTTTTGTTGGAGCAGAGACAATCATAATAGCATCAAAAGTTTGCCCCTTTACACTATGGATTGTATTTATTTGAATGTCCGATTTTGCAGTAACATGGCCTGAAAACAAATCCTCTACCGGATTTGAAGCGTCAGATGCCCTAAAACTGTTGCCATCAAAATTAGAAAAATTAACATTTTCCGTCAAGACTTCTACTAAAAGCTGTTTGCAATTTCTCGCTATTTCACCGAAATCGCTTCGTACATACTTGGCCCATTCAGTTCCGGTCTTAGTGAAATCAATAAGATTATGATTCTGAACACACTTATCCAGCACCTTCTTTAAAAATACACGCCACTGAATGGTAGAATCGACACATTCAGGGCAATAGTATTTCCTTGAGTTCACCAAATAGTTATCAAAATATTTTTCAGAAAAGAATCTTGCTAAGTATGCGATAGAATCTCCCATCGCTTGGATATCGCCTGATTTCCATAAATGAATTGCCATTGCAAGCCTTTTGAAATAATGATTCACTTTGCGATCATTACCAGATGGCCTCATCGCCCCTATAGTGGCCCAGCCTCTAGCAACAACAATCGACTTATTCACATCAAACTCATTTTCGTGAATAATTTCCTGAAACCGGGCAGGCAGTTTACACAGATCGTTCTTATCTTCATAAATCAAACATACACTTGGTGAAGTGATTTTTTGCTTACACATCCCTGCAATGTCAATTTCATCACTAACTATCTTCCGGCAAATATTTACTATTGGCTGACAACTCCGGAAATTATCACTCAGTAAACGTTCTTCAAATTTCTCCGCGACAATGAATCCTTTCACTTTAGCTGGATCAGCCTTTTTAAAATCATATATTCCCTGATTCAAATCACCAGCAAAATGTAATTTGCTACCGCTATCCTTAAGCTTTTTTAAAATTTGCAGTTGAATCCAAGACAAATCCTGGCATTCATCAACTATAATTAAAGGAAAACGTAAAGCAACCTTACCTGCAATAGTTTTTTCCTTGGATAGAAGCGTGATGCAAATATTTTCCATATCTTGATAATTAGCAAATCCAGATTCGATAAAATTATCCTTAACCCGTTTCAACTCAGATTCGCCTGCAAAATCTAAGCATCCTTTTCTCGGATTGCAATATATATACCTACACCCCTCTCTATCACGATAGTATTCATGAGCTTTTACTACTCCTTTACCGGAATATGGTTGTGTTTTAAAATTATTATTTTCAATAAACTTTGGGTTATCATTTGAACCAAGAACTCGAATTGAGAAATCTCCAGCTCTCCCTTTATACTTTGTCAAGATATGACCAAAAGGATGACCAATATACCCATGTAGCCAGCTATCAAAAGTTCCTATAAAATGAGGATATTTAATTTTCTCAATGCCCGCAAATTGCGATACTCTTTCGCTTATCACATCAGCTGCATTATTGGTGAAGGTCAATACTGCTATGCCCCCAACTTCTTTATCCCATTTTTGAATTTCATAAGCGGTTTTTAAGCCTACAATCTCTGTCTTGCCACTGCCTGGACAGGCTTTCAGAAATATATTCTTATCAATTCCAGAAAACGCATAGCCCAATTGAGGTTCTGATTTCTCTGCGATTCGGCATTTCCCATATTCATTGCACAAAGGGTTCTTCTTACCTATTGAAACATGGCATTCATCAAGAGGTAACCCTTCAGGTTTGCTACATACTTGACAAGCCATCATTTCCTTCATCTGGTCATGCGTTGGCATCAGGATCACCTCCACATGCCCAAATCACAGCTTTCTTGATGTACTCAGGGACTGTGAAATTCACAGAGAATTCAATATTACCATCAGTGTTTTTCTTTGGTTTTAATTCATCCGCAAGAGCTTGTGAAAATAACCCTTTTGTGATTTTACTATCTTCGATACGTTCAAGGATGTCAAATGCAATATCAGCTTTATCGCCATCATTTCTTATTGTTTTTCTCTTCAATTCAGAAAGCTTATTCTTTACTCCATTTATTTTATCTGACTCATTGGGCCATAGCTCAATAAGCACATCAAGCATAGCCATTCTATTCTCACTTTCCATAGCCAAATCATATTCAAATGTTTTCATCTCATTATTATATAAGCGAGCATGGTCCGAACAATTGATCTTGCCAAGGAGATCTAAAGCGTAGTTTGAGCTATCAAAGCTACTTGCATTTGAAGACATGGGCTTACTTCCTATAGGTGGATCTTTATCTGTCAAGCCTGAACATCTAAGAGGAATATTAGATTTGCAAACATCATTCAAATTACAAAAAAACTGCATAAAATGCTTAAAATATATGCCATTCATATTGATGACTGATATGCCTCCATCTTCTAGAGATTCAGGTAGCGTATCCATTTTTACTTTGCCGTCATTGTATTCAGCCAAAACTACTTTAGCCAATTCCGGTATTAACATAGCTTCTGCAATGCCTTCAACAAGAATTACTCCTCTAGCAAAAAGAAGTGTAGATTTTGTAATATCAAGCCACCGACCAACAAAACTTTCACTTTTAGGAGCAAGTCCACAAGACTTCAGGGGAACCGCAGCATATGTATACTCATCGCCATTTTTTTGTCTGGACAGATGTATTAATGAATTGATAGAAGCTGAGGCGGCTAAAACAGGGGAATGCGTTGTTATTACAACCTGAACGCCTTTTTCATTAGCCGTCTTCTCAAGATATTTCAAAAGTCTAACTTGCAATTGCGGGTGCAAATGCGCCTCAGGCTCTTCAATAAGTAGGACCTTATAAAAACAAGTACTTTCCGCCAAAGTTAGTTCAGCTAATACGGTTGCGATATAAAGCAGATTATTATAACCAAGACTGTTTTCCTGAAGACTTCGATACGCCTCTGGAGGAACGTCTACCCCTATTTTAGGAAAGAAGAATAACCTAAGACTTTCAACAATACGATTAAAACTTGTTTCAGAAAACTGTATATGGGTATCCTGGCCAAAAACGTCACCAATAGCATCTTTTAGACGATCTTTAATTAAATCATTAGCTTTTTTGATTGATTCATCATCAGAACCGGCCAATGCGCCATTAAATTCTTTCACCTTCTTTTCAAGTGAATGAGCTTCGTTCTTATCTCGGGCTTCTTTTAGCGACTTTTTATTAATATTTTTGAGCAATCTCGCTAACCTTGAAGACTTCCCTTCTCGCAACTTAGATGCAGCATCACGAAGTGGAGGTAAGTACACACAATCAATAGCGTCAAACAACTCTTTTTCAAACATACTGACCCGAGACGCACCGCCCCAAAGCAAAGGCCTGTACCTCCCTTTGCTGTTGGTCTTATTATCAACCTGTAAAGTCAAAGACGCATTGCCCTCAATGTCCGTCCAAGGCAAAAATGCTATGGTCTCCGTTTTTGACAGTCCCTCAAATTTAGCATGAATTCTAAAGGTTTTAGCTGGTTTTTTTATTTCAGCAAATTGACAATAAAAATCGGTGTCGGATATTGGATTCCGATAATCATCTTCAGGAAGCAATGATCTTATAGCATCTATAATTGCTGTTTTGCCAACCCCATTTTCACCGACAATAACATTCAAGCCTTCATGAAATTTGACCAAAGTCGCCTGTCCAAAATTCTTATATCCTTCAATTTTAAGTTCAGATAAAAACATTTGTGCTCCTATTTCTTGCAATTTACTTCACACCAAATCCCCCCAATCATGTTACATAATTATGCATAGAAATAATTATTCAAAAACAAAATCCTCATCTGTAAACCCTAAAGTCTTCATTACACTGCCTTTGATCTCCTCGCCTCGTAACTTAATGAAACTTTTATATTTCCTATAATCAAGCATTTGACGATTTATTAAAGCTCTTTTAAGCTCAGAGTCTAATACATCTTCAAAATATCTTTTAGGATGCTTCTTGCTCTTATTTTGATTCTTGCCTTTGCTGAGAAGCCAATAATTTGCAAAATGATTAATCTCTGCTTCATCATAACTTTTGGTTCTCAAAACAGCCCTTGGAAAAATATGATCTATTTCATTAGAGTTTTGCGTAAACTTAGCTTTACCACCAGCCTGTCGCTGTAATACTTGCAAAGCTAACCTGGGATTGCCCTGCAATAGCCTATCATCAAAGTCTAAAATACCATTCCAATAACGAGCCCACCAAATTGTATTCTTGAAGGGAAATGTTTTATCTTCACTCGCCTTAAGTGGTTTTAATTCTTCTTTTATAAACTTTGCGACTCTACTATCTCCATACCTTGAAAATGGACCTGTAAATCCAAATATATATATTGCCTTTCTCAAACTCACAATTTCTTTATTTGGAACTTGGAAGTTCGGTAAGCAGAACAGATAGTACACAAATGGAACCAGTGTATTGGCCCCAGATAGAGATTTCATATTTGAACACCAGCAATGTTGTTGTATGAAATCTACTGTTGACTCAATAGCTTTACAGCATCCAAAAAAATTGGCTTTAATAATAGCCATATTTGTTTTATTCCGTAAAACATCTACATCAAATTTAGTCCCCAAATCTGAAACGGCATAAAGACATCTAATAACGAAATCAGTATCTAATTCAAAAGAATTGCCTTTATTAATTTTCTCAACAAAATCAGGTAAAGCCTCTGCAGATTCTTTCCAATTCAACTTAAGCATACTGAAAATTAAATCAGATCGATTTAAAGGTGTCCCCTGACGATTAATACGAACAAATATCTCTAAAATATCTGATTCAGTTTTACGCTGAGGACTTACACTTGGCAAATCCTCGTCAATTGTAGATGTTTTTAAGATATTACTTTCTTTGGTTAATGTTTCGTCAAGCCTAGCTAAATTAGCTTCAACCAATCCCTCTGCATCATCTTGTAAATTTAGGGATTCGCATACTTTTTTCCGGAGTACTCTTTTTTCTGCTTGAGTCATCCCAAATAGATCTCGCACCTTTACCCAATGAGATAGTTCAGATGGGTCACCACTTACATTATCCGAATTACTGAAAGCCTCAATATGTTCACTGTTTTTTTTATTAGCCTCCTTTGCTTTTAAAAACCAAAATAAATACACAACCATCCCATAAATCTGTGGAATAGGCGTTGAGCTGCTTTTATGGAGCGAAAAAGGCTCTTTTCTTGTGGTTT
>JAEIOG010000144.1 GCA_016342495.1 Phycisphaerae bacterium
ACTACAGTGTAACTCATATCCCGCTATTTTGAAATATTTAGTTTTAGCCCCACCTCATATGGGATGGCTGTGAAAAGTGTTGTGTAATTTAAAAATTTAATTGGAGTTCTGTTGTGAAGAAACTAGTAGCAGGTAGGATGGGCTATGCCCATGCTGATAAAAATCATATCGCGATAGCGATACCGATTATTGCATACTGATCCACTTGGCTGAAATATTACAAACAATTGGAGTTCTATTGTGAAGAAACTAGTAGTTATATTATTAGCATGTATGTTGTGTGGCTGCATGCGCTTTGAAAATCCCAAAAAACCTTATGTTGTGGGCACACCGCCTGTCGATGCTGGCCGCGGACTTATCCGTATCAGTGATACTGAGATTCGCCATTATGCTGGTCGTGATGCAGCTGCATACACGGTTAGTTTTGATAATGGCCAGTCATGGCATGAAAAGCTTCTGCCTGAAAATTATCCTCCAGTCGTGGGGCCGACCAAAGAATCCCCTGTGATTTTTGCGATAGGCAATACCGGAGAGTTTGCCCGTGTTTCAACTATCGGTGGTTTTTGTTATATCAGCGAAGGTGGCATTGATGGCAAATGGAACCAGGTCAAAGACAAAGATGGCGAGCCACTGAAACTTTATGGTATTACTCACCAACCAATATTTATTCGTAACGGCACTCGTTGTCTCATGCCCGGTCATATTGGCGGAACATGGGTTTACTATTCTGATGATAATTGCCAAACCTGGAAAAAATCTAATACTGTTCATACCCCTCCTCATAAACCCGGTGGCATTCACAAAGGTACGCGTTGGAATCATGATGCAGCTGAGCCTTGTCTGGTTGAGCTAAACGATGGAAGTGTGATGCGATTGATCCGTTGCGCCCAGGATAATCATTATCAATCATTTTCCAGTGATGGCGGTGAAACATGGACCATACCGGAGCCATCCCGTTTCTATGGTACGATAACCATGCCTAAAATCGCCCGCTTAAAAGATGGTCGTCTGCTTATGCTCTGGAATAATACCACGCCACTGGCAGAATTAGCCCGGGCAACAGGGCGTGGCGAAGATGTTTTCACTAATCGGGATGTCAGTCATGCCGCAATTTCTGAAGATGATGGCAAAACCTGGATTGGTTTTCGAGAAACTATTATTGACGAACATCGCAATAATGAAGATTATGCCGTTACCAAAGGTTCAAATGACCGGGGCAAGCAGCAGAATCAACATGTCGAACTTGGCGATGGCAAGATTTTAATTGCTATTGGCCAACATCCATTACATCGGAAGTTTATTATCATTGATACCGATTGGCTCTACGAAACTGAACGCCAGGACGACTTTTCTAATGGCCTTGCTGACTGGTCGACGCATAAATATATTGCTGGAATTAAGGGACATTGTGGTTATAATCGAAAACCCGGCGCTGTCCTGGTCAATAGTCCCACAAATCCCGATAAAAAAGTCTTAAATGTCAAAAGAGCTGATGATGCATCATTAGTTAGCCAAAACGATGGGGCAGTTTGGAATTTCCCTGCGGGATTAAACGGCATATTTTCAACTCGCATTATGCTCAAAGATGGTTTCAAAGGTTCGCGTATCAGCCTCATTGACCGCTGGTTCAATCCAATTGATAACACCGCTGTAATTTTTGCGATGTTTAACCTGGAAATCCCCGCTGATGGTAAAATCAATGTAGAAACACAATTAGAACCCAATAAATGGTATGAACTGAAGTTCAAATTTGAAAATATAAATAATGCTGACGGCAAATGTAGACTTTTTATCAATGGCACAGAGCAAGCCAAAGCCTTGCCATTGAATCGTCCCAGCATAAATGGCATAAGCTATGTACATTTTCTATCAACAGCCGAAATGACAGACAATTCTGGCATGTTAATAGATTATGTTAAAGCTAATATAGACAGGTAATACAAGCCCCATGCTTGTGATATAAAGTTAAAACAGGTGGTACATAAATCTTACAAGGAGTAAAAATGAAAACGAAATTATTGATGCTATTGATATTGTTGGCTTTTTCGCTGACAGCGTTTGCTGGCGATATTGATACTGACATGTTTGATAAATATAAATGGGACCATGACACGGTTTTAGCTGAGGCCGCCAGGGTCACCAGCAGCGTTTATCCCAATGCCGATATGCTCATGATATGCGATCATAGTATAGACTACTACAATACTGATGCCAGCTATGTAACCTGGATGGATATGTATGAAAAGGTTTTAACCGAAAAAGGTAAACATGAAAATCAAAGTGTAACTTTACCTTTCAATGAAACTTATTCACAATGGATTGTCAAGGTTCTGGAAATTATCAAACCTGATGGCACGGTGGTTCCTGTTGATATTAAAGCCCAGAGTAAAGTCATGGTAGACCGATCCCAGATGTCGGCTAATATCTATGATCCGGCTCAGAAGATTTTGCAAATTGGTCTGCCGGGCCTGGAAATCGGCGATATCATTCACTCAGTTATTGTTCGAGATAATTATAAACCTCGCGCCAAGGGTATATGGTGTGGCTTCCAGACTTTCGAAAGCCCATCACCAATCAGAAATTTCGTTTATGAAATTTATGAACCTAAGGAATTGCCTCTGCAGCGTATAGAAATAAAAGATGCGATCGAAGGCACAGTAAAATATACCACCCGTCAGGAAAATGGCCGCAAGGTTTACCGCTGGGATGTAACAAATGTTCCTCAGCTTTTTGTAGAACCTGCTATGCCAGAATATTATAATGTCGCCCAGCGTCTGCTGGTCAGCACGGCACCAGATTGGAAAGCGGTTTCAAAATGGTATTGGCAGCTTTCTGAACCTTATTACGGCCCAACAGATGAGATGAAAGCCAAGGTTGCCGAACTTACAGCCAATTGTACCACCGATCAACAGAAAATTGAAGCGGTGTTCAAATTCGTATCCCAGGATATTCGCTATCTTGGCATTATCCCCGAAGGCGAAGATGAAGCACCGGGTTATCAGCCACACCATGTCAAACAGACTTTTGATAATCGTCATGGGGTTTGCCGTGACAAAGCGGCTTTGCTGGTGGTTATGCTGCGATTAGCTGGCCTTGACGCTTACCCGGTCTTAATCAATAATGGCCCTAAAAAAGATATGGAAGTCCCTCAGCCTTATTTTAATCATGCTATTACCGCTGTCCAGAAAGCCGATGGTTCATATATCCTGATGGACTCTACCGATGAAAATACCAAAGATTTATTTCCGGGATACCTATGCGATAAAAGCTATCTTGTTGCCAAGCCCGATGGTGAAACACTATTGACTTCGCCTATTATCCCGGCAATGGAAAATCTGATGGTTATCAAGACCACCGGTAAGATTAAAGCCAATGGCGACCTCGAAGCCCGCTGTGAACTTCGTTTCAACGGTATCAATGATAATATCTACCGTGGCTATTTCGCTACGATTGCCGCCCAGCAGCGTCGCCAGTTCTTTGAATCTGTTATCAAACGCGTTGTTCCCGGTGCTACATTAACCGATTGCCAGATCCGCCCGGCTGATATGCTCAATACCGCCGAACCTATGGAAGTCGATATCGAATTTACCGCCAGCGATGTGCTTATTGGTCAGGGTGATACCATTATGCTGCCAACGATAAGCATGGACCGCAGCGTCGGGATGGCTAACTTTATCCTGCGCAATACCGGGCTGGAAAAACGTCGTTTCCCCATGAAAACCGACAGCGCCTGTGGCGTGCAGCAGCAGTTGGAAATTCAAATAGACCCGACAATTGGCCAGTCGCTTTCTATGCCGGCTTATGCTAATATTGATGATGACATTATCACATTAAAACGTAATCTGAAATTTAGTGATAATAAACTTATCGGCGACAGCACATTCCTTATCAATGTAACTGAGATGAAACCTGACCAATATCTGAAACTGAAAAAACATCTCAAAACCATGGAATACAATGACCGTAAGATGGCTATCTTTGCCCGCAAAGCAAGCGAATCCAATGCTGATGTTATCACTGAAAGCATTATTCGTGAGTATAAGCTGGCCGATGCCCATAACTGGACCGAAACCGTTACAGTCAAAAAGCAGATCAAAACCTATAAAGGTAAAAAAGATGCTTCGGAACTGAAATTCGATTTTAATCAGGGCTGGGAAAATGTCAAAATCCTTTCCGCTAAAGTTATAACCGATGGCAATGTCAAAGAAATAACCAAAGATGAAATGAATCTTATGGATCAGGCCTGGGTCGCATCCGCTCCACGCTATCCCGCTGGCAAGACTCTGGTCGCTTCACTACCGGGCGTCGAACTGGGCAGCACAATCGAATATAAATATCAGCGTGTCATAACTGGCCAGCCGTTTTTTACCATGACCGAAATTTTTGCTGGACAGGACCCCGTATGGCATAAAGCTGTTGTAGTTGAAATGCCTCAGGATATAGCCCACAAGGTTTTAATTGACCAGAATGGAATAATGACTCCTGATGTCGATGGCCAGGAAGCTGTCAAAAAAATTATTGTCCAATCTGATGGTACAATTAACTATACTTTCATTGCTGATAATTTTCAGATTATTCCTCGTGAAGATAGCATGGCTCCGGCCGATTGCTTTGTCCCAACAGTAAAAATCTCGGCGGGCAATTGGCAACAATATGCTAAAAAAATCAAAAATAAACTGGATAAAGCAACTTCAAAACAAGCAAAAGCCCAAAGCAAAGCTAAAGAGCTTACTAAAGGTAAACGCGGTACCGATTCCGTTGTTGCTATTCGTGATTTCCTCGCCCGCAACATTCGCAAGGTTGGCCCGGGCTTAGGTGCAATGACCGAAACATCGATCTCCAAGGCTGATAAGACCTTAGCCGATGGCTATGGCAATTCTACCGACCATGCTATCCTGCTTCATACTATGCTCAAGGCCGCAGGGTTCAAACCAGAATTTGTTTTGGCATGTGGAGCTTCAGGTGTTGATGAAATTCGCAAAGCTCAGCTGGATTATTCCAATGCTTCATTGTTTGGCACGGTGCTGGTTCGCGTTAAAGTTGAGGGTAAAGATATTTATCTCAACGATACCAATCAATACGACCAACTAGGTGTAACTGGCTATGATGATTATCCCGTAATGGATATGGATGGCCACATCGCCGAGCTTGATATTGATGACAATCTGGAAGACGGTTCATATCAGCAATACGATATCAAAGTCCAACCTGATGGTGACGCCGACTTTAAGTTGGCCATCAAAATTCAAGGCCAGGCCTTTGGTTCCAGCAAACGCACCTATGATGAAATGCCTCCGGAAAAGCTAAATCGTCATATACAGCAGATGGTTGCTTCTATTGCCCAGTCAGCTGAATTAGCTCAGCCTTTCAAAACCGATTTCCAGCAATACCCCGGCACGCTCAGTTTTGCTGTTACCGTTGATAAATATGCGGTTTGTGATGGCGATAAAATTTATTTTGATTTCCCGGTTTCGCTTTCAGTTCTTGGCCTGCGTACCGATGAGCATCAAAGTCCTTACTATTTCACCGACCGCTCACCTTCGACCGCCGTTGTCAATATCGACTTACCCGATGGCTATGATACCATCCTGATGGCTCCAGAAACCAAAACCTGGACTTTACCTAACGGTGCCGGAACAATCGAAATCAAGGTCACCCATCGCGACAATGGCGATCTGACCATCGTTCAGAAGACCGATATTGATTTTGCTGTGGTCAAGCCCGAAAATTATGATGAACTGCTGGAAATTAATCGCCAGATCAGCCATAAATCAATGGAGATGATACTGGTTAAAAAAGCAAATTAGTCCTATAACATAATTCACACCAGCCCGCCGATGATATTCGACGGGCTTTTTTTATGCCAAAAATCGTTAAATTTTAACAATCTCATGATTTTTTATCAAATCAACTTCATTTTTTTGTTTTTCATCTTTGTGAATCGTATGTTTAAGGTGAATAAGGAATTGTTAGCCTTAAAGCAAAGTGTTTTTTTGGAGGAAAGTACATTTGATGAAGTTGAAGAAATTGTTAGGTCCATCAGTCGTATTAGCGATGACTGCCCAGTTGGCAATGGCGGGACTGGTATCTTATAACGACAATAATGCTTATACTGGCCACATGGGCCGAGATGCAAAAGTAAAAATCCATTTCGATGGCTCACCAGTTAATCACCGGACTATTGATGCCGGGGAAATGTTCGTTGGCTATGATGCCACCGGCACCGGGGATAATTATATCGAGACGGCGGTGTTCTGCTCCGATGTGACCGCTTATCTAACAGGTCGGGCCTATCAGGTTACCGAAACCTCGCCTTTTGATTTCGCTGGCGAAAGAGGGCAGAAAGCTGCCTGGCTGGCCAGTAATAATTATTCTGATACGATGACAGATGCCCAGGCTGCAGGCTTGCAGGTTGCCTTATGGGAAATTATACATGAAGACTCTGGTAACCCTTTTAGTGCTTCTAAAGGTGATTTTCGTATTACCAATGTCTATGGCAATGATATAATATCTATCGCTGATTCTTACCTGGAAAGTCTGGAAGGCCTTAATGATTTTTCTGGCTCTGATGGCATATTCTTAGCTGCCGAGGGCCGACAGGATCTGCTGATCGTACCGGAACCGGTTACGATTTGTTTGCTTGCTGCTGGCGGGGCAATGTTCCTGAAAAAACGTAAATCATCGGTAAAATAAACTGTTGCACAAAACCTCAATATAAAAAACCAGGCTTTTCAGTCTGGTTTTTTTTGTGCGCCGGGCGGCCAGCGCAGGTAAATACCGAAACTTTTATGATTCGCATCTCTGCGAGTCACTTTTCACTTTTAAAATCGTAGAATTTGTTGAATAATGATTTGAAATGCTTTATGATATCATCTGTGGAATATATTTCAGGCGGATACTGTAATAATAGCGGTTTATTATAGTTAATGGGCTAACGGTGATAATTCACACAGGAGTCTTATTATGAAACGTAGAGCATTTCTCAAGAATTGTACTTTGGCAGCAGGAGCATTGGCTTTACCGGGTATTTCCGGTTGTTCGATGACTCGAAAGCCCAGGATTAAAAAGCCAAATATAGTTTATATTTTATGCGATGATATGGGCTATGGCGATTTATCATGTCTGAATGAGAATTCAAAGATCAATACCCCTGATATCGATAAAATAGCTCAAGAGGGTATGGTTTTCACTGATGCTCATTCGGGTTCTGCGGTTTGTACTCCTACTCGTTATGGAATCATTACTGGGAGATATAGTTGGCGTTCTAAATTAAAGGAAGGCGTTACCTATGGATATTCTGAGCATCTGATTAATCCTGACAGAATGACCGTTGCCGATCTTCTAAAACAAAATGGTTATTATACCGGATGTATTGGTAAATGGCATCTGGGCTGGGATTGGGCTAAAAATGGTCCAAAAGAAGAGGATGTTGACTTTTCCGCTCCTGTAAAAAATGGCCCTGATGTCAATGGCTTTGATTATTATTATATGCTTCCGGCTTCGCTGGATATGGCCCCTTATGTCTATGTAGAAAATGGCAAAGTAACTGCCCAACCTGACCGCCAAACTGAAAGCAAGGATAAATATGGCTGGTGGCACATGGGCCCGACCGGTTCTGATTTTCATCATGATGATGTGACACCAAACTTCACCCGCCGCGGCGTAAAATTTATTAAAGAAAGAGCCGCAACTGGTAAACCTTTCTTTCTGTATCTGCCTTTGCCTTCGCCACATACACCGATCCTGCCTTCTAAAGAATTTCAGGGCAAAAGCGGCATTAATCCTTACTGCGATTTTGTCATGATGGTCGACCATTGCATTGGCCAGATAGCTAATGCAATTCAGCAGGGCGGTATCAAGGATAATACCATCATTATTGTAGCTGCCGACAATGGCTGCGCACCCGCGGCTAAGATTGAAGAAATGACTGCTAAGGGGCATTATCCCAGCTATGTTTATCGTGGCCATAAAGCTGATATTTATGAAGGTGGCCATCGCATTCCATTGATCGTTCGCTGGCCCATTCAGGTCAAAGCCGGTTCCAGATGTGATGATACCACCAGCCTTATTGACCTGATGGCTACCTGTGCAGATATTCTTGGAGCAAAGCTCCCTGACAATGCCGCAGAAGATAGCGTCAGCATGTTGCCTAATTTATTACAGACTACAACATTGCCTGTGCGACAAGCCACTGTCACCCATTCGGTCAATGGCAGTTTCTCTATTACTCAGGGCAAATGGAAGCTGGTGCTTTGCCCCGGTTCCGGTGGCTGGTCTGCACCCCGGCCCGGCAAAGCTACCGAAGGTCTCCCGCCGGTTCAGCTTTATGATTTAAGTGTTGATATCGCCGAAAAGAATAATCTTCAAGCCAAACACCCTGATGTTGTTAATCGTTTGACAGCATTGCTACAGAAATATGTAGATGATGGCCGTAGCACACCCGGTAAACCCCAGACTAACGAAGGTGAAACTCTTATTATGAGAAAGGCTAAATGAAAGAATAATTAGTAATATTTTTGCCATAAGTTCCCATAGGCTTCCTGACTTGTGGACGGTAGTAATGGCATACTATAACCACAAACGCCAGCGCGTGGACGACAAGGGTCGATTCAACTGAATTCTGCTCATGCTAAACCCTGTAGAGACAAGGCATGCCTTGTCTCATCCCTGCGCATCCGCCGAATAACAAACCTTATTTCTTGCCAATAACCGCTGATTGCTCCAGGTCGTTAAAATATTAGTAACACTTTGGGGAAAGTAGCACGGGGAGCGATGATTAACGTAGAGACGTTGCATGCAACGTCTCTTTGGAATTTGACACTTATTTTGTCATGTTAGAACTGGTGCGTTGTTGGTTTTGTGGCCGTTTACTCAACCGGAAGCAACGTAGAGCACGCCGGGTGCCCGTAGCCTAACCCATAATCTCAATCCATAAACGGGGTGACAGAGATATGCCCTGTAGCCCGAAGGGCTAATATAACCTAGCCCAGGGCAACGCTCTGGATTAATAATCCCCCCCCTGAAGGGTTTGCATCCGCTGATAGCTCTAAATGATGGTCAATGGTCAAATATCTTTATAAAGTTTTTCTTCAGTTCCTCTTTTTGGGAAATTTAACATGGTCCATTCTTCACCTCTGCATACATACTTCTATTCAAATCCAATAAAATAAAAAAGACGCCAGAAAAAATCTGACGCCTTACAAAATCATTTATATACTGCCAATTCAAATCAGCGTTCTATGCCTAACTCATCTTCTCTAATTCTTCACTGACAGCTTCGCTCAAAGGCTTGATATTAGCCGCTGAAAAATCAAACTTGATCTTCGCCGCTGCAAACAATTCAGCCAAACCTTTCGAGCCGCCCAGCGACAGCGAATAGCGATAATTCTTTAATGCTTCTGCTGGATCTTTCTTGCTTTGTAGCCAAATCTGCAATGCCCCAAGCTGTGCTATACCATATTCAATATAATAAAATGGGTACAGGAATATATGCAATTGACGATGCCACATCAATTCATGTTCTTTTTCCAGACCTTGCCAATCCAGTTGTTCACTCCCAAATCTTTTACGAATTTTAAGCCAGGCTTCGGTGCGTTGTTCTTTGGTATGGTCAGGGTTTTCATATAGCCAATGCTGATATGAATCAACAATCGCAACCCAGATCAAAATATTGACAATGCCTTCGAGGTGTCCATAGCGGCTGCGTTTCATATCTTCTTCGCTGTAAAACTCTCCAAGATAAGGAGCTGCCAGCAATTCCATGCTCATTGATGCTACTTCGCAATATTCCATTGCAGCATGGCGATAAGCCAGCAAATCTTCTTCGGCGGCGGCATAAGAATGGAACGCATGGCCACCTTCGTGCAGCAGGGTGCGCAGATCATTATCTGATCCAACCGCATTCATAAAAATGAATGGCTTACGTGCTTCGCTCAAGCTGGATTGATAGCCACCGGGGGCTTTACCTTTACGACTGGCTAAATCCAACATACCGGTATCAATCATTTCCTGGAATTGCGCGCCCAGTTCAGGGTCAACCTGCTGGAACATTTTTTGAGCGCCGGTTTGAAATTCTTCAACTTCTTCAAAAGGCTTCAATGGATCACGGCCTAATGGATCGCAACCGATATCCCAGGGGCGAAGTTTATCCAATCCCATTTGTTCTTTACGTTTTTCGAAAATTTTAGCTTGCAAAGGTACCAGCAGTTTTTCAACTGCGTCATGATAATCCTTGCAATCTTTTACGGTATAATCAAAACGATGTTTGCTCTTAAACATATAGTCGCGATAGTTATCAAAACCTGCATTAGCAGAAATTTTTGTTCGCAATACCCGGAGTTTATCAAATATTTCATCAATCTTGTCGGCATCTTGTCCGCGGCGTTGGGCTACCAGTTTCCAGGCCTGCTCCCTGACTGATCTGTCGGCGACTTGAAAATATTTGCTCATCATCGGCAGAGTTTTTTCCTGGCCATCAAATTCGACAGTCATTGCCCCACTGAGAGTCTGGTATTCCTGACCTAGCAGGCTTTCCTGAGTAGATAATTCAATATTTTCTTCCCTGAATAATTCCACATCAGTCTGGATGGCCATCTTATACTGTTTGAAACGTTCAGCATCCAATGGATATATTTTGTCCGCTTCGAGGTATTTCCGATCCAGCTTATCACCCAAAGGGGAAATTGCTGGCTGAACATTCTTGACCATATGCTGATATGCATCTGCTCTGGTTTTGTCATCAGTCTGGCAAGTCATTAATATTCTTAATGCCGAAAACTTTTCATATAGTGCTGATTCCAGTTCTGAACGGTCCAGTAATAGCTGCTCCAGCTCAGCTGCTGAACTGATTTCACGGGCGATCAGTTGTTCATATAAGCGGCAAACCTGATCAGGTGATGTCATATCTACGTCGGCAGGCACAAACTTTCGGTCCCGAAAAGGCACCAAAGCGTCAAAATTTACTTCTTTTTTGCTCATTTTTACTCCATTTTGTTAAATTTGAGTGTTTTTTTGTGATTAATTTTTTGGTTCAGTTAAGCATTATTATCCGAAAATAAAATAAAATCAGCAATTAATTTGTAAATTTCGTAAAAAAAATTGCCAATTTTCAGTTTATCAGGGCATATATATACCGGGAATTTATAATTTAACTTACTATTATGACCAGTTGCCCAGGTAAATCCTACACCATAATCTACTGGTATCGCTCGGAAATTGCTTTGGGCACACCGGTTTTTAAGATAAAAAATTTTTCAGATTGTTGTTTTTAAATTGATTCTGACAAAAAAAGCATAATTTTTTCTTATTAAAATAGGCTTTTTTGGTATTTAATGCTGTTTTTAAGATATTATTAAAAAAAAACTAAAAGCACTCTTGACGCATTGGAATAAGCTGATATATTTGTGCCTCGCTTGAGAAAACCCAACGGGTTGATTCTTCAAGCCAAAGTGATTTACAAGTAAATACTGAAGCGATAAATTGTCATAAAAGCCTGTTGGAAAAGAATTTGAAAAAAATTCAAAAACAGTATTGACAATCTTGAGAAAGTCAGTATTATTGTGAATCTCATGTCACC
>JAEIOG010000145.1 GCA_016342495.1 Phycisphaerae bacterium
CAGTTTAAGGTTGAAAACGCTCAGACAAAATTGAAATCACTCTACCCAACTATTAAAGTGTGACTGAGCAATAGGCTCTGCCGCTTATGCGGTAATCCAAGAATATCAGAGTGATGCGACGTCGAAGCATCCCGCTTATCTGTTTAACTTTCTTTGAAATTATATGAGATAAATCAAAATAATAATAATTTTAAGATTGACAAAAGTCGTTCCATATCAGGTTGGGCAAGGGTGGGCCGTGCCCACGCTGATTTTAATTTGTTGGTTTTGGTTTACGACTGTTTGAAATTCTGCTGGCGATAGGAACGTGTTTGGAATATAATTTGGTTGTGGTGTCGCTGTGCGAGGCAGTTTTTATCAGCATGGGCGGAGCCCATCCAGTTGGCCTATGATGCCCTCGGCAGAAGAATCAAAAAAGAGGATTGCATCGCCGATGATGAAACGTTATACTGGTACAATAATAACTGGCAGGTGCTGGCCGCAAGTGATGGTGCCGGAAACTGCCTGCGGATTTTTGCTTATGGCAATTATATTGATGAGGTTTTGGTTCATCAGGAGATGAACAACAATTATCAGCTTTATTATGCCCTGCAAGATCATTTATACAGTGTCGTCGCTCTTTTAGATCAGAATAATACCGTCGCCGAACGCACCGAATATGATTCCTACGGCAAGCCGACAATTTTCGCCGCCGGTACCGATGGCACATATTTCACCGCCGATGATGAACAATTAACCCAATCCGCCTGCGGCAACCCCTACCACTTCACTGGGCGTCGAGTTGATGTTATTGATGGCGGCAATAAGCTCCTGCAATACAGCCGCAATCGTTATTTGGATTATGAAACCGGAAGATGGTTGAGTCATGATCCGTTGGGAATGGTACCGGATGGGCATGGGATTAGGTTTGATATTACTATTCAATATACAGATGGCCTGAATGTTTATAATTATGCTCAGAATACACCTGTTTTGTATACTGACCCTCACGGGAAGGTTGTGTTTTGTATTGTCGCAGGTATGGCATGTTTTACTGCAGCTTGTTGTTTGAGTGGTTGTAGCTCATCACCACCGCCCCCAAATCATACTAGTTGTGAAGCACATGTTGCAGCGGCTCTTAAAGACCCTAAAGTTGATGGGATATATAAATCGATAAAGAGTTTTGGGTGTTCATTGCCAAAGGTGCTATGTAAAAGTGATGCAGATGATAGGCAATGCAAGTCCGGCACTCTAGGACACGCAGGTGGTGGTAGGATTACAATCTGCGAAGATCGAGCAAGGGGGGCGGCAGATGTTTTGGAAGATGTAATACATGAAGCTGTGCATATATATGATCAATGCGTTATGGAGAAAAGAGGGTATACTGGCTTATGGCGTAGAACACCACAGGGAAGGATTGCCTGTATGGAAATTAGAGCATACGATATGGATGGCTCATGTAAAATGCATCCTAAAGGTTCTAGTGCATACGAGACGTGTATAATAAATAGAGCAGCCAATAGTGTTGTAAGCTATTGTAAAAGTAGGAAGTGGCAAGGGTGTGATACTCTTGCAGAAGCAAAGTATATTCTTAAAAGCCACTATGCAAAATGTATTGGAGGTTCTTGCCCTAATAAAAAGTAATTTTATGTAGCCTTGTGTTTAGTTTATAGGAGAACTTATGCGATATTTAATTATTTTGTTGTTGGTAGTATTTGTAGGTGTAACGTTGTGTGTATCAAATAAGGATGAAACAGAAATTCGAATTCCACCGAACATATTGCCTGCTCCGGAAAACATTGTGACTAAGGATGTGATCTGGTATGAAGCAACTAATCATTTTTTATTTTGTTGCTGGGCAGATGGGTCGTTTAAATGTATAGATATCAATACCCTAGCAGTTAAATCTGAATTTACTATAAAGAATTATGATCCGCATAAGGATGATTTGTTTATATCGTATACAGAAACCCCTTTTTTAGCTGTTATTAATAGTGATAGCCATCTGCAAGTATATAATGTTTTGGATGCCAGCAAGATGTTTCAAAAGTTGGTCGATAATAAGGAGCATGTGGCGGGGTATTCTGGGCATGGATTTTCAAAAGATGCTAAGAAACTATATTGTTGTTCATCAATTGGTGGTGGACATTATTGCTGTCTGGACGTTAAGACAGGAAATAAGTTGTGGGAAGTTAAATATGGCAATGATAGTGGAACATCAGCGGCCTTGTTGGTTTCGGAGAAAGCTAAGATATTCTTTCAAGTAATGACAAGCCACCCGGGTAGTGTTGGCTGTAAATGGGAAGCTATTGTTCGAGATGATAAAGGGAAAATATTGTGGCGAGAATATGAAATATTAAAAAACAGGATGGTCAATGCTTCATATTCTTCAAGAGATTATACCAATATTGAATCGGTTCCCAGACCTATAGGTGTTTCAAACACAGTAATTATGCATAATTACTGTGATCCTAAAAGTGAAAAAATAGAAGCAATTTCAATAATAGATGGCAAAACATTATGGATTAGGACAATAGCTAATATGGGAGATTTATGGGCGGTTAATCTGGATAGAACAAAGCAGGTTTTTTGGAATGCTGGAAAGTTGAAAATTACTGATCTACCTAGAGCAAATAGTGTCGCGGTAAAAATGCAGATCAATGATAAGCATGATGCGGTGTTAACGCCTAATGGCAAGTTTTTGTTTTTATTACCTGAATTAAAAAGCATCAAAGTTGATTATCATAAACAACAGCACAGCATGGCAAGAAAAACTAATAAATTAATAATGATTGATGCTTTCACTGGAGATGTTATAAAAAATATTGTGTTGTCAAAATAGGGGTGTCAGCCCGGTAGGTTGGGTGAACTGTAGCCAAGTAGGACGGGTGAAACTTGTTTTGCCCATGCTGTTTGAAATTTTGATGAGCGAAAGCGAACATGGATTTTTTTGTTGGTTTTGATTTGCGACTGTTTGAAATGCTGCTGGCGATGGAAATGTATTTGGGGTGCTGGTTGGTTATGGTGTTGCTTCGCAAGGCTGGGTTTTGTTTGAGCTGGCCTATGATGCCGCGGGGAATACTGCCATCGATCAGGATGGGTATTTGTATGACTGGGATTATGAGAATCGTCCGGTGCGGATTTATCGTCCGGAAAATAGGAAAATAGGTGACAGTCACGAATGGCGGTAGTTTAAGGAAATTATAGTTAAAAAGCCTCCGTGGTCGATAATAAAATTAACAACAAAAATATTATCAATCGGAGGCTCATATGTCTAAAGATATTTTCGACAAAAGTAGTGTAAAAACTTTAAATGTTTTTGATAAGCTACATACGTCAGCTCTAAATTCTATTCGCAAAGTTTTACCGGATTCGATAATTTCCAAAGCTTGCCAACAATGTAATTATCATTATCGTAATCGATTATTAACGCCAACGATTATTGTCTTGCATATGATCATGGCAGCTATTTGGCCAGAGGAATCTTTTAACGCCAGTTGGCAGACAATGTGGGCAACAACGGTTGCCTGTCATCCTGAAACCCCAGGCAACTCACCCGCTAGAGGTTCAGTTGCTAATGCTCGTAATCGTTTGCCACTTGAAATTTTCCTTGAGATATTTGATTGGCTGTCATCGCAATGCCAAAAACTTTCAAAACACTATGATAAATGGAAAGGTCATCGGGTGATTTTGGTTGATGGGACCTGTTTGACCACAGCTGACAACAAAAAGTTACATGAGGAATTTGTCGCACCAAAAGGCTATCACGGCAAAGGACGATATCCTTTAGCCAGGGTTGTTGCTTTGTCTTTAAGCAACACTATGGCCGTAATCGCGTATAATGTTGGCAAGTATACAACCAGCGAAAATTCACTATTGGCACCAATGCTGAAAAAACTGCGAAAAGGCGATATATTACTTGGAGATCGACATTACGCAGGGGCAAATCTTTATTGCCGTTATTTAAATCATGGTTTAGAATTTTTAACAAGAATGCATCAGGCAATTAAAATTTCAAAAATTAAACCATGCTTGGTTTATGATAATAATGATTTTATTGGCTATCTAAAAGTTAATAAAATACATCGTCTGGCAGATTCATCTTTGCCGGAAAAAATAAAAGTTAGATTCATGATGGCTGAAATAATGATTCGAGGAAGAAAGAAACAACTCTGGTTTGTGACTTCTTTATTAGATGCTCAAAAGTATCCAGCTAATCAGATAATTGCACTTTACGCTGACCGCTGGCGAATAGAAACTTTGTTCAGAGAGTTGAAAGTAAACTTGCATTCAAATGTTTTACGCAGCCAAAAAGTTGTTGGCGTTTATCGAGAAATAGCAGCCCATTTTTCGGCGTTGAATATCATAAGATGCATAATGCTGGAATCAGCAATTGAAAAAAATATTGAAGACCCGATAAGACTAAGCTTTAGTAATACCGTTCGGGTTATCTTGGCTTTCGCACCTGTACTTGCAGCTAAACCAATCGAACAATTACCCGCAATTTATCAGGCGATGCTAAGAGAAATCGCTCTTTGTCAAACGCCTTGGCGACCAGAAAGAATTGAGCCAAGAGCAATCTCTCATGAACCGAAATCTTATTCAAAATTGAAAGGAAGCAGAGAACAATGGAAAACCCAAAACGTCGCTTAAACTACCGCCATTCGTGACTGTCCCCTATTTTCCCGCAGGATTTTGCTGTACTTGTGTGCATTAATCAGGGCGGCACTCTTGCCGAAAAAACCGCCGACAAAGTTGCCGCTGCTTTGATAAAAATATTTACATCTTCAGAAGATCAATAAAAGCCATGTAAACGAGAAAAAGGCGATTGTCAAAAGTTATATCGTACAAATTCGAGTCCAACTCTAATATGAACGAAGTTTTTCAGGCAAACAGTGCAAGAAATAGTCAAAATATGACTATTTCCGTGAAATACCATCATAAAGCTCATACCACATCTGTTGGTGAGCAGTCCAGCCCGGTGCCAGAGCGATGGTTTGTAGTTCGCGGCGGCTCGTCCCGAGGTGATTCATCAAAACTATGGGCAACACGTCTGTATGCTGCTGAGGCGTTGATGGTCTGGATTTAGCTTGTTTAATCACGACCAATCTGGTATAATATGCTGGTAACAGTTCTTAAAAAATTCATTTTTATACCTGTTGTCAGTTTTGACAGTGCTTAAGCTGATATACCACAAGACTTTAGCTTTGGCTCTGCCAGATAACTATACTCTTTGGGTATATTATGTGGTTTTATGCTAAAAAATATCGATAATAAACAATCTTAAGGAGGATGTTTGTATGGTTAGCCCCAAACTGTATATTTTTTGTATGATATTTTTTTTTGCTGATTCTGTTTCGTATGCGTTAAGTGGCAGTGGTTCAGAGATTGACCCGTATATCATTGCCAATCGGGCGGATTTCGATGAGTTTCGCAGCAATGAGGCTTATTGGGCACTCGGTGTCCATACTCGTCTGGATGCTGATATCGACCTGAGAAATACCATCTATGCCCAGGCACCGATCGCACCGGATCTTGTTCACAACTCTTTTAACTATAACGGAACTCCCTACAGCGGAAATTTTGACGGCAACAGGCATAAGATTATTGGGCTGCGAATCGCAAGCTATAATAGGGATTTTATTGGTTTGATAGGCAAACTCTATCGCGGCACCATAGAAAATCTGGGTCTTGAAGATTGTCACATTGTCGCGGATACAACGGGGGATAACACTTTTTATCATGGCACTTTATGCGGCCAGGTTTACTGGAGCACAATCCGAGGCTGCTATACTACCGGCATCATCAGAGGCGACAGAAATACCGGCGGATTCTGCGGATATTCAACAGCAACAACTACTATTGAAAATTGCTATTCATTGGTAAAGGTTTATGCCGATGACTGGAACAGCGGCGGCTTCTGTGGAACTATGTCCAGTGGCACATTGACCAATTGTTACTCAGCCGGATTAACCGGGCTCTCTATCAACGACGGGTTTATAGGAACTTACCATACAGGAACCGTTACGGGATGCTTCTGGGACACTGAGGTCAGTCTGGTCAAGACCAGCCTGGTCGGGTTCGGTAAGACCACCGAAGAGATGAGATCGCAGTCAACGTTTGCCGAAGCCGGATGGAGCTTCGTCGATGGAACAAGCGGCATCTGGAAGATGTCCCATGCCTCCGGCAACAATAATGGCTATCCCATCCTTGCCTGGCAGACGGACAATCCCGATTACTCACTGAACGGCAGCGGCACGGAAGCCGACCCGTTTGTCATCGACTCACGGGCCGATTTTGACGCATTTTGCGCCAATCCCAATTTCTGGAACGACTACGTGACGCTGGAGACCAATCTGAATCTTGCCGGAACGACCTACACCCAGGCACCCATCGCCCCAGATCCAAAGGCCTATGCATCATATCTTTACGTTTATGGCGATGCCTTTACCGGTAGTTTCAACGGCAATGGCCACACCATCAGCGGATTAACCATTAATGGGGGGGGTAAGGACCATCTGGGGTTGTTTGGGTGTATTCGCCGGGCGAAGGTGACGAACCTGAACATCAGCGGTTGCAATATCTCCGGCAATAATGATGTTATCGGCGGGTTATGCGGTGCTTTTGTTGGACCCAGATCCACCTATGAAGGTTATCTTTCTAACTGTTCTGTAACCGGAACTATCACCGGCTCAGCGACGGAAAGTGAAAAGGTCGGGGGCCTTTGCGGTTATGTTTATGATACTGATATGGTAAGCAATTGTCATGCCGATGTGACGGTCAGCGGTAAAAGCAACGTTGGCGGTCTCGTCGGGTACATCTCTGGTGGCGATGGTATCATGGATTGCTCCTCAAGCGGAACGGTCTCCGGGGACAATGCAATTGGTGGTCTGTTTGGCTATCAATCATCCAGAACCAAATATTGCAATACCAGCGCCAATGTCAGCGGCAGGTACTCGGTGGGTGGTTTTTGCGGATTTACTTCCGGCAGTGAATTCTGGCAACTAACCATCGAAAAATGCTATGCTACCGGGAATGTTATCTGCACAGAAAATAAAGCCGGGGGCTTCTGTGGCACCAATCAAGGCCCGATCTATGATTGTTACGCGACCGGCAATGTGAGCGGCGCTAACGACAATATTGGCGGTTTTTGCGGCTGGGCCTGGTCTTCGAACCTGATCCGGTGCTATGCTGCTGGTGATGTGAACCCCCAGGCCGGCACGATCAAATCCGCCGGATTCTGCGGGCACTTTGATACCAGTTATGGTGGTACCATTGAGGATTGCTTCTGGAACACCCAAACCAGCGGCATGTCAGCCGGCTATACCAGGTATGACTCTACAACCGGACAATACCTGCCTCATGGCAGCGAAACCGGTATCTGCGTGGGACTGACCACCGCCCAGATGCAGCAGCAGGCCAGCTTTGCCGCCGCTGGCTGGGATTTTGTCGGCGAAACAACCAACGGCCAAGACGATATCTGGGAAATGCCGGCACTGTCGGTCAATAACGGTTTTCCGGTGTTGGTGATGCCAGAGGCACCATTGGCTGGCAGCGGCACCGCGGCTGATCCGTATGTGATTGATAACCGCGCAAAGTTCGATATTTATATCGCTGAGCCGATGTACTGGGGTGCCTATGTTCGCCTTGATTGTCATCTGGACCTGTCCGACACGAGCTATACGGCGTCCCCGATCGCTTCCGATAACAGTACTGAGGCCGATTTCCAGGGTATGAAATTTACCGGTAACTTTAACGGTAACCGCCGGCGCATTACCGGCCTTACCATCAACCAGCCCGCCAAAAACTATATCGGCCTGTTCGGCTGTATTGACAGTGGCGCCCAGGTCTATGACCTTGATGTTCGCGGCAGCCTGAACGGTCAAATGTATGTGGGAGGTCTGTGCGGCCATAACGCCGGACTGATCCAGCGATGTTCAGCCAGCGGCGTCGTCATCGGCAACGGTCATGTCGGCGGCTTTGTCGGATTCAATGCCGGCGACATCCGGACAAGCTGTTGCAACAGCCAGATTGACGGCTACGATTATATCGGTGGATTTGTTGGCGAAAACCATTATTACGGCGGCAGCATTGTCAATAGCTATGCCGTCGGTGAAATGCTCAGCTATGACCTCGGTGCTGGCTTTGTTGGACTTAACGGCGGATCTATACGCAATTGCTATGCCGCGGTAAATCCCATGACGGACGGACTGCTGGTTGGGGCTTTCTGCGGCGAGCAGGATACCGCCAATCCCGGATACTTTTCGATTACCGGCTGTTATTATGACAGCTCAACCGGAACCGACCTCCACGCGACCGCCGCAACCCCGTCAGAGCTGACCACACGCCAGACCTTTGTCGGCTGGGATTTCACCGGTAGCTACAAGGACGGAATACAGAATCTATGGCATATGCCCTTCTGGACCAACCAAAGCCGCCCCATTCAAAGCTGGCAGATTGATGTAATGGATATTATGGAAAACTGGCTGACTGCCGAGACATCATGCGACCTCAATGGCGACCAGACGGCAAATCTCCTTGATTTTACAATACATACAACAGAGTAAAAACAGAGAAGTATCGCTTTAGCATCTGGAGCCAAACAGCATGGAACAGCAGTGACATGCCACACTTTTTTGCTTAGCACAAATGAATTCAAACGATTTAGCGGTCAGATGAACATATCAAGATTTCAGCATTTTCTTTAACAACTCTAGAGAAATAGCAACATGATCTGGATTTGATCTATCAATATGGTATGCAAAAGTCCCAAGCCACATTTTAGAAGTATTTACTTTCTTTGCAGGAAATCCAAAAAGACGATATTGAATTTCGTTTTCAGTTTTTCGGCAAAAAATGTAGATATTATCATTTTGTCTTTTCAGGTAATATATATTAGGTTCATAATCGGAAAATGTTTCTCGCATAATACATAATACAACATATTGGTAGAAATCAGAATAATTACCAGAAACAGAAGTTTTATGATCATATTGAGTGAGCTGCTGACAACTCGCATTTAAAACCTGCCTAAAAGTATCTTCATTAAAAAGATCCTCACCACCCATAAATGCTCCACTTGAACACAGTTCTGCCTTTGCGAAATCCAAATGCACTTTTAAATTTAGCTCTTCTTCAGCGGCAATATAAATTTTACTTTTTTTAGACCACAGCATATCAACTAAGGTATTTATATTGCCTATTGAAATTTCCAGGATGCATTTATCCATCACAAATCGCAAATTGTCGCCCAAATACATTTTACTATCTGTTGGAATATTAATTCCAATTGGAAACCGTTTGGAAAGTAAATTGACAGGCAGCTTGCAATTGAAATCTTTAGTTTCTTTTGTTGAAAACTCTTCTATCACCATAGATTTTTGTGATGCAATATCAGAGTGTTTTTTACACAAAATATCATAAAGCTTTGAACCTAACAATTCTGTTTTAGTTGAACCATAAATAGTCATACTCAACAGAAATATAAACATTGAAATCTTAACATAAAATTTACTTATATACACAGCTACATACCTTTATTTAAGAAGTTTTTTTATTATCTGTAACGCTTCAACATCTGTTTTGTTCTTCTCAATATTGCAAGACGCATACCAAAGGGGGGTACCCTTTTTGTCAAAGCTATAAACTCTATAGAGATGATCATAGCTGCCTTTTATTTGCAATAAATAAAGATTATCATTGGGACGTGAATAATAATAATTGTCGCTGTAAAAACAACGAGTTCGCATATTCATTAAAATAATATTGTCAACCAAGTCTTCATAGGTTAAATGAGCATCATTCAGATTCACAACATCATAATCAAGCATTTTCTTAAAATACTTTTCATCAATACTGCTTCCTATAGCCTCCACACTATCTTTGATTGTACTATAATGCCCTTTATTTAGAATCTTATTATATTTTTTTATTGCATAATCTCCTGGCCACAATAAATCACGTAAAGCAAAGCTATCAATCGGGTGTATGTACATTGATAGTGCCTCAAATTTTACTCTCAATGTAGAACCACTCAATACTCCATACTCAACACTTAAATCGCCCAAAGGCAAATTCATAATCTTATAATCATCAGAATTTGCAAGATAGATTGGATATGTATTTGTAAAACAATCAGATTTACCAATATCCAGTTCACTTACTTGCACAGACTTAATTTTTAAAAAATCAGAACTCTTACTTTCCAAAGAATCATAAATATTCTGTCCAGAAGATTTTTCTTCGCTAATGGCATAAACTATAAGCGCCAAGGAAAGTAGAAATAACATTACATAAAAAATTATATTTTTTTTTCGCATTACAAAATCCTTTTAGTTCTATTGTTTTGAATCACAACACGCATTTTCGACTTGTTCTTCAAACATGTCAGCAAAATCTGTTCCTCGTCTTTCTGCAAGAATGCCATACATCCATTCTTTCCCAAATTTGGCCCCATTTTGTGGAACAGTTTCCAGATTGCAATTTTCCAACATCGGTCTATAATGTTCACCATAATCCTCAGCAATTTTATCCATAGTATTACCAATCCCCATCATTGCATCTGAATAAAATTCAATCATATCAGACATACCTGGAACTTTATTAAATTCATTCAAATATCCTAATATTATACCACCGGCAACTACTATTCCGCCCGAAGTATGATTATACGCATTCAAAACTTCTTCTAATTTCACATAAGCTTGAGTAAGTTTACCTGCGCGACCCAAAACCTCGGCAAGTCAGTCAAGGGTGGGCCGTGCCCACGCGGATACAAAAAAACCGTGAGCAAAGCGAACACCATAACCAAATTATATTCCAAATACATTTTCATCGCCAGCAGAATATCAAACAGTTGCATGCCAAAGCCAACAAATTTTATTCAGCGTGGGCACGGCCCACCCTACCCGGCTTCACAAATCCTGCATTTCAGCCTTGCTGTTCTAGATAAAACACCCTCGTTTTCAATTTTTAAAGAACAGATTTTACAAATTTAATATCATTTTTATGCTTATATTCTTTTTTGCGTATCACACCGTTTATTTATTATCATTTTCAGGTTGCGGGCACCCGGCACTAAATCAATATCAAATTTTATTTATTTTCATGCTTTGATTTATTTTTGCTCACGACATATTTATAACCATTTACAATAAATAATGCTCCAAATAGGAAAAACATAAT
>JAEIOG010000146.1 GCA_016342495.1 Phycisphaerae bacterium
AAAACGGGATATATTTTACCCAAAAGCGCCACACTTTTCCGCCGACATGCGCTGCACTTTTTCACCGGCGTTTACAATATCAGGCATACCATGTCAATGCCAATAAGACTCTCAGAGAAATTAATGTTAATATTGCTTCTATTGCATTAGAAAAAAAATACAACATATATCTGAATACAAAGAATGAGATAAAGCAATATTTAACTCATGGACATTTGTTAAAATTCATTATTGACAATTTAGATACCACGATAGAGTTGCCAATAAAAGGCGTTATACAAACAAAGTCCAACTTAAACTATACCCGTTTTCGCAAAATATTGATGCTTCTTGCTATTGATGAATCTGATTTCAAACTTTCAAAGGTTCATATTGATAAACATTTGGTTGATATGAGAAATGTAATAGCTCACGGCAATCGCAAAGAAGTGGACGAAAAAACATTCATGGATATTTTTGACAAAACGCTGGAATTAATTGAAAAATTTGATTCTTGCTTGATAGATATTGATTAATAGTATTCGATTATCATGTCTCTTTTTAATGCTTTTTTCGTGGTCTTCTAATCTTCGTGGTTAAATATCTTTTAAATCAGGCATAAGGCACAAGGCAGAAGGCAGAAGGCATAAGCAGTTACCGCCTGCACAAACTATTTCATATTAAATCTGTGCAATCTGTGCTTATGAAGAACCGGCGGGGCGGTCTGTGGGTGATTTCTAATATTTTTTTCGACAGGCTGCTAAACGCAATGCTCACTTTTAAGTGGATTGACTGGATTTATATTAAATCAGTCTAAAGTGATTCATAAATGGCTATGGTCTTTTTAGCCGAAATCTCCCAGGTGTATTTTTGGGAATCGACCATAGCGTTTTGGGCCAGCTTGTTTTGTAGTGGGGTATCATTTATCAGTCTTTGGAGGTTCTCGGCGATATCGGAGCGTTTGTTATTGAGCAGCAGGCCATTGTGTTCGTGTATAATGGTCTCGGGAATCCCTCCGACTGCAGCTGCTATGATCGCTAAGCCCTGGCCCATCGGTTCGATGACCGCCAGCGCATGGGATTCGCTCAGCGAAGCGTTCAGGGCGATATCGGCGGCGGCATAATAAAAGGCCATCTGGTCATTTTTGACATCGCCGGACTTTATCAGCCATGGCTGATTGTTAAAACCGCTGCCGGGCATCGCCAGCAGCTTTAAATTGGGGTATTTCGGGTATAGCTTATCAAATGCCGCCTCTATTTCAGGAGTGCCTTTGACCGGGTCATAGCCCCGGCCCACAAAGATAACCGCTATATCATCAGCTTTAATATTATATTTATCGCGAATCCGCTGCCGCTGGTTTATCGCAGTGCTGTTGGGGTTCTGGGCATTAAAGACAATCGACATTTTACGTTCCGGCATCAGCAGCCAACGCTTGGCCAGCCTGACAACATCAGCGCAGACACATATGGTATGGTCGGCCTGATGGGCCATCAAACCTTCCATGCATGTGGAATAATAACAACGCCAGTTAAGATAAGCCTTACAGGCGATGAGATAATCCATCGAGACCCCATGGAGGGTATGGACATGTTTAATTTTATGCCGCAGCAGTTTATGCTTATGATAGGCCGGCCAGCTCATCCCGGCATGGGTGTGCATAATGTCATATTGACGATAATCGAAATCTTTTAAGGCTCGACAGCTTTCGGTTTCACTGGCGGCATAGATGTCGAGGTGGATCCCTTGCCGGGCCATAGCCTCGCAGAGCCGAATGATATGGGCTTCGACCCCGCCGGTGCCATCAATATTGATATTTACGCAATGTGCTATTTTCATATTATCAGTTGATTCTTAAAATTCATGGTCAGAGCTGTTGATAATGTCAGGCAATAAGCTCATCGCATATAACCCGGAGTTATCTGGCTTTATTGCGGGATTAAATCGGTAAGCTCTTCTGTGGTTTTAAGATTATTCTGGTCATAGATGAAATGGGCGTTTTTCATTGTGTCGGTTGCCAGAATATTATAAGCCTTTTTCTTGCTTTTTAAGAGCTGACTGAAATAATCAATGGTTTTGCTAAGGCCCTGTTCCAGCTGAATGGTTGGTTCCCAGCCTAATTTTTCCTTAGCCAGAGTAATATCAGGCTGACGCTGACGTGGGTCATCATGGGGCAAAGGTTTAAATATGAGTTTTGAACTTGAATTGGTTAATCGAATGATATTTTCGGCCAGTTCCAGCATGGTAAACTCATTGGGATTGCCACAATTCATCGGCCCGATGCAGTCATCGCCGGTATTCATCAAGCGGATAAAGGCTTCGATCAGATCATCGACATAACAGAAGGATCGGGACTGCTGGCCATCGCCAAAAATAGTGATAGGTTGATTTTGCAGGGCCTGCATAATGAAATTAGAAACTACCCGGCCATCTCCGGGGTGCATATGCGGGCCATAAGTATTAAAGATCCGGATTACCTTGATCTGGAGATTGTGTTGGCGATGATAATCAAAGAATAAAGTCTCGGCACAGCGTTTGCCTTCATCATAACATGAGCGTAAACCAATGGGATTTACATGCCCCCAGTAATCTTCGGTCTGAGGATGAACATGCGGGTCGCCATAAACTTCGCTGGTGGAGGCCTGCAGGATTTTGGCCTTGACTCTTTTGGCCAGACCCAGCATATTAATAGCGCCATGCACGCTGGTTTTAGTGGTCTGGACCGGATCATATTGATAATGTATCGGTGATGCCGGGCAGGCTAAATTGTAAATCTCATCTATTTCCACATAAAGCGGAAAGGTCACATCATGGCGGATAAGTTCGAAGTTGGTCTTATGCAATAAGTGGGCAATATTGTTTTTATTGCCAGTGAAAAAGTTGTCCACGCAAAGCACATCATCACCTTCATCAACCAGTCTTTGACATAAATGCGATCCCAAAAAACCTGCGCCGCCGGTTACCAGTATTCTTTTCATCTTTTTTTTATTCCTCTTATATGCTTTTGTGATGCTAATAGTAAAATTTTGTATATGTTTGTCTTAAATCCATTGGTTTTTATCGGGATATTGGTCCCGCAGGGCGTTTCTAATACCTGCGCAATAACCTTTGACCATGGGCAGGAGATATTTGAAACGACCCTGAACATAGCTGTAACGCAGAATATGGTAAGAAAAGCCGATGACCTTTAATGGCCAGCATTTCAAGTGTCGTCTGGTAAAGATTATGTGATTGTGAGCGATCCAGTAGAGTCTTTTACCGATATTGCTGCCATGACCGCCGGTCTGGACAATATGATGATTGAAGGACAAGGATTTATCCAGCCAGAGTTTATGGCCTGATTTACGCAGCTTGGCCTGAACATCGGATTCTTCCCGAAATGAATGGCCGCCTTTCAATCCAAAAATCGAGTCAAAACCTCCGGTATCCCGCAGCAGGTCGGTTCGGACCAGATATACCTGATGACCCCACTGAATCGGACCTTGTTTAATATCGGATTGGATAAATTCACCGGTAAAAGCAGAAGTTTTTGAAAAAAGCTGCTCATAACGTTCTATTTTATCATTATCTAAATAGCGAATAACCATTTGCCGGGGGAAAACAGCTGCAATTTCATCGTCTTTCTCGAGAATATCAACAGATTTCTGGATATAATCAGGGCTGGTAAACTCTATATCATCATCCAGCATTAAAATATACCGGCCTTTAGCCATAGCAATTGCATCATTACGTGAAATCTGGGCGCCAATAGATTTGTCATGGCGGATAAGGGTGATATGATCGCCCGGTTCAAATTCATAGCGTGGCTCTGAACCATCATCAACAATGATAATTTCGATGGAATGCTGATCGAAATTCTGGCTTCGGAGATTGCCAACCAGCCTTTTGACCATATCAAAGCGGCCTTTACTGGGTATAATTGCGGTTATTTGGGTATCTTCTGGCATTTTTTACTCTGCTGTGCTATTTTATCTTTGAATTGACAAAGAATTAACAATTTTAAAGTTATTTTAGTGCTATCGGCCTGAGTATAATGCTGGCATGATTTTTTGAAGGTATAAGGAAAGTAAGGAAATAAGTATGAAAGTTTTAATAACTGGCGGAGCAGGCTTTATTGGCTCACATTTAGCTGAAAAACTGCTCGAAACCGGCCATCAGGTAACTGTTATTGATGATCTGAGCACCGGAACACTGCAAAACCTGGCCCAGATTCGTGACCATGAAAACTTTCGTTTCGTTCGGGACAATATCCGTAACAGCGAAATTATGCATGTACTGGTCAGCCAATGCGATGTGATCTATCATTTAGCGGCCGCGGTTGGGGTTCAGCTTATTGTTGACCGGCCCGTTCATACCATAGAAACTAATATTCATGGCTCAGAAGTGGTCCTTGAAATAGCGAATAAGTTTAATAAAAGGGTGCTTCTGACCTCGACCAGTGAAGTCTATGGCAAAAGTGAAGCTGTTCCGTTTAAGGAAGATGATGATACGGTTCTTGGCAGTACCAGATTTTCGCGCTGGTCTTATGCCTGCAGCAAGGCCATCGATGAGTTTCTGGCCCTGGCTTATTATCAGCAATATGGTCTGGAAACTATTGTTGTACGGCTTTTTAATACTGTCGGCCCGCGACAAACCGGACAATATGGCATGGTTATGCCTCGATTTGTGCAAAAAGCTCTGAAAAATGAGCCGATACAGATATATGGCACCGGTAAACAGTCACGATGTTTTTGTCATGTCAATGATGTGCTGGAAGCATTGATTGGTTTGATGGAATGCCCTCAGGCACCCGGCCATGTTTATAATGTTGGTGCTACCGAAGAAATTACTATCGAAGATTTAGCTAAAAGAATTGTCCGGCTGACCGGCTCGCAGAGTAAAATGGAGTTTCTCAGCTATGAACAAGCTTATGGCCGGGATTTTGATGATATGCAACGGCGGGTGCCATGCCTGGACCGGATTAATGCCAGAATCGGCTATCAGCCCAAGCTGAGTCTAGACGATGCTATTGGTGACATTATAGCTTATTTTAAGGCTGAATAAGTGATTTTTGCTGTTTTTGAGTTGATTTTATGTATTAGTCACCGCTTTCTTGAGAGATAGGGTTGCAAAAGATTAAAATTTTGTTATTCTCTTAATACTATGGAAATTAAGGCAATATTATTTGATATAGGCGATACCCTGATAAATTATGGTCAGGCCAACGTTAATGCTTTATTCAGGCAGGGCGGCAGGCTAACCTATGAGTATTTATGTGACCAGTTTGGCCGGGAGAAGATGCCATCGTTCCACTGGTATAATTTTCGTCATCTTCTGAGCATCCGGTATCATTATGTTTTGTCGATGATCACCAAAATCGAATTCCATACTGAAGAATTGCTGGCCAGACGGGGCCGTTATATGGGCCTTGACCTGAGTCAGGAGCAATTGGAACATTTATGCCACCTCTGGTATTATCCATTGGGCAAAGCGGCATATGTCGAGCCTGATATTGTTGAGACCTTTGAAGCTCTTAAGCAGATGAATCTCAAACTTTGTGTTATTTCCAACACTTTTGTTCCCGGTTATGTATTAGATAGTCATCTGGAACAAATCGGAATTCGCCAGTATTTTGATTATTGGGTCTATTCCTGCGATACCCGCTATCGCAAGCCCCGCCGGGAAATATATCAGGCAGCTCTGGATAAACTCCAGATTGATCCCGGTCAGATAATAATGGTGGGAGACCGCTATAAAGAAGATGTCAAAGGGCCTGGTAAATTAGGGATACTTGGCATTATTAAAAAAGGCGTAACTAATAATAAACGAAAGTATCCTGAAGGTACAGTTACAATTGAACATATTTCTGATTTACCGGGATTAATTAAAGACTGGCAGAAGATAAAGAAAAGACCTGAGTTAAGGACACAGGCATAAATTTTATTTGTATTTCGATACAGGTACGAAGATTTCATGGGAAAAGTTATTTTTAATGGTGGACATGAAGAATTATTCAAGTCGCATGGTTTGCGCAAGTTTGATGATTTTTTTGCTTTTGATGATGGGTTAATTGTTAATCGCAACAACAAGCGCAATGTTATAGGTTTTGAATTGGGGCAAAAAGAAAATAAACAATCGTTTTTTATGAAGCGTTTTTATCAGCCCCATTTTAAGGATATGTATCGGACCGTTTTGGTTTTTGGCCAAATCTTAAGTCAGGCAGGGGTTGAATGGGCTAATGCCAATATTCTGTTAAAGCATGGAATAGAAACTTACCGGCCGGTATGCTATGGATTTAAAAGGAATTATGGTCTGGAAAAATGCAGTTTTTTTGTGACAGAAAAACTGCACAGCCAATGCCTGACGGATTATATCAAAGCCAATTGGCAGAACATGGCTATGCGGCAAAAGCATAAACTGATTATTTCGATAGCTAAAGTGGTGCGAAAATTACATGATATTGGGATTGACATGCCGGATTTATATATGTGGCATTTTTTCGTCAGTGAAAATGATGGGCAATATGAATTTGCTTTGATTGATCTGCATCGCATGAAGAAAAAAAGGCCAAGCCGTAATGCCCAGATAAGAAATGTAGCTTCTTTGTTTTATTCAATGGTTGATAAATATATTGATGAAGATTTAAAGCAGTTATTCAAAGATAATTATTTGCCGGGCGACCATAAAGTGTTCTGGGCAAAAGTACAGCAAAGGACTAAAGTTGTCCAGAAACGTCGCCGTAATCCTGATGGGCAATGGTAGAACTATTAATTGCCGATGAAGCCTTTTATTGCTATTTTAATACATTTGGTTTTTCTTCGTTTATATGATAAACTGTGTTGTCATAATGCAATTGCAGTCCTTTAATGGCAGATTGTAGTGTTTGTAAGGTTTATACAGTTTACTCTTATGTGAGGTAGCGATATGAAAGGTGTTATTTTAGCAGGCGGGATGGGTTCAAGGCTTGATCCTATGACCAGAGTCACCAATAAGCATCTCTTGCCGGTTTATGATAAACCAATGATTTATTATCCTATCGAATGTCTGGTCAATGCCGGCATTACTGATATTATGGTCGTTACCGGTGGCAATAAAGCCGGAGATTTTCTTGAATTGCTTGGCGATGGCCGTGAACTGGGCGTTAGCGGTTTGCATTATACCTATCAAAAAGGAGCTGGCGGTATCGCCCATGCCTTAGGGCTTACAAAAGAATTTGTCGATGGCGATAAAATCGTTGTGATCCTGGGTGATAATATTATCGAAAAGAATATTCGCAAGCCAGTTGCCGATTTCTTTACCCAAAGAAAAGGGGCGAAAATCCTGCTCAAAGAAGTTCCAGACCCCCAAAGATTTGGGGTAGCTGATGTTGATGATGATGGCAAGGTTCTTTCGATTGTTGAAAAGCCCAGCCAGCCGAAAAGTAATTTAGCCGTTGTTGGCATTTATATGTTTGATAATCAGATTTTTGATATTATCTCTACCTTAAAACCATCGGACCGGGGTGAGCTTGAAATCACTGATGTTAATAATACCTATATCGACCAGGGTACGATGACTGCCGATATTCTTGATGGCTGGTGGACCGATGCCGGGACGATTGAATCATGGAATAGAGCTAATCGCCTGATCGAAAAAACCGGCGCAAATAACGAATAAAAGTTAAAAATGGGAAATAAGAATATGCGTAAGATAATGGTTACAGGTGCTGCAGGATTTATCGGGTCTAACTTTGTGCGGATGCTGATTGAACAGGGCTGTTGGGATGTCGTTGGCTACGATTTACTGACCTATGCAGGTAATCTTGAAAATCTTAGCGAGTTTCAGGATTGTAACCGTTTTAAATTTATCAAAGCTGATATTTGCGACCATTTAGCTGTTCGCAAAGCGATGAGCGATATTGATGTCGTGGTGAATTTCGCCGCCGAAAGCCATGTTGATAGAAGTATTGAATCATCGGAAGATTTCATCAGAACCAATGTCGAAGGCACGAGGGTCTTAGTTGATGAAGCTATGAAAGCAAAGGTAGATTTATTTGTGCAGATCTCTACTGATGAGGTTTATGGCTCCCTTGGCCTTGAAGGTTTATTTACCGAAGATACTCCTATTCAACCAAACAGCCCCTATAGTGCCTCTAAGGCCGCTGCTGATTTATTGGTGTTGGCTTATCATCATACCTATGATTTTCCTGTGATTGTAACCCGCTGTTCAAATAATTATGGGCCATATCAATTCCCTGAAAAGATTATCCCATTGTTTGTAACCAATCTGATGGCTGGTCGTAAAGTCCCCGTTTATGGCGATGGGATGCAAATCAGGGACTGGATACATGTCAGTGACCATTGCAAAGGAATATTAGCCGCAATTGATAAGGGCAAGGCTGGCCAGGTCTATAACTTTGGCGGCAATAGCGAAAAAGCTAATATTGAATTGACTAAGATACTGCTAAAACAGCTGGGTCGGAACGAAAGCTATATTGAATATGTTGCTGATCGCCTGGGCCATGACAGACGCTATGCCATCGATGCTTCCAAGGCCAAAGCCCAATTGAACTGGCAGCCGGAAGTTGAATTTGAGCAGGGCTTGAAAGACACCGTCAAATGGTATATCGAAAATGAACAATGGTGGCGACCGCTGCGAGATCAGTAGAAGGTGCATCGATCAGAATATGTATTATCAATTATTTGATCCGTACCCCGGGCCGCTGACTACATAATATATCACCCGCAAAAGATCAAATCAATGACAGCTAAAACCAATAATAAATATTCTGTCTAATCCTGGGATAAGTTGTACTTGGAATTGAGAAAACCATAGGTATTACAGGAGATTTTGATGCCAACTCAGCAATTACAGGGTATTTGCTACAGTGAAGCATTTGGAATACCGGAGGGGTACGTACGGAGAAACCCAAATAATAGCCGGGTTTGATTTGATAATATACTACTAATTAAAACTAATTATGTAGAGTATATTTTAATATGGATTTTCCCATCTTTATGATACTATTATTATTAACACCTAAGGTATTTCAGGCCTGATTTCACTTTGCAAAGGTTTAATTTAAATTATGGAGATTTGAGAAATGTTTAAAAAATCCAGTTTTTTAACGATTCAAGCTTTTATTATAACTTGCTTGATTAGCTGTTACGCTTTTGCGGCCTGCCCAGCCGGCGATATCAATAAAGATTGCATCGTTAATATCGAAGATCTGGAAATCCTGGCCTGGCAATGGCTCAGCGATGGGACATCTCCCGCTAATCTTGATCAGCAGGGCAAAGTCGACTTAGCTGACCTGGCTATTCTTTCGAAAAACTGGCTCCGGCACAACCAGCCCCTGGCTATCAATGAATTTATGGCTGCCAACTCTTCCTTTATCAAAGACCCTCAGGGCCAATATGAAGACTGGATCGAAATTCATAATTTTTCTGATCAGCCCATTGACCTGGCGGGCATGTATTTAACCGATGACCTGACCACGCCTTCCAAATCAATGATCCCTGTCGGTTTTGGCGATGCAACTATTGTCCCCGCTGGCGGCTTTCTGATTTTATGGGCTGATAATGACCCTACCGATGGGCCAACCCATCTGGCTTTCAAATTAAGTGCCTCCGGTGAATCTATCGCCTTGTTTGATACTGGCCTGAACTTAATTGATGCTATCGAAAATTATCCATTACAAAACCCCGATGATTCCTTTGGTCGTCTCCCTGATGGTCTGGGCGATTGGCAAACCTTCCCTGCTAATAGCGAAAAGGGGCCAACTCCGGCAGCACCTAATGATCAGCTCACTGCCGACCGTAATATTATTATTTCCGAAATCATGTATCATCCTTCCAGTCAAAATGATCTGGAAGAATATGTCGAACTTTTCAATAAAGGCAACGCCCCGGTTTCGCTGCTGGGCTGGAAATTCAACAATGGTATAACTTTTACTTTTGGTGATGTAACCATTCCGGCTAAAAGTTATCTTGTCATCGCTGCTGACCAGAATGCCTTTACCGCAAAATATCCCGCTGTCACCAATTATGTCGCCGGCTGGTTTGGTCATTTAGCTAATAGCGGCGAAAATCTCAAACTCATTAACGCCTCCGGTGGCATTATCGATGAATTGCAATATTGCGATGAGGCCCAATGGTCCAAACGCATCCTTGGCCCCGATGATTATGGCCACCGTGGTTGGCTTTACAGCGATGCCCATGATGGCCTGGGCAAAAGCCTGGAACTTATTAATCCCAATCTGCCCAATGAATCTGGCAGCAACTGGCAGGCCGGCGCCGTTGATCAGGGAACTCCCGGCTCGCAAAATTCAAGTTGGCTTAACAATACCGCACCAATTATTGCCAAAGTCAAGCAGGCTCCCATTATCCCCAATTCAACCGAAAATGTTATTATCACCGCTAAAATTATTGATGAGCAGACTTCTGTTCTGGCCGTTATATTATATTATCGTCTGGATCAATCTGTTTATGCTATCGATAGTTATCCAGAATTTGACCCCGCTGAATACAGCACCATCACTATGTATGATGATGGCGACCATAATGATGCCGCCGCAGGTGATGGCATCTATGCCGCAGCTATCCCACCTTTTGCCGATGGTGATATAGTTGAATATTTTATTGAAGCTTCTGACAATCAGGGTAATATCCGAACTATGCCAGCTGCCTGTGATATCGATGGTATCGATCAGCAGGTCGCCAATCATTTATATCAGGTAGATGATTCTTATGATCCCGATACAATCCAGCAGGGTGGCGAAATGCCGGTCTTCTATCTGATTATGACCGAAGCTGAAAGTGCCAGGCTTGCCTATATCGGCAGTCATGATCCCGACCGCTATTCGAACGCGGTAATGAACGGCACCTTTATTGGCATTGATGGCACTGACACTAATATTAGGTTCAATGTCGGCATCCGTAACCGTGGCGAAGGTACACGACGTCAGCCACCAAATAATTATCGTGTCAGATTTAATCATAATGATCAGTTCCGGGGCGTCTCTAAAATTAATCTCAATAGCAAATACACAACCATCCCATAGTCTAGGGAATAGGTGTGTTAAGCTGATTTGCGGTAGCAAAAATAGCTTTTTTTTGG
>JAEIOG010000147.1 GCA_016342495.1 Phycisphaerae bacterium
GTCTGGCCATAGTAATTACCTTTCATCTATAGGTTAACATATCTATGACCATTTACACAGTTTATTTTACATCCTCTGTTCTGCTGAACTAATTCATCATTGACAAATACATCAGCGGCAAAACCGCTGACTTTGGCTTTAAAACTTTCATGTTCCTGTTTATGGCTTTCCAAATCTGAATAATTAATCTGCTCCATATAGTCTTCTTCATCATGGAAATGTTCTTCGGCATATTCTGACATTTTAGCCAGTAACTCCCATAATGCTTGCGGATCAGGGCAATTGTTTCTATCGTCAATCATATGGTTTAACATCCCAATCAGTTTTTTATGCTGATCGTCCATCAATTCATTACCAACACTAAAACTATCCTGCCAGGCGATCGTATCCAAAATTTCCATCCTTTCTATTTTACTACATCTTTTTCATCTTCTTCATCTATATAGCTACAGGCTTCTTCATATTCATCATCATCATCATCATCATCATCATCATCATCAGTAGATTCTTCGTCCTCTTCATATTCCTGATCATCTAAAGAATCATCGTCATCAGATTCCTCCTCCTCCTCCTCCTCCTCCTCATCATCATCATCATCATCATCATCATCTTCTTCTTCTTCTTCTTCATATAATGCTTCAGCGTCATCGCTATCGAGTTGATCTTGGTCTTCTGTTTCTAGGCTATCATCAGCTGGGTCATCATCATCTTCGGCCATATCCTCATAGCCATCATCAGCGTCACGCTGCATTTGCATACGAATACTATTATATTCTTCCAGACTCATCATGACATCACGTGGCTGACCACCATTATATTCACCTAAAATGCCAGCAGCGGCCATCTGCTCGACCAGGCGTGATGCACGGGAATAACCTATTGTCAAACGCCTTTGCAGCAATGATACGCTACCTCGACGTGTTTCAAGCACAATCCGAACAGCATCATCAAACAGATCATCACGTTCCATATCCAGACCTGCATCAATAGTGTTCATCTGCATTAATTCAGGGTTATAACTTGGCTGAGCAATATCTTTGAGGTATTTGACTATGTCATTAATCTCATTGTCGCCTAGATATGTACCCTGACATCGCAATAGCTCGCTGGTGCCAGGTTTCAAAAACAGCATATCACCCTGACCTAATAGCGATTCTGCGCCATTGCTGTCCAAAACGATACGGCTATCCATACGCGAGGCAACCCTGAAACTGATACGGCAAGGCATATTACTTTTAATCAAACCGGTCACAACAGTAGCCTGTGGCCTTTGAGTAGCCAATACCAAATGGATACCCACTGCACGGGATTTCTGGGCCAAACGCACGATATAGCCTTCGATTTCTTTGCCTGCGGTCATCATCAAGTCGGCTAACTCATCAATGATAACTACCATATAAGGCAGTCTTTCAGGTGTACGGGCTTTTTCTTCTTCGCTCTTGGGGTCAATCCTCTCATAAATTTGTTCCGGAGTAAGTTTATTATAAGAAACAATATTTCTGACATTTGCCCGGCTTAGTAATGAATAACGCTGATCCATTTTGCATGTCAGCCATTCCAGTATCTGCTCCGCTTTTTTCATCTCTGTAACAATCGGGCACATCAGGTGAGCCAGATCCGAGTAACCATTCATTTCCACCATTTTCGGATCGACCAGAATAAGTTTTACCATATCCGGACGCTGGGTCAGCAAAATAGAGGTGATGATACTATTGATACAAACACTTTTACCTGAACCGGTTGTTCCGGCAATCAGGCAATGAGGCATAGCCGCCAAATCTTCAATAAGTGGCTCACCGGTGGCGTCTTTACCCAAAAATAAGGGTATCTGCATTTTTTCATGCCGGTCACCTGATAGCTGGATGAGTTCTTTGACTCGTACCATTTCTTTTGAACTGTTTGGCACTTCGATACCAATAGTGTGTCTGCCCGGTAGTGGGGCCACAACTCGAACGGTAGCCGATCCTAATGATCGGGCCATGTCGTTTGCTAATCTGGTGATCTGCGATACTTTGATACCCGGAGCTAATTTAAGTTCAAACATGGTAATGACTGGTCCTGTTTCCCAGCTGACAACTTTGGTATCAAGTTTGAATTCGGTCAGGGTTTTTTCCAGTAATACAGCGCGATCTTTCACTTCATCTTCGAGTTTATCCAGATAGCCATATTGTGGCTTGGCAAGTAAATCCATCGGTGGATATTTATAATTATCATAATTTGCAACTGGCGCCTGGCCGCTGGTTGGCTTGGATGTTTGTTTGTGCCCCAGCATCTTGGCAAGAGCCGATACTGCCGGATTCGACATATTACGCGGGGCTGGCTTAGGTCGTTTTTTCGATTTGACAGGTTCAGGATTTTCCTGTTCATCTTCATCAACTAAATCGCTCTCGTCAAGCTCTTCATCAAATTCAAATTCTTCCTGCTCAAATTCTTCTTCTTCTTCTTCTTCGGAATCTTCATTTTGGTCGTCTTGCTCTTTGACTTTCTGAACCGGGTTGGTCTTTGTGGTCTTAGTCGATGATAGTACCGGGCCGGCTTTTTGGATGTTTTCAACAATCTGAATTAAAAGTTTAGGTAGCATAAATACAATATTATCTACTGCCAGCAGCAGGCCAACTATTGCCGCTGCACTAAGAATTAAAACCGTACCAAATTCCGCTGTATGGGTTTTAAGAAAATTGGTAAGGGCGATACCAAGTATGCCGCCATGACCCTGACTTAAAGATGTATTGTCCCCGCCATAGATCCAGTATTCAGCTGCAGCCCATACCGCAACTATAATAAGCAAACCGGTTACCCGGAAAAATAATTGTTCCATTGGTCTTTTCATGCAATACAGGACAAACCAAACCATGATCGCCATTACTATTAGCATAGACGATGTGCCTATGTAATAGTTTGCCTTATAAGCAAGAAATGCTCCGGAAGGCCCACATAGATTGTTGGTTACCTGGCTTTCATTGGCAAAATCAGGATTTGGTGGGTCTTGAATGTCAAAACTGAAAAGACTGATGGCTGCAAAAAGGCACAGGCCCAGGCCAATGCAACTAATTGCAATGCGATGTATTTGATTGTGGCTGTCGCTCATATGTGAGTTTTCCGGTCGTATTGTTAAAATAGGTAAAATCGTTGCTTTGTGATCATGCTAGTATAGGTGGTTTTTTTACCATTTTCCCATATAGCTAAAATATTGCTAACAAAGACACTTATAGTCAATCATCGGGTTATTGTCAAAAATATCTATAAAATACCTCCTTATTTACATAAAAATAAAAAAATAAAAAAAGTGAATATATATTCATAAAACGAATTGACATTTACTTTTCTTCTTGTTATTTTATGAATATTAATTCAAAAAATGACTTTATATTCCCAATAAGTATTGCTTCAAGGGATACTGAGCGAATTATTATATTAAGGTAACTGATATGACTAAGCCTTTGAGCCGAAAAGAACGTGAAAAATTAAAGCATCGACAGGATATTATGACTGCCGCCTTGAAAATCTTTGCCGAAAAGGGTTTTCACAAGACAACCATGGAAGACGTCGCTAAGCAGGCCGATTTCTCTGTCGGTACTTTATATAACTTTTTTCCCAGTAAAGATAATCTCCATCAGAAAATAATGGAAAAACATTTGTGGGATTACTACAATCAGGCAACCTCCATTGATGGTAGCAAAATGGATTTGTTTGATTTCTTAACAGCGTTTCTGGAATTCGAACTTGATTTTTGTGTTAATAATCCAGAATTTACGCGTCTTTTTATTTGTGAACGTATGGAAGAGGTTTTTGTCTCTGAAGAAAGTTTTGTCGAACATTTCAAGGAGCATGTTCAGACATTGCCACCTTTTCCAGAAATGTTAAATCAGCATGCTCTACTTCTCCAAAGTGGTATTGAAGATGGCTTGATTGACCAGAATCTCAGTGTGGAAGATATTATGGAAGCTATGCGAGGTATGGTAAGACATTTTCTTTGGCTCTGGCTTGCTGACCCTACCCGGTTTGATCTTAAAGACAAGGCCAGAGTAATAACTAAAATATTTTTTGATGGAGTTCGCCGCAAGTGATAAAAATTAAAACAATAAGTTTATTATTTATGGCTTTGCTATTTACTGGCTGTCTGGATAATACTAATATGCAAAAGCAATTCAGGCAGAACCGCCAAATTCGATATCGAAATCAGTTTAGTACCCGCCCAGACCGCCAGGGAAATTCTGCCGGAGAAATCGAATCCTTAGCCTTTGTTGACGGGATATATAGCATTAATGATTGTCTCCTTTCGGCATTAGAAAATAATAAAGATATTAAAAATGCCTATTTTCGTCAGGATCAGGCCAAAGGCCAAAAAATAGAAGCCATTTCCACCGCATTGCCCAAAGCATCATTGAATTTTGATGGTTTGGATGTCGATACCGAACTTCCAGGCGATGGATCCAACTATAATGGTCAGCTCCGAGTGTCTCAGCCTTTGTATCTCGGAGGTCTGATAGGTACCGCTCTGGATGCGGCCAAAGCTTTTGATTTTCTAACCTCTCAGGAATTACGCCTGGCAATCCAGCAGGTACATTTACATGTGCAGACCAGCTATCTTAATGTTTTGCTGGCAAAAGAATTAGTTCAGGTCGCCCGGCAGGATTTAGCCAATGCCAAAGAGCTTTTAATTGATACCCAGAAAAAATATAAATATGGCGCTGCACGGAAATTTGATGTCCTAAGGAGCGAGGTTCGGGTAAAAACCCTTGCCGCCGAACTGGTCAAACAGCAAAATGCCTGTGAAGTAGCTATGACCGTATTATATAATGCGATGGGTGTATCTCAAAATAGCAAGATAGAATTATCCGATAAATTAAAATTTGAATCAGTGGATGTTGTTATCGATAAATGTAATGAATTAGCGCTGACTCGAAGAGCCGAGCTTTTAATGGGTGAAGCCAATATAAGATTAGCCGAAGATAATGTTATTTCAAAACAGGCTGGCAATAAACCTAATGTTTTTCTTGTCGGTTCTTATCAGCAAAGTTATCCGGGTTTTATGTCCTTTACCGGGGCCGGGGCCGATTGGGATCGCACCGGTACTGTCGGAGTTTCGATGCAATGGCCTTTCTTTAGCGGTTTTCAGGTTAGAGGCCAGGTGCTCCAGGCCAAAGCTGTACTCCAACAGCAACGGGTTGCTTTGGTGAAAACCGAACAGCAGGTCCAGTTGGAAGTTACTCAGGCATTATTAAATTTGAAAAATAATAAAGAATTTGTACTCAGTCAGGATGGCAATGTCCAGAATGCTCAGGAAGCGTTAAGACTGGTGAAAGTGGATTATCGTGAAGGTGTTGCCACATCCCTGGATGTCATCAATAGCCAACTGGCCTTAGCTCAGGCCCAAAAAGACTATTATAACGCTGTGCAGGCCTATCAGGTTTCCTTGCTGGACCTGCACGCCGCCATTGGAACTATCGGTGAAGATAATTTACCCATTGAAAAAAATGAATCTACCAATATCGAGGTGAATAAATAATGAAAAAATGGATTGTTATACTAATTGTTATTGCAGCTTTTGCTGGCGCTATTTATTATCGTTTTGATGATCTGAAAAATAAACCTGTCGATACTGATATAACCCTGGTACAAAAAGAAAATGGAATTCCCGTTCGGACATTTATTGTTCAACCTGAATCTTTGGCTGATATCGTTGTCATTAGTGGAACGATAAATCCTCTTATTGCAGTTAAAATATCGCCTAAGATTTCCGAGCGAATCACCCAACTTCATGCCACGACAGGTCAATATGTTAAGAAAGACCAGTTGCTGGTAAGCTTAGATAGTAAATTAGCCCAATTAGGCATTTTGCAAAGCCAGGCGAGTCTGGCCCGGGCTAATTCTACACTGGAGAAACTGCTGAATGGCTCAAGAATTGAAGAAATCCAAAGTCAACAAGCTATGCAGCAACAGGCCCAGGCCGATTGGGATTTAGCTAAGTTGGAATATCAAAGACAACTTAAACTCCTGCAGGAAGAATCTTCTACCCAGCAGAAACTCGATAGCGTCAAGGCTAATCTTGACAGCTCTAAGGCACGCTATGATGCCGCTGTCGCTCAATACCAATTAACTAAGAAGGGCCCACGCTCCGAAGATATCGAACTGGCAAGAGCTGAAGTTAAGTTAGCCCAGGTCGCCCTCGACCAAGCCATCGAAAATTTGAGCTACCATGAACTAAAGGCTCCTTTTGCTGGATTTATATCAAAAAATAATTTTGAAGTTAATGATCTGATAGCTATGAATCAGACTATCTTTGAATTAATGGACATCAGTAAAGTTTATCTGGATATTAGAGTCTCTGAAATTGATATACCCAAAATTAAAATTGGCCAGACAGTTAAGGTCAAAGTTGACGCCTTGCCAGATAATTCTTTTGATGCTACCATCGCCCAGATTGATCCCCTTGGCGGCCAATTAGATCGTTCTTTTCTTACTCGTGTTTTATTGGATAATAGCCAAGGTCTTTTGAAGCCGGCTATGTTTGGCCGTGCTATTATTAACACCGATACTATTGCAAATGCGATAGCTGTTCCTGCCGATGCCATTAAGCGTGGGTTGACAGACCAGGGTGAGCCTCAGGCTTATGTGTTGATTGCTGACGCCGATGGAATTGTCCAACGCCAGGATATTGTTGTAGGTGATACCTATGGCGATAAAATTCATGTAATTGATGGCCTACAGGCTGATATGAATGTTATTTTGATGGGATATGGCTTGAATATCGGCGACAAAGTTAAAGTTGTAGAATAATAGGTAGGATGGGTTATGCCCATGCTGAAATTTCTCAAACCAACCGAGTTTTATCTTTGTATGCCGTTTGAGTAAATCATATATTAAGCAGGATATATAAATATGAATTTGATTGAATTATCGGTGAAACGCCCGGTATTGACAACTATGCTGATGTTGATGTTTGCGGTTATTGGCTTTTTTTGCTATTGGCTTTTGCCTAAAGAGTCCTTTCCCAAAATTGATATCCCCGTAGTGACAGTCCTTACTCGTTATGAAGGTGCCGGCCCCGATGAGGTCCAGCAATTAATTACCAAAGAACTGGAAGATGAAGTCGTTTCGGTTGAAGGTATTAAGCATTTAAGCGGCATATCTCAGCAGGGTATGAGTATGGTTGTTGCTGAGTTTTATGAAGATGTTGACCCTGACATCGCAGCGATGGATGTTCGGGCCAAGATTGATTTAGTTCGCCAAAAATTACCAGAATCTGCAGATGACCCCATAACGCAGAAATTTGATTTTTCTGCGATGCCTGTTGTGCAGTTGGCGGTCTTGGCTCCCAGATCTTTAAGTGAAGTTTTCACCATGGCAGATGAGCGGATTAAAGATCGATTTGCTACTATACCTGGTGTTGCTTCTGTAGAACTTATTGGCGGCCACGAAAGAGAAATTCATATCCTCATCGATCAGCAACGCTTAAAGGCTTATAATCTCAATATTAGTGATATCATTTCCGCTGTTGCTGCCGCTAACCTTGAGATGCCCGGTGGCTTTATCCGGCAAAGTTCCCAGGAATACAATATCAGGCTCAAAGGTAAATTTGCCAATATAGATGAAATTGGCAATATGATGATCAAGTCTGAAGATCAAAATATTTATTTAAGAAATATCGCTGAAATACGTGATACTTACAAAGATTTACGCGAGATGGCCCGGGCCAATGGCAAGATCTGTGTTGGTATCAATATTCAAAAACGTTCCGATGGAAACACCGTCCAAATTGACCAGATGGTAATGAATAAAATCGATGAACTTAAAAAACAGCTTCCTGAAGATTTTGAAATCATCGTCCTGGACCGGATGGCCCCTTGGGTTACTTCTTCGATTAATAATGTATTTGAAAATATGTATGTTGGTGTCATCTTAACTGCTATTGCATTGTTTGTGTTCCTGCATACATTCCGCGGTACAGTTATCGTTTCGCTGACAATGCCGATTTCGGTTTTAGCAACTTTTACCATTATGTTTATTTCAGGTATTACTCTTAATATGATGTCTCTGATGGGTCTGGCGATGATTGTCGGGGTGTTGGTAAATAATGCTATTTTGGTATTGGAAAATATTACTCGATATATTCATATGGGGCATGATCCCGAAATTGCCGCTGTTGAAGGTACCAGCGAAATCGCTATTGCCGTAGCTTCAACTACTTTGACAAATGTTGTTGTGTTCGTTCCTATCGCTTTTATGGGAGGTGTCATCGGAGAATTCTTTAAGGCTTTAGGCTTAACCGCGACTTTTGCTACAGCAGTATCATTGATTGTCTCGTTTACATTGGCACCAATGATGGCCGCCAAAATGCTTACTAAGAACAATACCAGTGTTGACCGTCCCGGCCCAGTCAATGCTTTTGGCCGCTGGTTTGATCGTGGTCTTGAAAAGTTAAAGAAGGGTTATAGCCATTTATTATCGGCAACTCTTGACCATCGATGGAAAACATTTTTTGTGATTTTATTTTTACTGGTAGGTTCGTTTATGTTGGCAGGTCATATCGGTGCAGAGTTTATCACACCTATGGATCAGGGTAAATTCAGTGTGTTAGTTGAAATGCCCACCGGTACCAGGCTCGAAGAAACCGATAAAGCTGTCAAAAAAATCGAAATGTACCTGCTGGATAAAAAGGAAATGCCTGAATTGTTAAGTTATTATGTAACTATTGGTTCGGTCTCTGGCGGTGATATCGGCGGTTCTAGTCAATCGGTTAATATTGCTCAGGTTAAAATTAATGTCGGTGAAAAATTTGATCGTATCGCAACAACTAAAGAAATCATGAACAGGTTGAGAACTATTTTAGTGAAAGCTGATATCCCTGGTGCTAAACTGAAAGTATTTGAGGAAACCGGTGGTGGCGGTGGAGCCGCCGCTATCCAGCTCGATGTTACTGGCGATGATCTTGATACAATTATTGCCTTTGCCGGTGAGTTAACTGAAATAATGAAAGATCCAGCTAAAATTACTGGAACCGTTGATGTTGATACCAACTATCGTCCCGGGCAGCCAGAAGTTAAAATTATCCCGGATCGTGAAAAATGCAGAGATTATGGCATAAACACCATGGAATTATCCCAGTTGATTACCGCCTCCTATGAAGGTTTAACTGTTAATGAATATCGCGAAGGTGCTTATGATTATGATATTAGAGTTCGTGGCGATGAAGATAGCCGGAAAACCCTAAATGATATCGAAGCATTATCTATCGTTACTCCTGATAAAATTAAAGTTCCTTTGCCGGCAATCTGTGAAATTATTTATTCGGAAGGGCCTTCACAGTTGTTTAGAAAAGATCGTCAATCTTCTGTTAACATTAGTTGTAATGCCAGTGGTCGTAGTGCAGGTCAGGTTGCCACTGACATGGATAAGTACATTGCTGAATTAAAACAGAATCCTCAATATGCGGGCATTAATACCGCCTATACCGGTGATATGGAGCAGATGGCCGAAAGCTTTATGCGTTTAGGAATAGCACTGGCAATGGCTATCGGTCTTACTTACATGCTTCTTGCTTCATTGCTGGAATCTTTCACCCAGCCCTTAGTTATCATGTTTACATTGCCTTTGAGCTTGATTGGCGTTTTCTTTGCTTTGTTCATTTTGGGTGGCACATTTTCCATCTTCTCAATCATGTCCATCATCATGCTGGTTGGTCTGGTTATTAACAATAGCATTGTTGTTCTGGATTATGTGAATGTCAAACGCAAGCAGGGTATGGACCGACGCGAAGCCATCCTTCAAGCTGGCACCACCAGACTCCGCCCAATCCTGATGGCTAACCTAACTACCATTATCGCTCTAATACCTCTTGCCATGGGCCTTGGCTGGGGCGGGGAAATGCGGGCTCCGATGGCTATGGTCCAAATTGGTGGACTCATCTCCGGCGGTGGCTTGGGCCTGCTCATTGTCCCGGCAATCTATACCATTAGCGATGATTTTAATCAATGGATAAAACATTTCTTTCATCACCATAACTAGCAAAAAATATGCAAACCCTTAGTCTCCCTGAGGGTTTGCATATTAATATACTCATAACTATTGAGTTTGTCCATTTTACCTGCTATAACTTTATATCCGGCAATACTTTAGCATTGCTCTGCCAGATAAAATCATACCCTTTGGGTATAGTTTGTTTGAGGTTTTATCACTTAATTCTACTCATCCAGTCTGGCCAGACAGCATCCGTTTTTGTCCAGGCATTATTAATTTTATAGCTCTTATGCCATCGAAGCTGCCACAGTTTTTTCAATTCCACAAAATGCGCTGACCCATCAAGAAAAACTGCGTTAACACCTATGCCATGTCTTGGTATGCAGAACATCCTTATGCCATTGCTTCCCCAACCATTATGTTCTTCGAGAGTTGTTGGTGGTAAATCGGTTTCCTTAACAAAGCCGTCTACAAACTTGCTATCCAGAAAAACCGGTATTTCACTACCATTTCGAACCGAGCTGTTTTTCCATGTCGCATTTGATGAAAACCCCCAAATGCTGTTACCCGGCGGGCACGCACACCATTCATTTATGCCATAGCTACCGGTTGAAAATTCCTCTGCCCAGGCCAGACTTGATGGCAATGGCCCCCACATCTCATCGGTCTTACCATAATGATAGCCGGCGGCCCGGTTGATTTCTTTGGTTGATGGGCACTTCCTGATCTCTTTATTCTGATAGTATGGCAACGATGCAACCACCCAGTATGCCTGTTTTATCTCTTCCCGGCTGGCACCGGCTACAGTATCACTCTGGTAGAGCTTGTCATCGTTATCCTGACAGTACATAGCGGTTATTGCCCCCCATTGTCTTAATTGGGACAGGCATACGACCGCTTTAGATTTCTGGCGGGCCTTGCTCAATGCCGGCATTAAAATGCTGACAAGCAGGGCGATAATTGAAATTACCACTAGTGCTCAGTCACACTTTAATAGTTGGGTAGAGTGATTTCAATTTTGTCTGAGCGTTTTCAACCTTAAACTGC
>JAEIOG010000148.1 GCA_016342495.1 Phycisphaerae bacterium
ATCGCGCAAGTTGCCTATTTTAACATTTTGTTTATTTCTCCAAATTCTTCAATTAAATTTCATGCGTTAGCCCTGAGTTGTCTATAGTGTGGGTTTACAAATAACTCAAAAGTGCTATAATACTGGGCGCGAAAGGGCACGAAATAGCCCAAATACCTTAAATTTATATCGAAAGAGACAAAAATGGACCATTTTACCTATAAAAATGATGAATTGTACTGCGAAAATATACCTGTAAGTAAGATCACCGCAGAAGTTGGTACCCCGGCATATATCTATAGCGCCGCTACTTTCCGCCGCCATGTGCAGAATTATCGGGAAGCTTTTGCCGAAATGAATCCGCTGATTTGCTATTCGGTAAAGGGCTGCAGCAATATTAATATATTGAAAATGGTAGCCGACCTTGATACTGGCTTTGACGTGGTATCCGGCGGCGAACTTTTCCGGGTAGCTAAAGCCGGTGGTGATACTACTAAGGTTGTATATGCCGGCGTGGGCAAAACCGATAAGGAAATTAATGAAGCTATAGATGCCAACATCGCTTATTTTAATGTTGAATCAGAAGCCGAACTTGCCAATCTGACTAAAATAGCCAATGAACGCAAGACTATCGTTAAAGGAGCCTTACGTGTCAACCCTGATGTTGACCCTAAGACTCACCGTTATACTACAACTGGCAAAAAGGAAAGCAAGTTTGGTGTTGATATCGAAAGGGCAGTTGCGGCTTTTCAGGAATTTGGCAAAGATGAATATTTTAAGCTTTGTGCTATCCATCTGCATCTCGGTTCCCCAATTAATACTACCGATCCTTATGTGCTGGCTATTGATAAAGCCCTGGTTATGATCGAAGAATTAAGAGCTCAGGGTTTTGAAATAGAAGCGATTGATATTGGCGGCGGCTTTGGGGCTGATTATACCACCGGCCAGGCACCGCTTACCGCTGACTATGCCGATGTGATTATCCCGATGCTGCGTGACAAGGGTTTGAAACTGATTTTGGAGCCGGGCCGCAGTATCTCTGGTAATGCCGGGATAATGGTGGGCCAGGTTGTTTATGTCAAAAAGGGTGGCGATAAAAATTTCGCTATTTTGGATGCCGGCATGAACGATTTGATTCGGCCATCGCTTTATGAAGCTTTTCATTTTGCCTGGCCAGTAAAAGTCAAACCCCAGCATTCTCTCGACAAACGCATGGATCCGATGAATCTCAGTGATCTGGTCAAAACTGATATTGTGGGGCCTATTTGTGAAACTGGCGATTATTTGGCTTTGGATCGTAACTTACCAGCCATAGCTCGTGGCGACCAGTTGGCGATATTTACCGCAGGGGCTTATGGCTTTGCGATGAGCAGTCAATATAATTCCCATCCAAGAGCCGCTGAAGTGCTGGTCGATGGAGACAGCTTTAAGGTTATTCGTCAGCGGGAAAGCTATGATGATTTGATTGCTGCGGAAATGTCATAATAGAGAGTCAGTGCTCAGTTTAGCTGGGCGACGATTTTTTCCCGCAGATTAACGCAGATTTTTATATTCAGCTATGTTTATTAAATGGGCATAGCTGATTTTTTTAATAATTCCCTTATATGTAAATGACAAGGATTTAGATAATGGCTCCGAAATTTGTATTTGAAATGTCAGGTGTAGGCAAACGCTATGCTGACAAGGATGTTATCAGTGATATATCGCTATCATTTTTCTATGGCGCTAAAATTGGCGTTGTAGGTGAAAATGGTGCTGGTAAAAGTACACTGCTAAAGATTATGGCTGGAATCGACAAGGATTACATGGGCCAGACCAAACTGGCCGCCAATATGAAGGTTCGCTACGTGGCTCAGGAACCGGAACTGGAAATAGATAAAACTGTCCGTGAAAATCTGCAGCTGGCGATCAAGGATACCTTAGATATGGTTGACCGCTACAATGAAATATCCGAGCAGATGTGTCTGCCGGAATTTGAAGATAAAATGGATAAACTGCTGGACGAGATGGGCAAGCTGCAGGAAAAAATCGATGCCTGTGATGGCTGGGAAACCGACCGTTATATCGATATTGTAGCTGATGCTTTAGTCCTGCCGCCAGATGATATGGTTGTCGGGCAGCTTTCCGGTGGTGAACGGCGTCGGGTGGCTTTGTGTATGGCTCTGCTGGAAAAACCAGATATGCTGCTGCTGGATGAGCCGACTAATCATCTCGATGCTGAAACCGTCCAATGGCTGGAAAATACCCTGCGGGAATATCATGGCACAGTTATTATTGTTACCCATGATCGTTACTTCCTGGATAATATCACCAAGTGGATTTTAGAATTGGAAAATGGCCGTGGCTTACCTTTTGAAGGTAATTACTCATCCTGGCTGGCGCAAAAAGCTGAGCTTCTCCGAATTACCGAAAAGAAAGAATCTGCTCGTCAGAAAACTCTTATGCGTGAACTTAACTGGATTAATACCTCAGCTAAGGCCCGTAACCAGAAAAATCAGGCCCGTATCAATTCTTATGAAGAGTTGGCCGGCCAGGAAACTATCGATGCTAAAAGTGATGTGCTTATCCAGATTCCAACTTGCCAGCGACTCGGCGAAGATGTTCTTAGCTTCAAGAATGTTTCGAAAGGTTATGATGGCAGGGTGCTCATTGATGACTGCTCTTTTGAATTGCCCCGCAATGGTATCGTTGGGGTTATTGGCCCCAATGGTATAGGAAAAACCACTTTGTTCCGCATGATAACCGGCCAGGAAAACCCTGATTCCGGTTCGGTTAAATTGGGCGAGACGGTGTCGCTGGGCTATGTCGATCAGCATCGCGATGAACTGGCCGATGACAAGACCATTTTTGAAGAAGTTTCCGATGGCTTAGATAATATGATCGTTGGCGGAGTTACACTTGCTTCGCGAGCTTATGTCGCCAGGTTTAATTTCCGTGGCCCGGCCCAGCAGAAAAAAGTTTCACAGTGTTCCGGTGGTGAACGCAATCGAATCCATTTAGCCAAGATGTTGCGGCAGGGTGGCAATCTGCTGCTGCTGGATGAGCCAACCAATGATTTAGATGTTAATACCATGCGGGTACTGGAACAGGGTATCATAGATTTTCAGGGTTGTGCGATGGTCATAAGCCATGACAGGTTTTTCCTTGATCGTATCTGTACGCATCTGCTGGTATTTGAAGGTGATGGCAAGACCCAATGGTTCCAGGGCAATTTCAGTGCCTATGAAGAAAAAGTAAAAGCCGAATCCCCCGATAGAATTGCCCACCGCCGCAATAAGTATAAGCAGATAAAGTTGAAGTAAAATTATTATAAAACGGCGGGGTGGCAATGCTCCAGTAGTAGCAGAAACATTGCCACCCAAACGCTTTTCTTTTGTTTTCTTTATATTGCTAAAGTGTTTTATGTGATTTAATAAAAAAGGGCAGTCATAAACCACCCTTATTAAAATCTTATCTGCGGAAATTCGCAAAATCCGCGTCATCTGCGTTCTATATCTTATTGCGTAATCAGCGTTCCAATGCCTTTATCAGTATAAATTTCCAACAATAGCGAATGTTCGATGCCGCCATCGATGATGTGGGTGCGACCAACTCCGGCGGCTATGGCTTCCAGGCAGGCATCGACCTTGGGCAGCATGCCGCCTTTGATAATCTGGTCGGCGATTAATTTCTGAACCTCGGTCTCGCTCAGGCGGGTCAGGTGGGTTGCCGGGTCGGATGGATCTTTATAAATTCCGTGGGTATCACTCATCATCACCAGTTTTTCGGCTTTAACAGCGGCTGCTACCTTGCCGGCTGCGGTGTCGGCATTGACATTGAGCTTGCCGCCAGCGCGATCCCGACCAATCGGGGCAATCACCGGTATAGTCCCAGCAGCACACAATGCTTTCAGTAGTTCGGCATTGACATCTTTGACCTTGCCAACCATGCCAATATCGATTTGGCGACCATCATCATCTTTTAGCCGCAACTGTTCGGCAAACAATACACAACTGCTCAGCGAATGCAGGCCCATGGCAGTGCCACCCAGTTCATTGATGGTATTGACAATGGATTTATTGATCTGATTGCACAAGACATGCTCGGCAATGGCCAGGGTACGCTGATCGGTATAGCGGCGTCCCTGCACGAAATGCGGTTCGATACCAGCTTCATTCATGGCATTGGAAATGCTCTTGCCGCCGCCATGGACCAAAATAGGTTTCATCCCTACGGTGGCCATAAAGACAATGTCTTTGAGCAACTGCTGCTGTGACTGGTCATGCTCCATTAAAGACCCGCCCAGCTTGACAACGACGATCTTATCTTTGAATTCTTTTATATAGTTTAACGCTTCGATGAGCGCATTAGCTTTGTCTAGTGCTTTTTGCAATGCAATTCTCCTGCATTAGTAGTAAATGAATGGTGCCATCGCGACACTGATAACTCATTATATAATGATAGTTTACGGTCGTCAAGCGGGACATTTATGTAGTGGAAGGATAATTTTTGTATAGTTGAAGGTATCATGTGAAAAAAGGGTTTTTTTGCTGTTATAATGTGTTTTTGGACTAGAAAAGTCATTTTTATAACATTTCCGGCTGTTAGCTTCAAATGTTCACTTGCAAAATGCCGATGAAAGTGTATAACTATAGTTATATTATGGATTTGTAGCGTTGTTGGCTGGCATTTTGACTTGCAATTTGATGCTGATCCATTTTTGATTTTGAAATATTATTTAACATTAAGGATAGGTATATGGCAATTTTGGAAGTAGTTGGTAAAGGATTACTGAAAATTTTTGGCTCCAGCTCTGATCGCTATGTCAAAAAACATACTGAATTCATACAAAGCGTAAGCGATCTGGAAGCCCAGATGGCCCAGCTGACCGATTCGCAGCTTTTGGCTAAAAGCCAGGAGTTCAAGACTAAAATCAAAGAAAATCAGGAAGAAATTCTCGCTGAGCCCATGCGTGAACTGCTGACTGAGCTGCGGGGTATGCCTGAAGAAACTCGCCGACCAGCTAAAGCTCATTTGACCGAACAGTTAGACCTATGCTGTACTGATATTTTAGCCGAAGCTTTTGCCGCCGTGCGTGAAGCTTCTGACAGGCATCTTGGCATACGCAATATCTTCAAACCTGAATTCAAATTCGACAGTACAATTTTTACTGGCAATCTACGTAGTGAATATGATGATATTCTAGGCAGGGTTGCCGCAGGTGAAGATATCCATAAAATCGACATCAGTCCGGAATTTTATGCTTTCATTCGTGAAAAATATCCGGTTGAACATCGCAATCCATATCGTTTCCGTCATTTTGATGTGCAGATGGTGGGTGGCCGTGTTCTGTATGAAGGTAAAATCGCTGAAATGGCAACTGGTGAAGGTAAAACCCTGGTAGCTACTTTGGCAGCTTATCTGGTCGCGATCAGTGGTCGTAAGGTTCATGTCATCACTGTTAATGACTACCTCGCCAAACGTGATAGAGACTGGATGGCTCCGGTTTATGAAGCTTTGGGAGTTTCTGTTGGTGCTATTCAATCAGAAATGTCTACCATTGGTGAAACCAGGCAGCAGCAGTATGGCTGTGATATTACTTATGGTACAAATAATGAATTTGGCTTTGATTATCTGCGCGATAACATGAAAGCTTCAGCCCAGCAGCAAGTGCAAGGCCCGCTAGACTATACGGTCATTGATGAGGTCGATTCGATTCTTATCGATGAAGCCAGAACACCGTTGATTATTTCAGGTCCGGCTCGTGATGATGTCAGCCGTTATAAAAAATCTGATACTATCGCTCGCGAAATCATTCGTCGTCAGGCTGAATATAATAATATCGAAAAACAAGTCGATCAGCGCGGCAAGCGAATTGCTAATATGCAGGGTGAAATCAGCGAAGCTAAGAAAGAAAAAAATAAAGACAGACTGGCAAGTGCTAATGCTGAACTGGAAAAACTCACTATCGAAAAAGTTGAACTTGAAGATAAGCTTTCCCGTGCGACCCAGTTTTATGAAGTTGAATATGACCGCCATAGCGCCCATCTGACCCATGATGGTATTGGACTGGCCCAGGAACTTGCCGATGTTGGCAGTTTTTATGTTGGTTCGAATATGGAATGGCCTCATCTTATGGAACAGGCTATCCGTGCCCATGTCGTTTTTGAAAGAGAAAAAGATTATGTGGTTCAGGATAATGAAGTAATTATTGTCGATGAATTTACCGGTCGCCTTATGCAGGGGCGTCAATGGTCCGATGGTTTGCATCAGGCTGTAGAAGCCAAGGAAAATGTGACTATTAAGCAGGAAAGCCAAACGCTGGCTACTATTACTTTGCAGAATTTCTTTAAGATGTATCAACAGTTGGCAGGTATGACCGGTACAGCTATGACCGAAGATACTGAATTCATGAATATTTATCAGTTGGCAGTTGTAGCTGTTCCGACCAATAAGCCGATTATTCGTGATGACCGGGATGATTTGATTTATCGTAGCCAGGCCGAAAAGCTAAATGCCATCACTGATGAAATTTTCCGGGTCAGTAAATCTGGCCAACCGGTTCTAATTGGTACCACAAGTATCGAAAAAAATGAAGAGCTAAGTGAGCATCTGACCAAGCGTTTCGGGCTGGAACATGAAGTCCTCAATGCCAAGCAACATGCCCGTGAAGCTACTATTGTCGAAAAAGCCGGATTTCAGCGTATCGCTCGTGATGGCAGTGCATGGGGCAATGTGACAATCGCTACTAATATGGCAGGTCGCGGTACCGATATTAAGCTTACCCCGGAAGTGCTCGCTACTGGTGGTTTATATGTTCTGGGTACCGAACGCCATGAAGCTCGTCGTATCGACAATCAGCTTCGTGGACGTTGCGGTCGTCAGGGTGACCCTGGTGTCAGTCAATTTTTCTTGAGTTTTGATGATGATCTCATGAGTATTTTTGCCGCCGAATGGGTGGTAAAAGCCTTGGGGATGTTTGGCCTGCAGGAAGGCGAACCCATTCAGCATAAGCAAATCAGTAAAGGTGTCGCTAAAGCCCAGAAGAAAGTCGAACAGCGTAATTATGAATCTCGAAAAAGCCTGTTGGAATATGATGAAGTCATGGATTTTCAACGTCAGGTTTTCTACACTCGTCGTCAGGCAATCCTGGAAGGTCGCGGCTTAAAGGGCCTGATCTGGGAAATGAACGATGAGGTTATTTCAGAAGTTACCGCCACTATGCTGGATAAGACTTACCCCTATGATTGTATTATAGAATGGGCCAAGACGGTTTTGGGTGTCGATCTGGAACAGGACCGCGTCAAAGGTCAAAAAAGAGAAGCAGTGGAAAATACACTACGCGTTCATGCTATTAATAGTTTTGAGCAGGAAATTTCGATGACCCTGGGTGAATATATCCCCGAAGATGCTGGCCCTGATCAATGGGATACTAAGGGGCTGGTCAGCTGGGCGATGAGTAAATATAATGTTAATTTCAGCCAGGCTCAGATTCGTAAATTAACCTATGATGATGTTCAAATTCAGCTTAATGAAGCTGCGGCTAAAAAGGTCGAAAACTTTGATATGACCAAACTTGGTGATTATCTCAAAGATAATTATGGTATTGAAGAGCTTTGCCAGTGGTTCAATCAGAAATTTGGTCTGGAAGTCAAAATTGATGAAATTAATCCTGAAAATGCCGAGCAATACCTGATTGAAAAAGCTCAAAATGCATATTTGAAACGTGAAGTCGATTATCCGGTTGATTTTATCGTAAATATTGCTCTTCGACGTCAGCAGCAGGGTGAAGGCCTTGCCTTGCAGGATATTGTAGGCTGGACAAAATGGAAATTCGGCAAAGAAATTTCAGCTGATGAACTAAGCAAACTTTCTTTCGATGAATTACGTGATATGCTTATCGTAAAACTTCAGAATTTCCGTGATAATGCGATGCCCGCCGAAGTTTCTGAAAAGATTAGTGCATGTGATTTTGACAATGCCCAGGCTGTCGTAGAATTAGCTCAGTGGTCTAATGAACGTTATAAATCCAAATTCCGCGATGATGAACTGAATAAAGAAAACGCCAAAGAAAAACTCCAGGATGCCGGTTTACTTTTTGCTCGCAGTGAACTGACTGACCTTGAGCGTTATGTTTTATTGCAGATTTATGATACTACCTGGAAAGATCATCTTTATGCTATGGATCAGCTTAAAAGTGGTATTGGTTTACGTGGCTTTGCTGAAAAAGATCCTAAGATGGAATATAAGCGTGAAGGCTATCAAATGTTCCAGTCAATGCTGAGTTCTATCCGGGATAAGGTTACTGATATCATCTTTAAAGCCCAGCTTGAAGGCCGCGAAGAGGCTCGCAGCGTGTGGAATATCTCCAGTGCCATGCATGATGATTTTAATCAGTTTCAGGCTCAGCAGGATGCTGCCCAGCGTCCGCAAGGCCAACAGAGGCCCAAGACCATCAAGCATGATGTTCCTAAGGTGGGTCGAAATGACCCTTGCCCTTGTGGCAGTGGTAAAAAATACAAGAAATGCTGTGGCAAATAAGTTTTTATCTTTCCAGGCAGATTATTTGATGGCCACGCTAAAAGTCAAGATTATGCTAAAAAACATCCTCTGACTCCAATATTAAAGGGGTAAGGAGGTTTGGACGCTGGCGTCTTATTTGAGAAGAAGAAAATGATTGAAGTCCAAGGTTTATATAAAAGTTTTGGTGCCATTAAGGCTGTCGATGGTGTCAGTTTTACAGTTAAGCCCGGCCAGATCATGGCGGTTTTGGGCCCTAACGGTGCTGGCAAAACCACTACCATGAAAATGCTGAGCTGTTTTTTAACACCTGACAAGGGCACAGCTAAAATCTGTGGCTATGATATAATTAAAAACCCTTTGGAAGTGCGAAAAAATCTGGGATATCTGCCCGAACATGCCGCTGCCTATGAAGAAATGACTGTAGCATCATTTTTGAAATTTATTTGTGATGCCCGACAAATCAAGGCTTCAAAACGCAAAAATGCAATTGACAAAATGCTCGAAACGTGCAGTTTAACCAAAGTCTACCATCAGCCCATCGGTACCTTATCTAAAGGTTATAAGCGTCGCCTGGGCTTAGCCCATGTACTGATTCACGACCCACCAGTTTTGATTCTGGATGAGCCTACCGATGGTCTGGACCCCAATCAAAAGCATGATGTCCGCAATTTGATCATCAGTCTCAAAGATAAAAGTATTATTATCTCAACCCATATTCTTGAAGAAGTCTCAGCTATTTGTGATACTTGTGTCATTATGGACAATGGCAAAGTTAAGGCTTCCAATACCCCGCAAGAGCTAATAGAAAAACATGGCCCGACCCTGGAAGATGTTTTCCGAAAAGTCACTTGTAGCTAAGCATTACAATATTTTTATTAATCGTAAACAATGCATCCTGGATTAAGATGGAGAAAGTTATGTCAGATATCAAATATATTATTATTTTACAATGCGATATAGTCAAAGAAAGATGTAGCGGTTTTTTCTGTGAAAATGCTTTCACTAACCGTCAGGACTGTTTTGAGCCTTATGCAGATGATTCGGATGTTCGCTATATCTCCATGACTTGTGGCGGTTGCTGTGGCCGGGCTACCTTGAGAAAACTTTCTAATCTCACCAAACTGCTCAAAAAGAAGACTGATATTACAAATAATCAAATAGCTCTACATTTTTCCAGCTGTATATGCAAGGAAAACTTTCATGGCCCCAAATGCCCGCATTATGATTATCTTAAGGAGTTAGTAGAGCGTAAGGATATTCAATGGCGAGAGGGAACTACTATCAGTAAAGCATCAGAAAAACGCCGTGACCATCGGGGCCATTATCAGCAGCAAAAATATCATGGACAAACCGAGACCCATTAAAAAATAGAAAGAGTTATAAGTTTCTATTGCTCATGTCCAAATAGAATTATGTATAAATGAAAGGGATTTTTTTATGAACTTTATCAAATTGACATTAATTATGATTGTTACCTGTTTTGCTTTTAGTGGCTGTAATATGCAGCATGGCAAAACAGAAGCTTGTAATCTTGACATTATGACATTTAATATTCGCTATGGCACAGCTAACGATGGCGACAATAGTTGGCCTAACCGCAAACAGCAAGTCATAGATGTGATAGCTAAATATCACCCGGCAGTATTGGGTGTTCAGGAGGCTCTCCATTTTCAACTGGAAGAAATAATTAAGGCATTACCTCAATATGCCCTCATCGGCGTAGGCCGCGAGGATGGCAAGACCAAAGGTGAATATGCCGCAATTCTTTATTTGAAAGAAAGATTTACTGTTAAGGATTCTGGTACATTCTGGCTCTCAGAGACACCGGAAATACCCGGGTCTAAATCTTGGAATACTGATTGTACACGTATCTGTACCTGGGCTGATTTTGTTGACCGTAAAACCGGTAGGGACTTTAATGTATATAACTTACATTATGACCATGTCTCTCAATTAGCTCGTATGGAAGGTACGAAATTATTGATAAATAAAAAACAACTTCTTACTTCCCAACATCCAGTTATTGTAATGGGTGATCTCAATGCTGGCGAAGACAATCCTGCAATCGCGAAATTTAAGTCATTTATGAATGATACTTTCCGTATTGTACATCCTGATGCCAAAGATGTCGGAACAGTGCACAGCTTTAAAGGCACTCGCACTCGGGGTAAAATCGACTATATCTTTATTCGTGATATAGATCCTATTACTGTTACTGAAGCTGACATTATCTATGATAATATAGAAAATCGCTACCCCTCTGACCATTTCCCGGTGCGGGCCCAGCTTAAATTTGCATATTACTCCGGCAATTAAACAAGTGAATTACCCCGCTTTTGCATATTGCACTTTTTCGTGATTGAAAAACTTTTTC
>JAEIOG010000149.1 GCA_016342495.1 Phycisphaerae bacterium
GAAAAAGTTTTTCAACCACGAAAAAGTGCAATATGCAAAAGCGGGGTAATTCACTTGTTTAATTGCCGGAGTAATAAAATACTTGAGAGTACTCGTGAACATGTTCATCCTAAATGTGTTGTTTGCAGTTATGACAATATCAAGGGATTACATCTTGATTTTGAAGCAGCAGAGGATGGGAGTGTGAATGCCGAATTTTTATGCGATGAAACCTTTGAAGGCTACCCGGGTGTACTGCATGGTGGCGTGATTTCAATGATCCTTGATGGTGCGATGGGTAATTGCATATTTGCTCGCGGGCAAACTGCTGTTACTGTTGAAATGATCACAAAGTTTCGTCATCCGATTGTAACTTGCAGGCGGGCAACTATAAAAGCTGTCATATTAAAGGACACACATCCATTGTATTTACTGGAAGCTAAAATTATTCAGGATGGTAAAATCAAAGCTACTGCCAAGGGTAAATTTTATAATCAGCCGGATCTGATTAATATATTGAAGGAGCTGAAATGAAACATAATATGCGAATAATAATATTGGTCGAAAACACCGCATCAGAGCCTGACTTGTTGGCAGAACATGGATTATCATTCTGGATTGAATATAATGGTAAACATATTCTTTTTGATACAGGCCAAAGTGATATTCTAATTAATAATGCTAAAGTGCTGGGAGTGGATTTGTCTAAAACAGATTCTATTGTATTGAGTCATGGTCATTATGATCATACGGGTGGGTTGGCTGCTGTGCTGGATGTGGCTAAAAATGCTAAGATTTATTTACATCCTGATGCACTCAAACAGAGATTCAGCAAAAAAGATTTTGGAGCTAAACCAAATGGTATATTTGAATCATCTGTTAAAGCCATCCAGAACAGGGAAGTGATATGGACAAAGGGCCCAACACAGATTTTCCCGGGTATTACCGTGACTGGTCAGGTACCACGCATTAATGATTTTGAAGATGTTGGGGGAGCTTTTTATACTGATAAGGAATTTCAAACACCTGATGAATTATTAGATGACCAGACATTGTTTATCGAAACAGTAAAAGGTTTGGTTGTTGTTTTGGGTTGCGCTCATGCCGGCGTAGTTAATATATTGAATTACATATCCAAATTAAGTGGCAAGAAAAGTGTTTATACGGTATTAGGTGGAATGCATCTATTGCAAGCCTCTACCAATCGTATTGAACAAACCAGGATTGCTTTACGAGATTTTGGTCTGGAGAAAATAGGTCCTGCCCATTGTACTGGCGAGAAAGCAATTGAAAAAATTATAAGTGCTTTTCCTGATCAATATTTTACATGCAAAGCTGGCACTAATATTGATTTGTGAATTATATAAAAGATTAAATTGTCATGATAATCATTAGGAAATTGATATGAAAAGGAATATAATATGAAAATAATTGGTATTAATTGCAGTCCTCGTAAAGGAAAGACAACTCAAAAAAGCCTGGAGATTTGTTTAAAGGCAGCTGAAGATTCTGGTGAAAATATTGAAACTGAAATAATTGAACTTGCAGGTTTAGATATTCATGGATGCACAGGATGCGGCTATTGCAGAAAGCAGCCTAAATGCAGCCAGGAAGATGATTTCAATGCATTGATTCCTATTCTGAGTGCAAAAAATGTTGTTGGCATCATCATAGCTACTCCGGTATATCTGGGGACAATGACTTCGCAATGTAAAGCATTTTTAGATAGAACGGTTTTGTTGGGGCGCAATGGCTCTATTTTACACAATAAAGTTGGGGGCGTTTTGGCTGTTGGGTGTGTGCGAAATGGAGGACAGGAGCTTACTATCCAGGCGGTGCAGGCAAGTCTGCTGTGTCAAGATATGATATGTGTCAGTGGTGGTATTAAATCAGCTCATTTTGGGGCCGCTTTAGTTAGCGATTCCAATGACAGTATTGATTGTGATGAAGTTGGACAGGAAACGGCAAGAGCTGTAGGTAAGCGAGTTGCGGATGTGGCAATGCAGCTCAATGGGAAATAGAATGTATTTAGGCAAAAGAATCAGGAATAATTTTCGATATTCTTGATTCTTTTTGTTGCTATCAAAACATACCATAATTAATTAAGGATGTGATTTGATCAGTCAATTACGATTAGGATTTTGTATTAGTTGATGATGTTCGACTTCTTGTAAAGAAGGGCTTGCCTGAGTGCACTTGTAGGGTGGTGATAACCGGCCTGCCTGGGCGGTCCTCTTGGGGGATTGAATGGTATGTAGTAAATATTTGGGGTAATAAATTACTTTTAGCAAATTTTATTATAATTTGATTTATACTGGAGAAGATTTGGTCGAGATAAGAAGTAGAGACAATAGATAATGTTCTTGGCTCTGGCAGTGCTATTGATTGGCACAAGGGAATTATACGCAAAAGTTATCGGTCGGAATTAACTGTACAATTTAAAATATTTACATTTTCGGGAGCAAATGTAATGGGGCGATTTGAATATAAAAACAGGAATGGGAATGCGAGAGATGTTTTAGAACTCGAGCCTCTTGAGGGTAGAGTTTTATTATCGGGAGATTTATTGGATTGGACTGTTATTACTCCATTGCCATTAGGCCTTGATGGGGTTGCAACCAGTGTTGATGAAAATAGTGAATTAACAGTTTTGTACCTTGAATCTAATACGATTGAATACACAGAGGCGGACGGTGATATATTCAAAATCAGTTTTCGTTTGCCGGGCACAATTGCTTTTACCACTAATAGTGTTGATGATGATGGCAATGTCGCTGGCAGTAAAATAGGAATTGATATAATGAGCCCTAAGGCGACAGGTTCGCTGAAAATTACTGATACTAATGATGATGTTGGCGACGGGGTTATTAATATTCAGTGGCTCAATATTACAGGTGAAGGTTTTGGCAGTATCAAGTGCCCAGGTGATATCGCGGTATTAAATGCCGAAGGGCCGTTGAAAACGATTAAAGTTGATGGCCAAATTGATAATGCTTATGTTGATGGTGCAATAAAAAATATTAAATTTTATGATGATGTAAATGGGACGAATATTATAGCCGACAGTATCAGGAATATTACCGCTAAAGGTGACCTAAATAGTGCCAATATCCTAACCGACCAGGGTGGGGTAAGATCTATTAGTGTCAAAGGTGATATGCTTGATCTTGATCTTGACGCAGCTGGCGAAGTTAAAACCATTAAGGTCAAAGGTAACCTCGATGGTGATATAAGTGTTGATACATTATTAGGCCGTGTTTCAGCAGGTGGTGATATAACCGGCATAAGCTGGAATGTCATTGATGACCAGAATCAGGGTATATTAGGCAAGCTAAAAGCAAAAGGCAGTATTACTATTGTCGATCTTGATGTACAGGGATCAATAAAAAAGATAGTTTCTGGCAACAGCAATGTTAATGGCTTGATTTCTGGCAGTTTTAGTGCTTCTGGAGAAATGGGTAGTGTGAAAGTTTTTGGTGATCTGGATGCTTCTTTGTTCAGTGGTCATATGTTCAAGTCTATTTCTGTAAGCCAGGGCGATGCGGACAATGCTGAACTTTTTGTATTTGGCATGCTGGTAGATAAAGGGATAATAAAAGTTAAATAATTACGAACAATTTTTACAATTGGCCCTTGTAGATAATATTACAAGGGTTTTAATTTTTAAAGCTTTTCCAAATTTTCAATAAATGGTTTTATTACCCAGTTAGGGGTTGATGCTCCGGCTGTTATGCCAGCTGTGGTTTTGCCATTGACAAATTCGGTTTTGAATTCTGACCAGTCTTGCAGATGATAGGTTTCCACACCATTGCGTCGACACAGTTCAGCCAACTCGCCAGTATTAGCGCTGTGATGGGATCCCAACACGAACATGACATCGACCTGATGGCAAAGTTCAATAGCTGAAGCCTGTCTTCGAGAAGTTTCTCTACAGATAGTATTGACGACTTTGAGCTCATCAAAGCCCTTTGTAGCGATTAAGCCCACAATTTTACCGAAGTTTTCGATGGAATGAGTTGTCTGGGAAATGATAGCGAGTTTGCCGCTTTCAGGTAGTTTAGACATCGCTTCTGGACCATCAATTACAATTACGTCAGGGGCATAGCCAACAACGCCCTGAATTTCGGGATGATCCGGGTCACCTACGACTATAACCTGATAGCCTTGATTATGTAGTTTGTCGACCAGATTCTGGGCACGTTTGACCAGAACGCATGTCGCATCGACAAGTTCAAGACCGCGATCTTTGACTTCCTGAAGGACTTCCGGGCGACAGCCATGGCTACGGATCAGAACGGTGGGTTTGATCTGGTCTTGATTCCCGATTTCTTCCAGGCTATCAACGACGCGCAGGCCTTTTTCGGCCAGACGTTGGACTACCTGTCTATTATGAATCAAATGACCCAGGCAATAAACTTGATTATGTTCAGTCAATAATTTTTCCGCAGTTGAAATAGCATGTTCGACACCAAAGCAGAATCCCATTTTTTGTGCTACTAATACTTTCATTTTATATTTTACCTTTCGATTTTTAGTTTGGTTACATCAATTTGCTGATTATGGATGCAAGCACTGAATCGACATCGGGCCAATTGCTAGTGGCTTTGCATATCCTGATATTTATTCCCAGAGGCTGCCAGATATTGGGTTCTGTCGGGCCAAATATGACAATGGTTTTGGTGTGCATTGCCCCGGCGATATGGCTGATGCCGCTGTCATTTCCTACAAAAGCGGTGGCTTTATCCAGAATCGCGACAATATCTTCCAGAGCAGTATCGGTTAATAAATTAAAACGATTATTGAGCATTTGAATCTGGCCGGTATTGAAGCGTTCTAGCTCAGCAGGGCCCAGGATAAAAACTGGTTCAAAAAAATGCTCTTCCAGCTTGTCAGCCAGAGCGATATAGTTTTCCAATGGCCAACATTTGTATTCGCCGCCACTGCCGGGGCAGATGATTACAGGGTTGGTTATATCGGTTATCTTTTCGATTGTAATTGATTGGTGGTTCTCATTATTTTTAATCAAAGGGTGTGGGAATTCCTGAGGATATTCCATGCGGGTAAAAGGGATTTCGGCTAAAAATTGTTCGATTATATATTCACTGACGTGTTTTTTATAGTTTGTAGGAGGCTGAAGCTTTAGGGTTACAACTTCGACCATGCCGCTACGTACGGCTAAACGAATGATATTTTGTTCAAATATATTTTTGTCGTCATGGAGAAAACTGATAATTAAATCATATTTGGCGAAAAGTTTGACTAAGTCGTCGCAGTTCGATTCATCGGCAAGGTCATAGCTGTCCAGGTTTTTGTTTGATTTATCTAGGACATCAGCATCGAAAAGTCTGTGCAGTTTTGCAGACTCCATGCACAATACATTGTCAATAGCGGTGCAGTTTTTGAAATAGGATAAATAATCGGTACGGCCCATGATGTCGATTTCAGCCGAGCCATTTTGGCGGTGTAACATTTCGACCAGAGCTAATGTTATTACGCAATCGCCAATAGCTCCGGGCTGGACTATCAGGGTTTTTTTATATTCGGTGTTTTTAGAAGCCATGTTCTATCCAGCCTCCGCCTATAACTTTCTGGTTATCAAAAAACACAACAGCCTGACCAGGAGTAATCGCCGGGATTGACTCATCGAATTCCACTTTAACTGTATTGTCTGGGTTGGGATAAACCTTAGCAGGTGCCCCACGGTGATTATATCTGATTTGCACGATAGCCTCGAAAGGTTCAGTTGGCACATCATTGGTCATCCATGTAAGTCGATTAGCTTCGAGGTTCTTTTGGCAGAGGTCATCTTTATTACCCAGCACGACTGTATTAGATTCGGCATCCAGTTTGACAACATAGGCCGGTTCACCCAGTGCCACTCCCAGTCCACGCCGTTGGCCAATCGTATATCTGAATATTCCATTATGCCGGCCAAGTATTTTACCTTCGGTATTGGTTATATTACCGGGGCGATCAAGTTCTGGTACACGTTTGCAGATTAATGAAGCATAATCATCATCAGGCACAAAGCAGATTTCCTGTGATTCACTTTTGTTATGAACGGGAAGGCTGAATTCTTCGGCGATTTTGCGGACTTTTGCTTTTTCATACTGGCCGATAGGTAGCATGACGTGTTGGAGATTTTTCAGGCCCATGCCAAAGAGGGCGTAAGACTGGTCTTTGTTATTGTCGGTGCCTCGGAACAGCTGACGTATGCCATCGATTTCTTTGACCTGGGCATAATGGCCAGTGGCGACAAAATCGCAATCACTCGATTTGGCAAAGTCCATTAGTTTGCCGAATTTCAGGTTGCTGTTGCACATGATACAAGGGTTAGGCGTGCGTGCGTGGCGGTATTCATCAACAAAATATTTGATGATTTTGTCGAGGTCTTTCTGAAAATTTAGCACGTGAAATGGTATTCCCAGGATTTGAGCAACTTCGCGGGCATCGGCGGCGTCAAGAGGGCTGCAGCAGCCGGGATGAGCTTCATTGGTTTTTTCGGCTTGGCCCAGGCACATAAAAACGCCAATGACATCATATCCCTGCTGGACCAGCAGGCCAGCGGCAGCGGAACTGTCGACCCCGCCACTCATGGCTATTAATACTTTTTGTTTTTTTGTCATATCTTTAGTTTTCTACCGTATTGTGGCTTATTTTATGTCTATGTTTAGGGGTAGCTTATAAAGTGAAATATTATAGCAGGAATGTAGTTAAATACAATAGGTTGAGATTTTTTCGAAGTAAGGCACGTCACATTTATATGGGACATAGTGAATATCTGATTACAGTTTTGAGATAAATTGTCGCTGTAAAGCCCTATAAATAAGGAAGTTAAATATATTTATGCTAAAAATTTTTGTAAAATGATTGACGTTGGGTTTGTTTTAGGCTTTAATACCTAATTGTCATTATGGGCTCAGAGTATGCGCTTTGGGTCTGAATGTAGCGATAAGTGTTTGTCCTACAGAAGTTTATGTGCTCATACAGGCGGGGCGTAAGCTTAATTAATTAAATGCCTGATTATGTTAGAAAGTGTTTCCAATGGTTGACAAGTCTATTTTTAATGAGTTCCAAATTGATGAAGATGCAATTGATTTGCAGATTCAGGAAGCTCTCGGTGCTCTCGGTGATGAACAATTACTAGAAATGATCGATAGAACAGTTTGTAATTTTCAGCCCGGCACCATTCTGACTGGAACTATCGTTAACCATATTGGTGATGATGTAATCATCGAAGTTGGTTTAAAAAGCGAAGGTGCGGTCAGTCAATCTGAATTTGATAATGCTGAAGATATTGTAATGGGCAACACTGTTGAGGTTTTACTGGAAACTGTCGAATCTGATAGTGGCCTGGTTGTCCTGAGCAAACGCAAAGCCGACCGTATCCGTGGCTGGGAACGCATCATCGAAACCAAAAAAGAAGGCGATGTCATTATTGGCAAAGTTACCCGTCGTATTAAAGGCGGTTTGCTGGTTGATGTTGGTGTTCCGGTCTTTCTACCTGCCAGTCAGGTTGATATCCGTCGTCCAAATGATATCTCAGAATTCATTAATACAGATATTGAAGCTGTTATTCTTAAGATTGACCAGGAAAGACGTAATATTGTTATCTCTCGTCGTAAACTTCTGGAAGAAACCCGCGCTACTGCCAAGAGCAAACTGCTTGGTGATATCGAAGTCGGTCAGGTACGCAAGGGTGTTGTTAAGAACATCGCCGATTTTGGTGCATTTATCGACTTGGGTGGCTTAGATGGCTTGCTGCATATCACTGATATGAGTTGGGGCCGTGTAAATCATCCTAGCGAAATCGTTAAACTTGATGAAAAAATCGATGTTAAGATTCTTAGTATTGATCATGACAAAGAAAAAATCGCTTTGGGTCTCAAACAGAAATCCGAAAGCCCATGGCTTACCGCTAAAGAGCGTTATGTTGTTAATAGTGTCGTCAAAGGTATTGTGGTTAATATCACTAATTATGGCGCGTTTATCAAACTTGAAGAAGGCATCGAAGGCCTTGTTCATATCAGTGAAATGAGCTGGACCAAACGTATCAACCATCCAGGTGAAATGCTTAGCGTTGGCAATGAAGTTGATGTTGTTGTTCTGGATGTAGCTTCTGAGAAACAGGAAATCTCACTGGGCGTTAAACAGCTATGTGAAAATCCATGGGTACAGGTTGTTCACAAATATCCTCCAGGAACTATTGTTACTGGCAAAGTGCGTAATCTGGCTAACTACGGCGCATTTATCGAAATTGAAGAAGGCATTGATGGCCTGCTTCACGTTTCTGATATGAGCTGGACCAAGAAAATCAGCCATCCAGGTGAAATGGTTAAGAAGGGCGATGAAATTCAGTGTATCGTGCTGAACGTGGACCAGGAAAAACAGCGTGTAGGTCTAGGCCTCAAACAGATGACCGAAGATCCTTGGGCTCATGCTATTCCTGATACCTATATCCCAGGCCAGATTGTCCATGGTGTTGTAACTAAATTAACGAACTTTGGCGTTTTTGTCGAACTTGAAAATGATCTTGAAGGTCTGCTACATATCTCAGAATTGTCTGATGATAAAGTCGAAGGCCCACAGGATATCGTCAAGGTTGGTCAGGAAGTCGAAGTTAAGATTCTCCGAGTCGATATTGATGATCGAAAGATTGGTTTATCGCTTAAACGTGCTCAGTGGAACGAAGAAGAAGCCGCCGAAGAAGAAGGTCGCAGTGTTCGTGGTGGCTTAGATGGCGCCGCTGGAATGGGTAGCAATCTTATCGATGCTTCGTTGTTCCAGAAAGCAAAGCCAGTTGTAAAGGCACCAGAAGAGTCCGATAAAGTTGACACTGAAGCTGTTGCAGATACTGATACTGATGAAGCACCAGTAGAAGGTGAATAGTTTAGATTGCAGAAGCATTGGTTATATTGGCCATCTAATAAAGATTTGACCTGCATTATTAATAGTGTAAAGGCTGAAATCTGTAATTTTTAGAGGTGTCCTTAATTTGTATGTGCTTATCTGCCGATAAACTTTATAGACAGTAAAATGAACAGGCGGGCTCCTTACCAAAGGAGTTCGCCTGATTTATGATATTGATCCATTAAGTTATTGGACTGGCCAATAGCTAAAGGCAATTGATGCCTCCGCAAATAAAGCAAAACATCTAAACAGAGGGCTCAATCGTGGATTCTACTTTACAGGTTTATCTGGAAGACATAAATTCCGCCGAGCTTTTATCAGCTGAAGAAGAAATTGCTCTGGCACGACGGATTCAGGAGCACAGTGATGCTGAAGCTCGCGATAAAATGATACGTGCAAATCTCAGGTTGGTCGTTAATATCGCTAAAAAGTTTGGCCGTCGCGGTATGCCCTTAGCTGACCTCATCGAAGAAGGTAATCTGGGCCTGCTACGTGCCGTTGAGGGCTATGATCCCGACAATGGGGCTCGATTCAGCACTTATGCTTCCTGGTGGATCAAACAGGCGATTAAGCGGGCTTTGATTAATACTGTCCAACCTATTCATATCCCAGCATATATGGTTGAAATGATCGCTCGCTGGAAATATGCCGCTATTGAACTTCGTGATACATTAGGTCGGGAACCTGATGCAGAAGAGATGGCTAATGCTTTGGAAATTCCGGCAAAAAAAGCCAAAATAATCAAAAGAGCTGTAAAGGCTTTCGCCTCTCCTAGCCAAATGCCATCAGGCGAGGATGGTATGGCTATCAATGAAATGCTTGAAGATGAGAAAACGCCAAGGCCTGACCAGAATATTTTTGATGGCGATGAACTGGAAACTATCCGGGCTCTGTTGAATAAAATTGATCAGCGAGAAGCTACTGTATTGCGTTTACGCTATGGTCTGGAAAGTGAAAATGGTCCTTTGACGTTAAAAGAAATTGGAGAACAGGTGGGCCTGACTCGTGAACGCGTGCGTCAAATAGAAAAAGAAGCCCTGGCCAAACTGCATCAAATCATGGAAGAAGCCGACTGAGTGACTTACATATAATTCACAATCACAAACCTTTCAGTAAAATGAAAGGTTGTTTTTTATGAATAGAGAAGCGTGATTTTTTGCAGATTCTTTCCATTTGATAATTCAATTCTATTAAACTATAATCAGGCCTATCTGAAAAATATATCTATTAATCGAAAGGCTTGAATGTGGCTGATAGTGTTGAATACATCAAAGATCTTATCCGTACCGTACCGGACTTCCCTAAGCCTGGTATTAATTTTTTTGATATTACTACGGTTTTAAGTGATCCAAAAGGGCTTAAACTGACATGTGAATTGATGGCTAAACCCTGGCTCGATAAGAAAATCGATGCTGTTGTGGGAACCGAAAGTCGAGGCTTTATTTTTGCGGTACCTATTGCCCAAATATTAGGTTGTGGCTTTATCCCGATTCGCAAGCCTGGTAAATTACCATCTAAGACTATTTCAGCTGAATATGATCTGGAATATGGTTCAGATAAACTGGAAATTCATGTTGATGCTATTAAGCCCGGCGACAATATTTTATTGATAGACGATTTACTTGCTACTGGCGGTACTATCAAAGCATGTATTCAGCTGGTAGAACAACTGGGTGGCAAAGTAGCTGGTCTGGGATTTCTTATAGAATTAGCTTTTTTGAATCCAAGGGCTAAGCTTGAAGGCTATAATGTTAATTCTATTATTTCCTATGAAAAAGATTAGTGCCTTTTCTTGTGTGTAAAAGCGTATATTTAGCCTTAGATTGGGTATTTTAAAAGAATTTGAAAAAAATTCAAAAACAGTATTGACAATCTTGAGAAAGTCAGTATTATTGTGAATCTCATGTCACC
>JAEIOG010000150.1 GCA_016342495.1 Phycisphaerae bacterium
ATGCTCACAGTGCTGGGATTGGGCCAACAGAAGAAATGATGATTTCCAATAAAAAAATTTCATGCGATTGCCCTGAAATAAACCAGCAGCTCAATATCCAGCAAAATAGTGTAAGTATCGAGCTTGCGATTTATTCCTTTTCAATGCCAACCATTAGTTATATAATGGTAATCTATGACTGAAAATTTGTGTATTCGGCCATAAGTTGTTGTGTAATAAAGTGTTGTGAACCCTATAATTGAATAATGGAGAATCCTGCCATGAGTTTAATCAAAAGCTTTTTGATTATCGCCGTTGTCTTTTCCCTGTCTAAAGGGCTTTTTGCCCAAACTGCCCCGATTAATTTAGACGATTATACCGGGCCAGTGAAAGTCGCATGTGTGGGCGACAGCATAACTTACGGCGCTGGCATAGACGACCGCGATGCCAACAGCTACCCGGCCCAGATGCAGGCCCTGCTGGACAATTTCTTTGGCAGCGGCAAATTCCAGGTTGGCAATTTTGGCCATAGCGGTGCCCGTGTCAGCCATACCCAGGCTAAATGGTATAAAAAATTCCCTGAATACACCGCTTCAATCGCTTTTGCCCCCGATATTGCAATCATTTCATTGGGTATCAATGATTGTTCGGCCTATCAATGGCAAGGTAATGCCCCGCATTTCATCGCTGATTTCAAATCTTTAATAAATGATTATCGCCAAGCCAACCCCAATGTCAAAATCTGGCTTACGACATTAATGCCAGTCGTCCCGCCCTATCGTGATGACTATTATATAATCGTAAACCAAAACCGCATCACCGCAGATAAACTTATCAAGCAAATCGCAGAAGAAGAAAATGTATCACTTATCGATTTATATACCCCGCTAATAAGCGAACCAGGGGTTTATGCAACCGATGGCCTGCACCCCGATAAAACCGGGGCCGCTATCATCGCTGAAAAAGTCGCCAGATCAATCACCGGGGTATTTGATGGCCTCAAAGCCAATTATGCTTTTGACAACCACATGGTTCTTCAGCGGAATAAACCAGTTAAAATATTCGGCACTGATAATGTTGGCAAAACTATAACTGTTACATTTAATGGTCAAAGCAAATCAGCTGTCACCGATGCCAATGGTAAATGGGTTGCCACTTTAAATGCTATGGCCGCCAATGCCAATAGTCAGGACCTTGTCATAACCAATGGAGATTCAACTATAACGCTAACCGATGTTTTAGTTGGTGAAGTCTGGATCGCCGCTGGTCAATCAAATATGAATTTTGCATGCTCAAGTGATAGTAACTGGGCAACCGAAGGTCCATTAGCTGATAATTATAATAAGATTCGACTGCTTGATCGTGCCTGCGGTGCATATCCCAGTGGGGGCAAGTTCACCGCCAAACAGCTCGACGCTATTAATGTTAACGATATGTTCACCGGTAGCTGGAAAGTATGCAGCAAAGCCAATGCCGCGGCCATTTCCGCCGTTGCTTATTATTTCGCCAAAGAAATCCACCTGGCCACCGATGTACCGGTTGGCATCATCGAAAACTCCGTAGGTGGCACAACCATGGAATCCTATATCCCCCGCGAAGGTATCGATGTTCCTGATTTATATTTGCTGACTAAAAACTGGATTGATTGCCCGCTGGCCAACGACTGGCATCGCGGCCGTGCTAAAGATAATCTAGGACTCTGGTATGATGGCACCTACCCTGGCCCAATGCCGCATCATCCTTTTGAACCTTGTTTTCTGTGGTATTGCGAAATGGAAGAAATTAAGGATTTGGCATTCCAAGGCTTCCTGTGGTATCAGGGCGAATCCAACGCGACAGATTCCAGTAATAAAGTCGCCTGGGACCAACGACAAAACTCTCGCTTATTCGAAGCACTTATTAAAAGCTGGCGTGCTAAATTCAATGACAATGCCATGCCATTCTATTATGTGCAATTGCCAAGCCTGGAACGTAACTGGCCATTATTCCGTGAAATGCAATTGAACGCCTTGAAAAACATTAACGACACCGGAATGGCTATAACCATCGATTTAGGTGGCGGGAAAAATGTTCATCCAAAAGTTAAACAACCAGTTGGTCAACGCCTTGCACGCTGGGCCCGGGCAAAACTTTATGGCGAAACTTCATTGGTCTATAGCGGACCAATTTGCAAAGATGCAAAACCCAATGGCAATAAAATGCTTTTGACTTTTGATCATATCGGCAACGGGCTGCAGGCCAAAGATGACAAGCCCTTAACCGGTTTTGAAATCGCAGGAGCTGATGGTAAATGGACCAAAGCAACCGCCTCTATTGTCAATAATAAAATCATTCTGTCAAGTGCGCAAGTTAAAAAACCCCAGGCCGCAAGATATGCATGGACATGGCAGCCAGTATGTAATCTGCAAAATAAAGAAGGCCTGCCCGCTTCGCCTTTTAGAGCTGGAGATTTGAATTTCCCGGTGGTGATGCCCAATATGGATTGATTTAAGATAATTTAATATTGCCTTTGCTCTCTGCAAGCATTATCATAATAATGGTTCTGATTAATAATCAATAATTTGAGGTAAAGCTATGAATATCGGTAAAACACTGGGATTGGTTTTTATCATAAGTTTTGTCATTTTGGCATCAAGCGTCTATGGCATAGAGATCGCCAATAACGGCAATGCAAAAGCAATAATTGTTGTTGCAAAAGATGCTCCGATACCAGATCAACATGCCGCCATTGAGTTAGCGGGGTTCTTAAAACAGATTACCGGAGCCCAATATCAAATCCATCATCTGCCCGTAAAAGAGAGCAACTGCATACTGGTCGGTCTGGATGCTGCCAGGGCCAACAATAAAAATATACCCATAAACATCGCCGGTGATGAAGGCATTATGATTTATAGCACCGACAATACTCTTATTCTGGCAGGTGCGGGCAAACGCGGGACATTATATGCGGTATATACCTTCCTGGAAGATTTTCTTGGCTGCCGCTGGTGGTCTTCGAAAGCAAGCACAATACCAACAAAACATACCATCGAACTTTCAGATATTAATTACAGTTATAGCCCTGCTCTGGAATATCGTTCTGCATACTGGTATGATGCATTCGATGGCGACTGGTCGGTTCGCAACAAATGCAATGGCATCAACCACCGACTGGATGAAAAAAGAGGACAGAATCACGTCTACCAGGGATTTGTACATACATTTTATCAATTGATCCCGCCAGATAAATATTATAAAGACCACCCGGAATGGTTCAGCGAGATTAACGGCAAAAGAGTCCACCAAAGAGCTCAACTTTGCCTGACCAATATCGAAATGCGAAATGAACTGGTCAAAAATCTCAAAGAACAACTTAAAAAAAATCCAGCTGCAACAATCGCATCAGTATCACAAAATGACTGGCATGGCTTCTGTCAATGTGAAAAATGTAAAGCAGTGGACCAGGAACAAGCCAGCCCGTCAGGTTCATTATTACAATTTGTCAATGCTGTCGCAGAAGAAATAGAAAAAGATTTTTCCCAAGTAGCAATCAGCACTCTGGCCTATCAATACACAAGAAAACCACCGAAAACAATAAAGCCCCGACACAATGTAATCGTCCGTTTATGCAGTATAGAATGCAGTTTCAGTCAACCATTAACGCATCAGGAAAACATAAAATTCAGCAGCGATATCGAAGGATGGTCAAAAATCTGCAACAGACTGCATATCTGGGATTATACTACTAATTTCCGTTATTACATTCTATTGCATCCTAATTTGCGTGTACTGGGCCCGAATATAAAGTTTTTTGCCAAGCATAATGTCAAAGGAATATTTGAACAGGGAGCGTATAATTCATATGGTGCAGAGATGGCTGAACTGCGAGCATGGGTGCTGGCAAAATTATTGTGGAACCCTGACCTTGATGCACAAAAACTGATTGATGAATTTCTGCTTGGCTATTATGGAGATGCAGGCACACACATAGCTGCATACTTAAAACTTACCCACGACAGCATAGAAAAAAGCGGCGAACGTCTGGGATGCTTTAATACACATAGCCCAAAATATATGACCTATGAAATGTTAACCCAGGCCTGGCAGCTTCTTCAAAATGCTCAACAGGCAGTTAAAAACAACCCAAAACTTCTATCCAGAGTACAATGTGCCCAGCTGCCATTAATGAATGCTTTTTTACTTAACTGGCAAGATTTGCAAAAACAGAGCCAGAAAAGTAATATAAAATGGCCACTTCCAGAATCCATCCTTAAGGTTAAAGAGCAATTTTTAGCTATTGCCAAAAAGAATAATATTACCCGAATGGAAGAATGGAAAACCGGCTTTGGCCAATTAGATCAAGCTGTAGGGAGCCTCTAATAATTGGTTTCGTCAGCTCGAGCGAAAGATTTTTTTGGCTGACAAAGAATGAAAAAGTGGCATATTAGTAAATATTCCACGCATTTCATTCTGCAGCTCAGGCGAAAAAAGATCCGCTCGCAGTAGAAATCCAATTTTTAGAGGTTGCCTGTAAATAAAGTCGTCAAACAATAGGTTATTTATAACCCTGATGATTTTTTGCTATATATGATTCTAACGCTGCCTGTAAATCAATATCGTTGATGTTGGCCAGTGTACACAGCCATGCTATTACATCGCCAAATTCTTCAATGGTATTTTGCCGGTCATCGCCCTGTAATGCCGTTGCCAGTTCGCCAATTTCTTCGATCAGCCACATAAAGGTAGCTGGAGTACCACGCTCACGGTCGCGGATCTCATATTTTTCACTGATATATTGCTGAAAATCTTTTATATTCACTTTTGTTTCTCCATTGGTTATAATGTTTACACTATACTCATAAAATTTGAGTTTATCCATTTTGTCTGGCTATAAGTTTCTATGCTAAAAGCTTTAGCGTTGGCTCTGCCAGATAAAATCATACCCTTTGGGTATACAATAACAATAAACAAAAATTAATTCAATATATAAAGGCAACTATGAATACAATAAAAGGCATCATATTCGACCTGGACGGCACATTACTGGACACATTGGAGGATCTGGCCAACAGCGTCAATCATGTTCTGAATCATTTTGGATTGCCAACCCACCCGGTCGCAGATTATAAAATGAAAGTCGGTTCGGGCATCCGCAAACTAATCGAACGGGCACTCCCTGAAGATAAACTGGAATTAACTGATCAAGGTCTGGAAATGCAGCTGGACTATTATGATAAGCATTGCATCAATACGACAAAGCCATACCCGGGGATAATTAAGCTATTGGAAGATTTAAAAGCTGCGGGCTATAAAATCGGTATCCTGACCAATAAAACCGACCATCTCGCCCAGAAAATCATCAAACATTATTTCGATATGGATTTATTTGACATCGCCCGTGGACATCTGGCCGATGTGGCATTAAAACCCGACCCGGCCAGCGTCCTTGGGATTGCTAAGCAATGGAACCTTGCCCCCAGCGAAATAGCTTTCGTAGGCGACAGCTCTGTTGATATGCAGACCGCTAATAATGCAAAAATGAAAGCCATCGGGGTAAGTTGGGGCTTTCGCAGTGTTGAAGAATTGAAAGAAAATGGAGCAGATGCAATAATTGACCAGGCTGATGAGTTATTAAAATATGTGTAATCAACTCAAATTATAAAGGAATGAAAGATGGAAATTTTAGACCGGCGCGATTTTTTGAAAGTTACCGGATTGGCCGCAATGACAGCCATTATGCCAACAGTCACACTGGCAGCTAACCAGCCAAAATATAATGTTTTGTTTATCGCAGTTGACGACCTAAGGCCTGAACTGGGCTGCTATGGCCACAAAACGATAAAATCGCCTAATATCGACAAATTAGCCGAGATGGGCACTTTATTCGAGTATGCTTATTGCCAACAGGCAGTATGCGGTCCTTCACGGGCAAGTTTGCTCTCTGGCTTAAGACCCGACTATTCCAAAGTCCATGACCTTCAAACACCTCTAAGACAGGTCAACCCTAACATTACCACATTGCCCCAACATTTCAAAAACAATGGCTATGAAACTATTTCAATTGGTAAGATTTACCATCATAGAACCGAAGATGACCCGCAAGGCTGGTCAATAAAACCTATGGGTGCCTCCGGCGGAAAATTCTGCAAGCCTGAAAATATAGCTTTGCAAATAAAATCCAATGATTTTGTCAAAAAGGTAAACGCTGAAGCTAAAGCAATCAAAGACATCCAGAAGCGCAAACAGCATCAGCGTAAAGTCTATCAGCGCCCGGCGGTGCCTTATTATGAAAATGCCGATGTCAGCGATAATGGTTATGCCGATGGCATGGAAACCCAGATGGCTATCAAGGAAATCAAACGCCTCAAAGACAAACCTTTCTTTTTAGCTATGGGATATCATAAACCACATTTGCCATTTAACAGCCCAAAAAAATATTGGGATATGTACAAAGATGAAGATTTGCAGATTTCCGACATCAAGGATTGGCCCAAGGATTCCCCTGAAGTTGGCCATGTCAACTGGGGCGAACTGAAAATGTATATCGATGGCGAAAAAGCCAATCAGCCCGAACACACCAAAAGACTCATCCGGGCTTATTATGCCTGTGTCACTTATGTCGATGCCCAAATTGGCAAATTAATCGATGCATTAAAAACCAATAATCTTTTGGAGAAAACCATTATTGTACTATGGGGAGATCATGGCTGGAAACTGGGCGAATATTCCGCATGGTGCAAGCATACCAATTATGAACTGGACACCCATGGGCCACTAATGTTTTATGCACCTGGCTATAAGGCCAACCAGAAAAGCAAAGCCCTGGTCGAATTTGTAGATATCTATCCAACCTTAGCTGACCTTGCCGGTTTGGAAATCCCGAAACAATGCCAGGGCTCATCCCTGACTGCACTATTGAAAGATGGCAATAAAACCTGGAAACCCGCCGCTTTCAGCCAATACCCTCGTGGGATATATGAAGGCTATTCCATCCGCACAGACAAATATCGCTATACCGAATGGATAAACCGCAAAACCAAAACTATTGGCGAACGTGAATTATACGACCACAGCACCAGCCCAATAGCAACAGAAAACCTGGCCAACAAGCCCGAATACACCGATACAGTTAAAAAACTAAGCAAACTATTAAACAAAGGCGATGGCTGGAGAAAGATGAAATAAACTTTTTTTGTACAAACATCGCAATCGCCTCTATTTAAGATTATTGCCAACAAATGGGAATTAAATCATGAATAACAATAAAACAATAGATCGTTTTCGCGGTTGCCTGGTTGGTCATGCAGTCGCAGATGCACTAGGATCTCCATTTGAAGGCCTTGATGCTGGCATGATTTATCATGAAGCCGGAGATGCCAGAGCTATTGTTGCCAAGCCTCCACTTGAAAAACTTTATTATTCTGATGATACGCAGATGATGTTAGCTGTTGCTGAGACTCTGATCCAATGCGAACAAATTGATCTGGAATATTTGTGTGAAAATTTCGCTAATAATTTTGATAACAAACGAGGCTACGGAGCATCAACTCAAGATATTATCGAAGAAATCCAAAAAGGCGGTAATTGGGAGCAATGGCAAAAGCTAAGTCGCCAAAGCTTTCCTAATGGTTCCTATGGCAATGGTGCAGCCATGCGTGTGGCTCCAGTTGGTTTAAAATTCTATTCTAACACCAGCAACTTAATTGAACAGACTAAACTAAGTGCCCTGCCAACTCATGTCCACCCTTTAGGAATTGAAAGTGCTGTTTTGATGGCATTAGCTGTAGGATATTGCGTCTCTTGTAACAGATTTGATAAAAATGAATTCTACAACTTGTTGCAAGCCAATGCTACACAAGATGATTTTCAATGGGCATTATCATTAGCTACTGAGCTTGAAGATGATGCACCACTTCAACTATTAGGCAACGGAATCGAAGCCCATAGATCAGTAGTGACAGCAATGGTTTGTTTTACACACCATCTAGAAAGCTATAGCCACACAATTGCTTCAGCTATCGGCTTAGGTGGTGACACTGACACAATTGCTGCGATGGCTGGCTCGCTTTCGGGTGCATACCTCGGAATCAAAGCAATCCCCAAAAACCTGATTAACTTAATGGAAAATGACCATAAAGGTATTTCTTATATTGATGAATTAGCCCAAAAACTATACAAATAAATCATTAGCAATATCAGTCCGAAGCACCTTAGCCATCAGCTTGTTTTTCCTTATATTAAGTACTTGACGGACCTGAGCTTGACTACTCGCCCTCTGACAACTATGCTTGTCAGCTTAATTTAAATCATGGAGCAACTATTGGAACTCGAACTGCACACATATTTATTATTAATCTCTGCGGCATTTGCTGGCGGGTTTGTCGATTCTATCGCTGGTGGTGGCGGGATCATTACCGTGCCTGCTTTGATGGCCGCTAGGATACCTCCCCACATTGCCCTGGCCACCAACAAACTGCAAGCCTGCTTTGGCTCATTTACCGCTGCTGCCAATTACACTCATAAAGACCTTGTGCAGCCTTCCAAAGTCATCGATGGCATTATTTGGACCGCTATCGGGGCGATGACCGGAGCTATTATAATCCAGTGGATTCCTGCTGACATCTTAAATTATATCATCCCGATTATGCTGGTGGCGATTTTTATTTATATGCTTTTATCCCCGGATACTGGCCATATCGATCAACATGCCATAATGAAAGCAAAAGTTTTCTACTGCATCATGGGGCTGGCTATTGGCTTTTATGATGGGTTCTTCGGCCCTGGAACTGGCTCGTTCTGGACAATAGGTTTTGTCGCATTGATGGGTTTTAACCTGAAAAAAGCTACCGGCCACACCAAAGTCATGAACTTTACCAGCAATATCGTTTCGCTTATAACCTTTATTATCGGTGGCAAGGTTTATTACTTGATAGGTTTAACCATGGGCCTTGGCCAAATGACCGGTGCATACCTCGGTTCAAAACTAGTTGTCTCCAAAGGTACAAAATTCGTGAGAGTTTTCTTCCTGATAGTGGTAGCAACTACCATCGCCAGAATAATCTACAAACTTTTTAATCCCGATCAAGCCATACAATAAGACGGCTTAATATTCAATACCTTTTCGCCCAATGATACCTTTTTCAAATGGATGACGTTTCAGAGTCATTTCGGTGATGAGGTCAGCTTTTGCCAACAGACGTTTATCCGGGCCCCGACCTGTGAAAACCAGTTCTACATGGCTGGCACGATCATCTATTATAGATTTAACCACTGGCCATTCAGCTAAACCATGGGTCAGTGAAAACATCAGCTCATCAAGAATAATAAGATCAAATTCGCCCTGCTGAGCCAGTTTGTGGATATGTTTCAATTTTTCATCAATAGCCGATTGGGCAGCATTAACCTGGTCTTTGTCTTTGAGCCCGGCAAGCATATTCCATTTGGCATCGAGATGTTCCAAAACCAGATTTTCTTTGAACATTTCAGCGGTTTGCATTTCACCGGTAATAAAATCGGCAGGCTTTAGAAACTGGCAGATATAAACCTTGCCACCCCACCCCAGCATTCGCCATGCAAGACCAAGCGACGCGGTTGTTTTGCCTTTGCCATCACCAGTATAGACCTGAACTAATCCTTGTTTCAGTATCGCCATATTATCAAAAAGCTCCATCTTACTTGCTGGTATGTTCGGATATAATTTTTTCAACCATGAAATCAATCTCAGCGATTTTATTCTGATAAATCAACTCGAGTATCTCACTATTGACAACATCTTCCATTATCGCCGCCCGCAGTGGTTGATCATCAGGGTATTCCGATTTCAATCTCTTTCGTAGCGACTGCATAATCCCAAGCAGCTCATCATAAGCAGAGCCATATTTTTCAGTAAGTTCCTTCCTGATTTTTTTCGCTAAAGCCGGGCTGGCCCCGGAAGTTGAGACCGCCACCTGCAATAAGCCATTGCGAACTACAGAAGGCACCTGAAAACTACATAGCTCAGTACAATCGACAATATTACATAAAATATGTTTTTTTTCGGCATCGCCAGCAATCAACCGGGCAAGAGGACCATCCGGAACAGCCGCTATCACCAGGAAAACATCCTGCATATCACTGCTTTCATAGGCCCTGGTATGAATCTCCAGCTGGTCATTGTCCGCAAGATCGGTCAGACACTGACACACAACTGGGCTGACAAGTTTTATTTTAGCTCCGGCATCAAGCAAAGCCTGCACCTTGTGCGAAGCGATGGTACCACCACCTACGACAAGAACATCGCGACCTCTTAAATTTGTAAAAATTGGATATAAATTTGACATATTTTCCCAGTATTAACTTTTAAACCTTCAGGCAAACCTACCGTGACCCACATAAACTCTTTTATTCCAAAAGTTTACACCTAAACACCCTACACAGATGCCCAGCTCCAAGCTTAACGCTCTATCAAGTATAAACCATTTAACTAAATCTAAAAAGCAGAAAAATCATAAAAACCAGATTAATATTGTCTAAAAAATTGATTTAAAGCAGTTACCTGAAATGTGCAAGCAACTAATGTAGGTTTTACATAAAAATAAGGATTTTAAAGATGCTGAAAATTAAAAAGAACGGTTTTACTCTAATCGAAT